>NZ_JBMAXV010000006.1:0-243949 GCF_048589245.1 Klebsiella sp. 10982
GCCAAAGAATGGTCTCATTCACCATGATGCTGTTGATTGCTGTTGTTTTATTGAATTCGCTTGTTCTGTTTTTCCCTACATTATCCTTTGCGGATGAGTTGTACGGGATAAGACTGTCGCTTGATGATCGGCGGCTTTCTGCTCTCGATGTCAATCTGCGCGCGTTGCCATGGTGGCAGGCCGCAGGCGTCGGCGTGATAAGTCTGCTGGTTATGGCTCCTCTCTGTTACAGCCTGTATCAGCTACGCTCTTTGTTTAAAGCTTATGCTCGCCGGAACTATTTTTCTGCCCGTTCGGTACAGCATATGAGCAGAGTTGGAGCCTCACTGGGTCTCTGGACGGTAATGGATCTGCTTGCCGGTCCTGTTCTCAGTTACTGGTTGTCTCTGCTTAACCCCACTGGCGAGCGTGAAATAATATTTGGATTTGAGCTACATCATATCGTCTGGATTTTTATTTCGCTGTGCGTGATGGCAGTGGCGAAAATACTGGAAAAGGCAAGCGTTCTGTACGAAGAAAATAAACTCTTCCTGTAAGGCGGATCATTTATGGCAATCATTGTAAAACTGGATGTATTACTCGCCGCAAGGAAAGTGAAGTCAAAGGAGCTTGCTGATGCTATTGGTATTACCGAGCAGAATCTTTCGCTAATAAAACAAGGTAAAATTAAAGGTTTTCGATTTTCAACCCTTGATGCACTGTGCAAATATCTTGATTGTCAGCCTGGCGATCTCTTTAGTTATATTCCATCGAAAGAGGATGAGTGAGATAAACAGGTTGTATTAACCCAGCCGCCATAGCTCTTTTCTTTCCTGAACACACCGCTGTTTGCAGCGGTGTTGCCTGGAGTCATGCTCCTTATGACGTTATACGTAAAAGGTAAATATTTATGAAAAGAAAAGTACTGAGTATATTGTTTTTTATTTTTTTCCTCAACGGCGTTGGCATAGCAGCACCACGAGAAGACCGTTCGGGAAAAGTTAATCAACATTCTGACATTCAGAAAGAGCGTAAAGGCTCTTCCCGACCGGGACATAAGAACGACAAAAATAAATCGACTCACAGACCGACGGCTGTCAAACGGAAGCCCGGCGATCGCTCTCCTGTTTACTATTCTGTATCAGAACCGCCTGGAGGCAAACGCATTTACATGTTACCTGGTGGCACCAAAAAAATGAAATCAGGAGAGGAGGGCGTGTATATTGTCGATGATACTTACATTCGCCGCTATAACGACGGATATGACCAGATCATATCTCCTTTTGATGGCATTGAGATACTGGACTATAAGGGACGATGAAGTTTAGTCCGGGCTGGTGTCAGTCTTGATAATAAATATATTGAGATCCCATAATCTTTTTTCTGATAACACTTAAAAAAGCTTCTTTGTTCTCATCTACAGTGTGACTAGATTTTTCCGAAGGGAGTTTCAATCATGTTTAAAAGGCTATTGGCGTTATCATTTGTTTTCTCTTTCATTCCTTTAATCACAGTTGCTGCTGAGAAGGGTACCAATACGGAACTGACTGCAAGCACCTCGATGAAAAGTCACGATGAGAGGCTAGATCGTGGTGAGTATTTAAATCGTATCGCTTTAAAGGAGAGACGTCTTTCCGCGGATCCTTCTAATAAGATTCTGCTCTGGGATCTTATGCAAGATGAACTAATAGCAGGCAATTTAGATAAAGCAGAAAAATATCTCAAACCATTATTAAGCGACCCGCATTATGCGAACAATGCACTTTATACGCAGGGAGTGGTTCATTATTTAAAGGGGGATTACGTCCAGGCTGAGGCTCTTTTTCGAAAGGGTGCCAGGGACCTGAAAAGTCGCATCAAGTTGCTCTATATCTATTATCAGACCGGTCAGTATTCAAAGGCGAGAGAATTGTTCGATGATGATCAACTGAAATCTCTCAGTAAAAATGACATAGCCCTGTTGACTTTAATGAGTTCCTTCGGCAGTGCCCAGCCTTACAGACTGGACTGGAAAGCTGATAAGGCTGTTCTTCCGTTCATCTCGATGAATAATCTCCCCGTAGTCTCCGTCATGGTGAACGGACAACCTGTCAATGTCTTCATAGATACTGGAGCCGATTTGTTTGTTATCAAATCTGAAATGGCGAAGACGCTGGGACTTACATCACAGGCAAGTTTCACGGGGACATATGCCGGCGGAAAGACAGCAGAAATCAATCATTCCAGACTACAGACATTGGGTCTGGGAGACGTCACATTACATGATGTTCCTGTTGATATTGCAGATTTTCCTGAGTCATGGGTTTTCACCGATGAAAGAACGGGTAAAAAAATTGATATCGACGGTATTTTATCCACGGGTGTATTTCACCAGTTTCTCACCACGATGGATTATCCAGAGCGGCAGTTGGTGCTGATGCCGAGAAGGAAAATCAGTCAGCGTGAGGTTTCCGAACGGGATGGCTCGCATATACCCTTCATTCTTGAAGGAACGCATTTTATGATAGTCAAAGGTGCAGTCAACGGTAAGGAGGGTATGACGTTCTTCCTTGATTCTGGCCTTGACGATCCGGACGCTTCAATTTTGTTGCAGAAAGAAGCACTGAATTATGCTGGGTTGAAACTGCAGGACGGGGAGCGCTATGCGCCGGATGACAACAAAGGAGGGCTTGGCGGAGGCGGTTTTGCAGTAACCCGGCTGCCCATCGACAGTGTTTCTGTCGGCGCTTTACATCAGAAGGGGTTAACCGGCCTTTATGGCGTGTTACCGGAACAACTCTATTTCACTGAATCCGGTATGATTCTGGATGGTTTTCTCAGTCACCAGTTTTTAAGGCACTACAAATGGACCATTGATTTTGACGCAATGATGATGACATTTCAGTAACCGAATACGTGACGTTTCGTGCCTGCGTTTGTGCAGCAACTTTGTCGCCTGTAACACGTTTCAGATAAAAAAAGCCCGCTTGTCGCGGGCTGTTGCACGGTATGCCAATTTCAGAAATCACGATACAAAGCAAACACGTTCAGGGGAGGGGGTCCGCCTTCAGCAAAGATAAAGAAGAAACGGCTTACTCGTCTGCTTTATGTGCCCAGGCGGGCATTGCTGTCAGATAGCGTATTGCCCGCTTGCGCGATTCTTCTTTGCCAACTTTTTGCCATGAATCGAGAAACCCCGCCAGGCTGGATACCGCCTCTTCCCAGGACTTCAGATTACCGTCGCTGTCGCTGCAGTAGGCGCAATATTTTTCGCTGGCACCCTGCGCATCAGGTGCGGACATCGGTATTCCGCAGGCCTGACAAAACTGTTCGTGCTGTGTCATAAAGCGCTCCTTCTTTCAATTGATTATTAGCTAAACATACCGTGTTTCAGCTCAGCATATAGCGTTCCCGATCAAAACATTCTGCAGCACAAGTTCGTCGCACAACGCTGCAGGGCCGGCATGTTTATCGCAGATTTGTTAGGCGGGAGTGGCTGACAATAAATGCTATTTCCAAAAACAGTCCAGAATTTGCAATGAAATTCACGGAAGCAAATCACAATCTGTGAAACAACGCTTAAGTGTACACTTTTCGTTACGATAATAGTGATTTCAGTCACAAAAATAAGCCCACAGAGTGATCATTCTCGCACAAACTGTATGGGTACTCATTTACCAGGACATGAGTTACTTAGGCTGGAAAGTAAAGTTTTCAGAGCGGAAGCACATCAATTGTGGAGAACCTCAAACTCTAAATAAAAGTGAAAAAAATAACTCATTGAATATGAATGGTTAACAAGAAACCATGTGATTTATATCACTCACTTTTACAGCTTATTAAATTAAGACCGTCATTGAATGTCGCTCTAAGTATTCCCTTCATCAATAAATTCTTGCATAGTGCCCTTAAATTACATCCGCCCCCGGCTACCGGAGGCGGTAAATAATATTTCATCAGCGTTCACTGATGAAACGGGCATGTTTTACCTCACATTAATACGAACATGAACACTGTTAACTGGAGAAATAACATGAATTATCCGGCAGAACCCTTCCGTATTAAAAGCGTTGAAACTGTATCGATGATTTCTCGTGATGCACGCATTCAGAAAATGCAGGAAGCGGGTTACAATACTTTCCTGTTAAATTCCAAAGATATTTATATTGATCTGCTGACAGATAGCGGCACCAATGCGATGAGCGATAAGCAGTGGGCCGGGATGATGATCGGTGACGAGGCTTATGCTGGCAGCGAAAACTTTTATCATCTGGAAAAAACCGTTCAGGAGCTTTTTGGCTTTAAGCATATTGTTCCTACTCACCAGGGACGTGGTGCAGAAAACTTGTTGTCTCAGTTGGCTATTAAGCCAGGGCAATATGTTGCTGGTAATATGTACTTTACTACGACGCGTTATCATCAGGAAAAGAATGGTGCGACGTTTGTGGATATCGTTCGTGACGAAGCGCACGATGCAGATTTAAATATCCCTTTTAAAGGTGATATTGATCTTAAAAAATTACAGAAGTTGATTGACGAAAAGGGTGCTGAAAATATTGCCTATATCTGTCTGGCCGTCACCGTGAACCTGGCAGGGGGACAGCCCGTTTCCATGGCCAACATGCGTGCAGTCCGTGAACTAACTCACGCACACGGTATTAAAATTTTCTATGATGCGACCCGCTGCGTTGAAAACGCGTACTTCATTAAAGAGCAGGAAGAAGGGTACGAAAACAAGAGCATCAAAGATATCGTTCATGAGATGTTTAGCTATGCTGATGGTTGCACCATGAGCGGCAAAAAAGATTGCCTGGTTAACATCGGCGGATTCCTGTGCATGAACGATGATGAGATGTTCTCTGCGGCAAAAGAACTGGTGGTCGTTTACGAAGGGATGCCGTCTTATGGCGGTCTGGCTGGGCGTGATATGGAAGCTATGGCGATCGGTTTGCGCGAAGCGATGCAGTTTGAGTACATTGAGCATCGTGTGAAGCAGGTTCGCTACCTGGGCGATAAATTGAAAGCGGCTGGCGTGCCGATCGTTGAACCAATTGGCGGCCATGCTGTATTCCTGGATGCCCGACGCTTCTGCGCACATCTGACACAGGACCAGTTCCCGGCGCAGAGTCTTGCGGCAAGTATCTACATGGAAACCGGCGTTCGTAGCATGGAGCGCGGCATTATCTCTGCGGGTCGAAACAAAGAGACGGGCGATCACCACCGTCCGAAACTGGAAACGGTCCGGCTGACCATCCCGCGTCGTGTCTATACTTATGCGCATATGGATATAGTGGCGGACGGTATTATTAAACTCTACCAGCACAAAGAAGATATCCGTGGACTGAAGTTTATTTATGAACCTAAGCAGCTTCGTTTCTTTACTGCTCGTTTTGATTATATCTAAACGTTCTGACTGGCCCCATCAATAGATGGGGCTTTTTGGTCTTTATTCTCCGCTACAGAAGGTTATTTCACTTTCTGTAATCGTGTTATATATAACAAATACAAACCTGACTTCAATATCTTATTATCCGAAGATGTATACATGACAGCCGTAATTATAAATATTAGTCAACAGGAACATTTATTATGGATATTAATACCATTGAACGACAGAGTGGTACTCCCGGCCTAACCAGCGGTACGATGCTCGTCATTGCTACCGTGGTTGGTGGTGGGATGTTCTCTCTACCTATTGCCATGTCTGGGGTATGGTTCCCCGGTGCCACTGTTATTCTTTTTGCTGTTGCCGTTATGATGTTATTAACTGGACTGATGCTGGTTGAAGTGAATCTTCACTACGGCGCGGGTGCCAGTTTCAATACTTTTACTCAGGATTTGCTGGGTCAAAAATGGAACGTGGTTGTCGGTATCGCTTTTGGTTTCGTTCTATATATATTGACCTATGCCTATATTTCCGGATCGTCCGCGGTAATGGCTCAAACAGTGTTTAAATACAGCAATTTTCGTTTGCCTGCCAGTATTTCCGTGATTGTTGTAAGTATCCTGGTCGGCGCGATCGCGTGGTATAGCTCACTGTTAGTCGGTCGGATCACCACTATTCTCATCATTGGTAAGTTTGTTGCTTTTTTTGCCACCTTTTCTGGACTGGTTGGGCACATTGAAGTGGCGAAGTTGGTGGACAGCGTGGCGTTTGCATTACCCAATGCGCAATATGCGCCGTATATCCTGATGACGTTACCATTTTGCATCATTTCATTTGGTTTTCACGGCAATGTACCCAGCCTGGTTAAGCTATATGGCACGGACGGCATTCATAATATTACGCGATCAATTATTATAGGAACACTGTTCGCCGTCCTGCTATATGTCTTCTGGCTGGCGGTGACCATGGGCAATATCAGTCGCGCAGAATTTCCGCCGATCATTGCTAAAGGGGGTAATATTGATGTTTTTGTCGAGGCGATCAGCGGCCTGTTTTCCAGCCGTTATATGGATCTGATCCTCACTTTTTTCGGTAACTTCGCCGTGGCCAGCTCTCTACTGGCGGCAACGCTTGGCCTGTTTGATTACATTGCTGATTTATTCCACTTCCAGGATAACGGCATGGGGCGCCTGAAAACCGCGCTAGTGACTTACTTTCCACCGGCCGCCGTCTGTGTCTTTTTCCCGAATGGCTTTGTCCATGCGATTGGCTACGCTGGACTGGCGTTTACTATCTGGAGCGTGATCCTGCCGCCGTTCCTGGTGAAGGCCGCGCGTCGACGTTTCGCCACTGCGATATATACCGCGCCATGCAGTAATGTCGTTCTCAATCTGATTATCGTCTGTGGAGGCATTGTTTACTTGACGGTGGTGCTGGATGTTTTTGGTTTACTGCCAACGTTTCGTTAGCATTGGCCTGAGAGATACAAAACGGGAGGCCCTATGTTTCTGACCTTACTCCGCTGGCAATATCCTCTGGTTCACCGGTTTACCTTGCTGCGCATGTGGGGGGAAATATTACATATATGCAGGTTGCGCCGAAAAAGATCCTGCCAACGTTAAGCTGGTATCTGTGCCCGATAGCGCCGTACTTATCGGGCTCATTAGGTTTACACCCGGAAGTAGCGTGGTGCGAGCAACGCAGCAAAAACGTCGATTCTTTGCACCATCTTTTTCCAGAACAACATACTATTTTTCCTCTGTTAAGACCGTAGCGCTATTGTAAAACGTTGAGTTTTTCCTTAAAAGGGCCAGCGCGTTTTCACCTTTCTTCTGCGGTGTAAATCTTTTTGGTCATCTGACAGCTTACCGGTATACAGCATTTATAAAGCAGATTTCATTCTATGGCGCTTATGCTCTTTGGTCGACTTCCGACAGCGATCATAAGTGGAGTAGGGAAGAGCAACGCCGTTAAGCCTGAGTTAGTTCTTTTCGTGCATCCGGATAGTGCCAGACCTCTATGTATTTCCCGATGGCCTTGCCACTCTCAAATAGGTGAATGATGATTCTGATTTTACAGATCGAAGCTGCATCACGCAGCTCATCGCATCGTCGACATAGACCAGTGCGGTACAGGCGGGCGCAAGGTTCTCGAACCAGTGATGATCGCAGCCACCAATCTGGATCAGTTCGCCGCAGCAGGCCCGGCGATAACGTGGCTGCTGAATTTTCGGCGCACGTTGTTTGCGAGGGAGCCAGCGACCGGCTTTGACCATGAGTGAACGGACAATCTCTTTGGACAGGTGAACATCGTGCAGTTCTGCGAGATTCTCACACGCCAGCGTCGGCCCAAAGTCGGTATAGCGCTCACGGATAATATTGAGCGCATATTGTGCAAGGCCATCAGGCCAGTGGTTATTGCTGAGTTTTCCTCGACGGCGGTTAGCCATACCAGGCGGGCCAGATTCACGGTAACGCAACAGAAGGCGTCGGCACTGGCGGTCGGAAATACCCAGACGCTGCGCGGCCATCTGAGTAGTCAGCCGCCGGTCAACAACGTCTTGAATGATTTTGAGTCGGTTGACTTCATCTAAAGTAAAAATGTCGCTGCATGATCCGTCATCAGAATCCTTTGATGGGGAACTTAGGTCAGGCCAGATGTTACAACTTAACTGCTACGACATTTGTCAAAGCTAAGTTCAGATGTCCGGGGCAGGGCAAAGTTAAAATGTCCGTGATATTTAAAATGATATCCTCAGCATTGTTTAACATTATGCAGTATTTGATTTTAATCCACATTTTCAGGGGCCTGATTAATATACAGGCAAACCTTGAATATGAGCTTTGTTTAGTTCCTCTGTTGATAAATTTAAGTTATTCATATTACCCAGACGTTCTATTGTGAGGTCAATGAATCGACGAACCCTCAGTGGTTGCGCGATACGGCTTCCGTAATATAAAAATAAACTGTGAATATCAGCGATGTTATCTGTCAACAATGGAATAAGCTGACCAGACCGTATGTATTGCGCCGCCGTCGGCCCGGCCACCTGCGCAATGACCTCGCCCATCAATACAGCATGTAACTCCAGCATCTCATCATTGGTCGACATGGCAGGGTTAACATGATGATCCTGCACATTGTCCCCGGACTTCACTGTCCAGGGGATCAGGCGCCCGGTTGCGGCATGGCGAAACACGCTACACCGATGGGCACTGAGATCGTGCAGCGTTTTCGGTACGCCATATTTACGCAAATAGGCTGGCGAAGCACAAATGATCAACTGTAGGGGGAACAAGCGACGGGCAATCAGCCCTTCCTGTGGTGAAACGCTGATACGAAAACCGACATCCACTCGCTTCTCAACCCAGTTAGTTATCCCGTCATCAAGTTGCACATCGGGCTGAACTTCCGGGTAGAGGCGGCTGTATTCAATCAGCACGGGCTTAATAATCTGCTGAACAACTGAACGGGGACCGACGATACGTAACGGTCCGGCAAACTCCTCGCGGGTCTGTTGCACCGTCGCCAGCGCCTGTTGCAGCCCCATTAATGCAGGCTTTGCCGCTTCAAAGAAACGTTGTCCCTCCTCCGTTAATGACATATTTCGAGTGGTGCGGTGGAACAACCTCACCCCCAGATGCGTTTCCAGTTGTTTTAAGGCCTTGCTCGCCGCCTGGGGTGATATCTGCTGAGCATCTGCGGCTTTACTCAGGCTTCCCAGCTCAACTGTCCGGACAAATGTCGTCATAGAGCGCAATTCATTAATCATGGTCGCATCCACTTATTTACATCATTTAGTTGTAACTGATTCACCCATTTGCTGTCTAGTTGGTTGCAAATCATTTTCTTATAGTAGTGGCACTTCGCAAATATCGGGACTTAATTTCAGAGAGGCAGTGAGATGGATAACTTCAGTTTTTATAATCCGACCCGTATTGAGTTTGGCTCAGACAAAGAAAAGCTTATTGGCCAGATTCTGGCTGAACATAACGTCAAAAATGTCCTGCTGGCTTACGGCAGCGAGCGCATCAAACGCGATGGCTTGTTTGCGACGATTAGCCAGAACCTGACTCAGCATGGGATCCGCTATGTTGAGTTTGGCGGCATCGTCAGTAACCCGTTACTCTCAAAGGTCCGGGAAGGTATTCAGGTAGCGCGGGAGCATCAGGTTGATGCGGTGTTGAGCGTGGGCGGCGGTTCGGTGCTTGATAGCGCCAAATCCATTGCGGCAGGTACCTTGTATGATGGGGATGTCTGGGATCTATTTATTGGCAAAGGGCAGATCAATGCGGCATTACCGGTGTTTTCGATTATGACGCTTGCGGCAACCGGGAGCGAAATGAACAGCGGCGCTGTCATCACCAATGACGTCACCCGGGAGAAGTTTGCTCTTCACTCTGTACATACCTTTCCGAAGGTCTCTGTCGTCAATCCGGCGCTAATGCAGTCCGTTTCCCGTGATTATCTGGTCTATTCCGCCGCCGACATTATCGCCCATTCGATTGAAGGCTATTTCACCGCAGCGGTACAACCAAAAATCCAGTCGCGTCTCGTTGAGACAGTGATTGCCACGGTGCTGGAGACAACAGAAATGTTGTTAAAAGATCCGGGAGATTACAACGCCCGTGCCGAATTTGCCTGGGCGTCCACGCTGGCGCTAAATGGGCTAACTTATGCCGGGACCTCGGGCTTCAGCTACCCTAACCACATGATTGAACACTCACTTTCGGCGTTGTTTAACGTCCCGCACGGGGCGGGATTGTCGGTGATCATGCCTGCGTGGATGAAGTGGTATCACAGCCAAAACCCGACACAGTTTGCGCGCTTTGCCCGGACGCTATTTGGTAAAGGAACCGCAGAAGAAGGCATTGCCGCGCTCGAAGCGTGGTTCGATAAAATTGGCACACCGACCCGTCTGTCACAGTTAGGCATTACAGAGGTCGATATGCCAGCCATACTGGAAAATCTGAAAGGAAATACCCGCTGGTTTGGCCTGGCGGAGACCTATACTCAGGAAACACTGACCACCATTCTTAAGCTGGCGTTATAACACTAAACCGCAAAGGTGTGCGCTGGCGAAAGAGAAAGGCGCACATTCGCCCATGACATTGAGGTATTTTGTATGAAAGAAGTCATTGTTGTTATTGGCAGTGGGGCCATTGCCCAAGCAATTGCGCGAAGAGTGGGTGTGGGTAAGCATATTTTGCTGGCAGATATCAAATCTGAAAATACCCAGGAAGCTGAAAACATCCTGTCCCGCGCCGGTTTCACGGTCAGTACAGCGATTGTCGATATTGCTTCCCGAAAATCCGTACAGGATCTAGTCGAGATAGCGACCCGGCATGGCGAAATTAAAGGAGTCATCAACACGGCAGGCTTATCACCTTCGCAGGCCAAAGCTCAGGATATTCTGCGTGTGGATTTGTATGGGACAGCGGTGGTGTTTGAAGAGTTCGGTAAAGTCATTGCACCGGGGGGCTCCGCCGTGGTGATTGGCTCTCAGTCCAGCCATCGCCTGAAAATAGATGCGCTTTCACAAACACAGGCTGATGAGTTAGCGACCCTGTCACCAGAGGCATTGTTGGAGCTTCCGCTGGTTAAAGGAATTGATGACAGCCTGTACGCCTATCAGATCTCTAAACGTGGGAATGCGCTGCGGGTAATGGCTGAGGCAGTAAAATGGGGGAAAAGAGGGGCCCGTATCAACTGTATCAGCGCAGGGATCGTTTTCACTCCTCTGGCATATGATGAACTCACTAGTATTGAGCGTGGCGATTTTTACCGAAATATGCTTGAGAAATCACCCGCAGGGCGTGGCGGCACGCCGGATGAAATTGCGGCGTTAGCCGAATTTCTGTTCGGGCCTGCGGGGACATATATCAGCGGCAGCGATATTCTGATGGATGGTGGTGTTACGGCCTCTTATAAATATGGGGAGCTCAGACCTTAATTTGGAGCTCGTTGTTTGCGGGGGATCCAGAGACCGGCTTTGACCATGAGTGAACGGACAATCTCTTTGGACAGGTGAACATCGTGCAGTTCTGCGAGTTTCTCACACGCCAGCGTCGGCCGAAAGTCGGTATAGCGCTCGCGGATAATATTGAGCGCATACTGTGCAAGGCCATCAGGCCAGTGGTTATTGCTGGGTTTTCCTCGACGGCGGTTAGCCATACCAGGCGGGCCAGATTCACGGTAACGCAACAGAAGGCGTCGGCACAGGCGGTCGGAAATACCCAGACGCTGCGCGGCCATCTGATTAGTCAGCCGCCGGTCAACAACGTCTTGAATGATTTTGAGTCGGTTGACTTCATCTAAAGTAAAAAAGCCGCTGCATGATCCGTCATCAGAATCCTTTGATGGGGAACTTAGTCCAGGCCAGATGTTACAACTTAACTGCTACGACATTAGTGCGCATAATGTATATTATGTTAAATGCAATGTCGTACTCAATAACGTCATCTTTGATAGCTGCCTCTTCCCACATCAACACTATGACCGTCATTCCTTTCATGCACGTGAATGCTGCGCTATAAGGCAAAATGTTCGAGGTGATAAATCAAGCATGGCTTTTAACAATCACTTCGCCCACTACAGCCTGTTCTCGTACAGTAAAAGCCAGGGAAATTCATTCAGCCACACCTGCTGCTTGTACTGTCCGGCATATCTTACTGCTGTTGCATTTTCTGACCGAACGCGTCACGGGATGCCAGATGAAATGCTCATTTGATAGCGCGCCGCCTGCAGTGTGTATCAACCGGGCTTGATCAGCCACAGATGTGATTCTCAAAAAGACGCCAGCTTCGTTTCCGCACTCAAATGACGAGTGCCATCGCGACCATAAACAGAACCGCCAGCTGAAGTTGAATGGTGTACTGAAGCCCTACGCAGCCGGCTTCCATGTTGACAGGCTCTGCCTCACCTCCCCCTTCCCTTGTATCTGGTGATTAGCTACCACCAGGGAGCACCTGACTACAACATATCGCAATTCCGTTCATCGCCGAAAAAGCATAAATGCTCTCTCGGGCATTTATGCTTTTATATCGCGGTCAGAAAGATTTGTTATGTTTCATCTATGAATGATACTCGAGCCACTATTCATCCAGCTGAACTGCTTATACTTTTACAGATGAATACAACACACAGTGGATTAGCTTTCACGCTTTGCCATCATCAATGCCAGATCAACGAGACGATTAGAGAATCCCCATTCATTGTCGTACCACGCCAGAATTTTGACCATATTACCGCCAATCACCAGCGTTGATAGACCGTCGATAATCGACGAGCGTGGGTCTCCCTGGTAATCGCTGGAGACGAGCGGTTCATCGCTATAACCCAGGATCCCTTTCAGAGGTCCCGCTGCGGCGGCTTCGCGAAAAGCATTGTTCACCTCTTCGACCGTCACATCTCGCTCAAGCGTGACGGTGAGGTCAACAATGGACACCACTGGCACAGGGACGCGTAGCGAGTATCCCGTTAAACGCCCATCCAGCTCAGGAATAACTTTACCCAGAGCCTTCGCTGCGCCGCTGGAGTAAGGCACAATCGACAATGCGGCGGCACGAGCCCCGCGCAGATCTTTTTCCGGCTGATCGTGCAGCGCCTGGCTGTTGGTGTAGGCATGGGTGGTGTTCATCAGACCATGTTTAATACCGAAATGCTGGTGCAGGACCTGCGCAGCAGGTGCAAGACCATTGGTGGTGCAGCTTCCGTTGCTGATCACGTAGTGTTTATCCGGGGAGTAAAGGCTCTCATTAACGCCCATCACAATGGTTAAATCATCGTTTTTACCCGGGGCAGAGATAATCACGCGCTTGGCGCCACCGCTGTGGATATGTACAGCAGCCTTTTCACGGTCCGTGAATAATCCTGTAGCCTCAATAACGATGTCGACTTCACACTGACGCCACGGAATACTGGCCGGGTTGCGTTCACTGAATACGGTAATGGGTTTACCATCAACAACAAGCCCCCCTTCACCCGCGGTGACCTCTGCATCCAGCTTACCGAGAAGCGAGTCGTATTTCAGCAGATGCGCCAGCGTTTTGCTGTCCGTCAAATCGTTGATTGCCACAATTTGAATATCCGGATTATTCAGTGCTGCGCGCAGTACATTGCGTCCGATCCGGCCAAAACCGTTAATACCGACCTTTACCATAATTAACTCCTTATCGATTATCGCTGGAGTCAGAGTAGGACGGACGGGTTATGGCGTAAATGACAAAAAAGGATCACTTTACGCCATTTTGCGACAGTGAAATCGTTGACGATATTCACCTGGAGTGAGGTTAAGCTGTTTCTCAAACAATCGTCGCAGGTTAATACTGCTGCCAAATCCCGTTTGCTCGGCGATACGATCCAGCGTCTCGTGAGTCTGCTCCAAACGCTGCCGCGCGGCGGCCAGGCGAGCTTCCGCGACGTACCGCGCCGGCGAAGCGCCGGTTTCCCGGGTAAAGACGCGGGTGAAATTTCGCGGACTCATGGCGACTTTTTCCGCCAGCTTATCTACGCTGAGGTCGGCGGTGAGGTTTTCGAGCAACCACGCCAGCAGATCGTTAATCGGGCCCTGGGTGGCGGTCTGCTGAAGGTTATAGCGGCTAAACTGCAGCTGGCCTCCCGGGCGACGCAGATACATGACGAAGTCCTGGGCGATATCGCGCGCCAGGCTGAAGCCATAATCTTCTTCAACCAGCGCCAGCGTAAGATCAAAGCCGGAACTGACCCCGCCAGAGGTCCAGATATGTTCGTCCTGAATATAGAGCGGCCCGCCCTCGACACGGATCTGCGGGAATTCCGCCTGCATGGTTTCCAGCAGTTTCCAGTGGGTAGTGGCCCGTCTGCCGTCCAGCAGTCCGGTTTGCGCCAGCAGCATCGCACCGCCGCAAATGGAGGCTATGCGGCGGGCATGGGGAGCGGCAAGGCGCAGCCAGTCAACCACCGCCATCCCCTCCTGCGGGTTTTGACCTCTGCCGGTAATCATGATGGTATCGAGGGGCTCGCGAGGGTCAATCTCATGCAGGCGATGGTCGGCCAGCAGATTTAAACCTGACTGACCATGGATAACCTGATGCGGTTGAGTTGTCGCTAGCTTGACCTGGTAGCAGATTTCCCGGGCACCTTCCGGGTGCAGGCGGTTGGCCTGCATCAGAATGTCAGCAATACCGGCGGATTCAAACAGCATGCCGCCATCGGGTACAATAATAAGTATCTTTTTCATGTCCTGAAAAGTAATCTTTTTACAGAATAAGTCAACAAAACACACTCAAAGAATAAATTTTACAGTCGAAAGCACTGGATTCTGATGGATGTAAAAATCTGAAGGCTCGGAAAGAGTGGACACGAGGACCGCACCAGGTCTTCCGGCGCCGTTAACATCATGTCTCGTTTCTGGTTCCGTATCTGCCAAACAATGCCGACTCACTCAATGCTAACCCGACAAACCGCACGCCGCGCTTTCTCCGCCCTAAAATGTCCAGATGACAGCTGCTGTCAGTGCCGCCTCGTTACGTCGTAACACGATCGGGCTCTCATTTGCATGCTCCCCAAGCCAGGTATAGTCAGCACTGATAACCGTGCCCCAGTGGGCATCAAACTGGTGACTCCAGGTCAGACTGTTGTCTATGCCATAAAATCCCCCCGGTGCTGAATAGCGGCTATAACCTGAGCGCTGGCTCTGCTGCGGATCCACCCCATACCAGGTATTCAGGTAACGGTTGTCGCCAAACAGGGCCGCCGTCTGAAAGGCGACCGTGTCATGGTCAGTTTGTACAGGGAGCAACGTCAAGGATGCCTGATAGCTTACCCCTTGGCTGTCCGTTAAAGGCAGCGTCGCTTTACCTTCAACACTGAGCCACGAAAGCGCCTGCCAGCCGACGGCAAGGGCCGTGTTCAGGGAGGCGTCAATGTCTCCCATCCCTTTCAGATTATTTGCCCCTGCCCGCCAGCTGGCATTTTTATCCGCCCTTCCCAGATCGTATCCCAGCGTATGTTCGAAGTACCAGCCGCTGGCGTTCTGCAGGTCATATCCCCCCCCTTTCTGCGTATCAATAAAAAATGCGCCGTTACGCCCCTGAAGTACAGGAACCACCTGCCATACCTGCTTGTCTGAACCTGAATATCGCGGAGTGTAGTGGCCTCCCAGCCCAATGGTGAAGGTGCCGGAGGAAGTGTCATCATTTGCTTGTACGCAGGATGTCATGGCCGTCAAAAGCGGTACGGTCATATACAGGGCTTTTTTTATCGCTATCATACTGTTCTCCTCACAGACGCCGGCTTCTCCTGAGGCAGGAGCCGCCACAAAATGTTGGCGCAGTATGATTTGGCAAAATCAATGAATCGTCGGGATAGTGTTAAGAAACGGTCAAGGTGAATGGATGTTGTCCAGAAGAGTGCTGATTATTGAAGATGACGCCGATGCGGCTGGCGTGCTCGAAGCCTATTTACGCCGTGAAAATTACGATGTCGTCATTACCGGAGATGGTCTTTCCGGGCTGGATATGGCGCACCGGTGGAAACCCGATCTGATCCTGCTGGATGTGATGCTTCCGGGGCTTAACGGCACCGAAGTCCTGGCTGGCCTGCGCCGTAAAAATGATGTTCCGGTGATCATGGTCACCGCCATGGGAGATACTCCCGATCGTATTGGCGCCTTGCGCTATGGCGCTGATGATTATGTTGTTAAGCCTTACCATCCGGGAGAAGTTGTGGCTCGGGTGCAGGCGGTACTGCGCCGCAGCAATCAAACAGAAACAAAGGAAGAGATCCTTCGCTGGCAATCGCTCGAAGTGGATGTTACGGCCATCGTGGCGAGCATTGTCGACGGGACCACACCGCGGACGTTGGATCTGACCCCAACCGAATTTTCACTACTGACCACGCTTATGCGCTCTCCTTCACGCCCTTTTTCCCGCCAGCATTTACTTGAGCACTGCTTGCCGGAAAGTGAAGCCCTGGAGCGCGTGGTGGATACCCATATTTATAACCTGCGTAAAAAACTCGAGGCGGCGGGTATTTCCGGCGTGCTGGTTAACGTTCGCGGCGTAGGCTACAGGTTCAGACAACCATGACAAAAACCCGCTATTCCTCCCTGTGGCGCTGGATTTGCGCACGTATATTAGCGCTGGCCATCGGAAGCGTAATTGTCATTGCGACCTGTATGTGGCTACGTTATGCGGTGCAGAATTACTGGAACATAGGCAGAATGCCGGCATCGGTCCGACAAGAGTTTCTTGCGCTCAGCCAGAACCCGCAGGCGAACCCGGTGCGCTTCCATCAAATCGTCGATACCTGGTGGGGGTTGAGTTATTCAACCCCATCCATCGCCTCGGCGGACTGGGTCACCGTGGCGTTACTGGTCCTGGTCATGATCCCTTTTATTGTGGTGATGGGATTGAGATATGCCAGGCCACTGGCGCTGCAGTTCAGCCGGCTGCGTGATGCGGCAAAGGAGGTCGCCGAAGGACAATTTGGCCGCCAGGCAGAACTCATCAGGAATGCGCCGGCTGAAATGGTCAGCTTTGCCAGTGGCTTTAATACCATGACGGGGAAACTGGCTCGCTATGAAAAAGAGTTACGTACCTCTCATGTGGCCATGGCGCATGAGCTTCGCTCCCCCCTGACTGCCGCTATCGGACGTTTGCAGGGCATGCTGGATGGTGTGTTTGATGCCAGCCCGGAACAACTGGCAATGGTAATGAAACAGCTTCAGCACCTGAATCGCCTGACCGATGAACTTCATCTGCTCTCGCTGTCTGATGCCGGGAATTTGGTGCTGGAAAACGAACCCTTTCGTCTGGATGAGCTGCTTAAAGAACGGGCGACATGGATCATGCCCCAGGCTGATGCACATCGTTTTACAATCAGGCTTCATCATTCTCAGGCGTGTCCCTTCAAAGGCGATACGTTCCGTATGGGCCAGGTTTTCACCATTCTTATGGAAAATGCCCTCCGTTACGGGCGTGATGGCGGCCATCTTGATGTCACGCTGCACTACGCCAGCGGGCAATATTGCCTCGAATTTCGCGATGACGGCCCGGGGGTATCCTCCCAGTTCCTGCCGGAAATGTTCAACCGTTTTAGCCGGGAGGAGCAGTCTCGTGCCCGCCACTCCGGCGGCAGCGGTCTCGGTTTGTCGATTGCTCGCGCGATTTGTCAGGCCCATGGTGGCAGTATCAGCGCGTCGTTACCTGAAACCGGCGGACTCGCAGTCACCCTTTTGTTACCCTGGACGTCGTCTGAGATGGAAAATAGCCGCTCTTGATAATACCTTGACGAAACGTCGAATCTTTCTCGACTAAGCGCGCATTTAATAACGCCATCACCTTTATGGAGCGGCGTTATGTCAGATGAATTTTTACTCTCCCTCCGCCACAGTCTGCACCATTTGTACGACGTGGCGCGCCCCCTTTCCTGGCTGCACTTTCTCCCCCTGACCATTCTTTCGGTAGTGATTTTTCTGCTGCCCGGATGCGGGGACAACCAGGGTAATACGACTGATCCTGTGCGAACGGTGCGCTACGTTGTTGTTGGCTCAGCGCAAACCCTTCCCGCGCTGGAAAGAACCGGAGAGATCCATGCGCACGATGAAACGATTCTGAGCTTTCGTACCGGCGGCCGGATAGTGACGCGTAGCGTCGATATTGGCGATCGGGTCAATGCAGGGCAACTGCTGGCCACGCTTGAAAATACAACCAGTCAGAATCAGCTCGATGGCGCACAGGCTGATTATGAAGGAGCCAAAGCCTCTGCTCAGGTTGCTGCACTTAACGTCAACCGAATGCAAAAGCTAATGCCAACAGGCGCGATTGCCCGCACGCAGCTCGATACCGCCCGCGCAGACTGGCTTGTCGCCCGCGCGCGTTTAAAAAACAGCGAGTCCGCGTTGCGTAATGCCCGGGAAAGCCTTGGCTGGACGCGTCTGATTGCGCCGCGAAGCGGCGTGATCACCGAAGTAAGCGCCTCTGCGGGTCAGGTGGTCAATGGTGGTCAGTCGGTATTGACGCTGGCGACCGGTGAAGCCCGCGATGTGGTGTTTGATATCGCTAAACCCGAGGCGATCCCGCCACAGGAACAGGCTGGCTTGCGAGTTTCCCTCCTCAGCGACCCGTCGGTGCAAGCGTCCGCCGCGGTAAGAGATATTAGCCCGCAGGCCGATCCTCAGACCCGCACATGGCGCGTCAGGGCTACCCTGCAAAACCCACCGCTGGCAATGGCGCTGGGCGCCAGCGTCACCGTCACGTTACCCGCAACGGGTCCGCATGGATACGCCCTTCCCGCTTCAGCGCTGAGCCGCGTCGACGACAAACCGGCGGTTTATGTGATTAACCCACAGTCGCAGGCGCAGCTTCGCGTGGTGGTACCAGCATACTATACCGCCACCACGGTCATTATCTCCGGCGGCCTTGAACCAGGCGACCGGGTGATTACCGCCGGCGTGAGTAAATTACGCTCCGGCGAGCCGGTGATTGCCGGGGAGTGCGAATCATGAAACCCGTATTGAATGAGAAATTTAACCTGTCCTCCTGGGCGCTAAATCATCAGCAGATGGTCAGTTTCTTCATGCTGCTGATCATTGCTATGGGCGCGTTCTGTTATGAGAACCTGCCACGTAACGAAGATCCGGCGTTTACGATTAAAACGGCCGTTGTTTCTGCGCAATGGCCCGGGGCATCCGTAACGGATACCACCCGACTGCTGACCGATACGCTGGAAAAAAAGCTGCAGGAAACCCCTTGGCTTGATTATCTCGAAAGTGAGACCCGCGCCGGGAGCTCCGTTATTCATGTCAATCTTCGTGACGATACCCCGCCGCAAAAGGTGCCGGATATCTGGTATCAGGTACGTAAGAAAATGCAGGATATTGCCCCCTCTTTGCCAGAAGGCGTTCAGGGCCCCGCCGTCGACGACGAGTTCGATGACACGTACGGTACGATCTATGGCTTTATACCTGAGGGCTATACCCTGCGGGAGGTCCGGGACCGTGTTGAGACAATCCGCCGGGAACTCATGTCGTTACCGGATATCGGAAAAACCAGCCTGCTGGGTGAGCAGCAGGAACAGATAGTTCTCTCTTTTTCTCCTGCGCGTCTGGCAGGTATGGGGTTGAACATCCAGCAGGTAGCAGATGCCCTCAAAGCACAAAATGCGGTTGTCCCGGCAGGTATCATCCGCACCGGACAGGAAAATATGGCGATAAAGGTCAGCGGGGAGCTGACTTCTGAAGCGAGCTTACGTGCCGTCACGCTGCATATTAACGATCGTTACCTTCCTCTGACGGATATTGCCACCGTTAGCCGTGAAAACGCCGAGCCTCCCCAGCCGGTTTACCGGGTCAACGGCAAACCCGCCATCGGGCTGGCTATCTCGATGGCGCCGACGGGTAATATGCTGCGTTTCGGCGCCGCGCTGAATGCAAAAATGCATGCCATCAGCGTCACGCTGCCGCACGGTATTGAGATGGTCAAGGTTGCCGATCAATCAGCGGTGGTCAGCGATGCCGTAAGCGGGTTTATCCGGGTGCTTATCGAAGCCGTGGCGATCGTCCTGGCCGTTTCGTTTGTCTCGCTGGGTTTACGAGCCGGACTGGTAGTGGCTGCGGCCATCCCACTGGTTCTGGCCATGACCTTTACAGGAATGATGCTGGCAGGAATAGGTCTGCAGCGTATTTCTCTCGGCGCATTGATTATCGCGCTGGGCCTGCTGGTCGATGACGCCATGATCACCGTGGAAACCATGGTCTCTGGTCTGGAAGCCGGGGATTTCCGCCGACAGGCGGCGACCCGGGCTTTTAAAACGACCGCATTTCCGATGCTGACGGGCACCCTTGTGATGATTGCCGGGTTTATTCCCGTGGGATTTGCTGCGTCCAGCGCCGGCGAATATTGCTTTTCCCTGTTTGCCGTGGTGCTCATCGCCCTGCTGTGCTCATGGGTTGTCGCGATCCTGTTTTCACCGTTAACCGGGACGTGGCTGTTATCTGACAACATCAGACAGAAGGCGAAAGGTCCTGGACGGATGGCCCGCGGATACCAGTGGCTACTGCGCAAGGCGTTGCGTCACCGCTTCGCCACCGTGTGTATTGCTCTCATTGCGCTTGGTCTGTCCGTTTACGGAACAACCTTTATGCAGGGGGAGTTTTTCCCCGCCTCCGACAGGCCAGAATTGCTGGTAAGCCTGACGCTGCCGGCAAATGCCTCGCAGTCGGAAACGCAAAATACGGCTGAAAAGCTGGAGAAGGCCCTGGCAGGCAACCGCAACGTTGATCGCTTTTCGACATACGTTGGGTCGGGAGCGATCCGTTTTTACCTGCCTATGGATGTGCTTCTGGCAAATGAAAATATCGCCCAGATGGTGGTGGTAGCTAAAGATCTTAAAGCGCGGGATCGTCTTCATCGACAGTTAAACAGGATACTGGCTACGCGCTTTAGCGACATCATCACGCGCGTATCGCCCCTGGAACTTGGGCCTCCCGTCGGCTGGCCAGTCAAATACCGGGTGAGTGGGCCAGATTATCTGAAGGTCAGGTCGATCGCGAACCGCCTGAGCGATGTCATTGGCCGGTCCCCCTCCTCTCGCGAGGTTAATCAGACGGCAGGCGAACCGGAGAGAGTCATTACCCTCAAGGTCAATCAGACCGCAGCCCGGGCTGCGGGCGTGTCGTCAGAAAGTCTGGCCCGGATGCTCAATACCGTCTGGTCCGGCAGTGTGGTCACGTCGGTTCGCGATAATGACCGCCTTGTCGATGTGGTGCTCCGGGCCAGGGACAATGAGCGTCTTAACCTCGCCACCTTTTCTTCGCTGACTGTTCAGGGGAATGACGGGAAACAAATCCCGCTCAGCGCCTTTGCCACGCCAGTCTGGGGCGTGGATGATCCGGTTATCTGGCGTCGACAGCGTTTGCCTTTCATCACCGTGCAAACTGACCTCGCCCCGGGACTTCGCGCCGAAGCGGTATCCGCAGCGTTGCGACCTGCGGTAGACAGGTTGCGCGCGGAACTGCCTGAAGGCTACAGCATTGAAGAAGGGGGCGCGGTTGCTGAATCTGAAAAAGGTAATAGTTCGATCTATGCGGTTCTACCGGTGACACTGGTCATCATGCTCTTGCTGTTGATGCTCCAGTTGCGCAACTATTCCCGTATGGCGTTGGCTATACTGATGGCCCCGTTTGGTTTACCGGGGATCGTGCTGGCTATGTTACCTGGCGGAACACCGATGGGATTTGTCGCTCTGCTTGGCGTGATTGCGCTCGCTGGCATGATCATTCGTAACGCCGTCATACTGATTAGCGAGGTTGACAGCAATCTTGCTCAGGGAATGGCAAGCGATGCCGCCATTATTGCGGCCGCAGAGCATCGTGCGCGCCCCATCTGCCTGACGGCCTGTGCCGCCATTCTGGGAATGATCCCCATCTCTCATCAGGTATTCTGGGGACCGATGGCCTATGCGATTATCGGGGGACTACTGGTTGCCACGCTGGTTACACTGACCGTTTTACCGGCATCGTTTAGCCTGTTGTTACACCTGAGAATAACGTCCTCAGGCGAGACTCGAGAAAAATGAGTAGCGTGCCGTCGTATCCTCGCCTCAGGGGTCTGCCAGGTTATTCGCTGCAAGACAAAGAACTTGCTCCATCGTGTCATCCACCTGCTGCCGCAACGTGTGGATAACAGGAAACCTAATAAAAAGTAAATCTCCCTGACCATGTTTATTTATACTCAGAAAACATGTCATTAAGAAAGGAAGCTACGCGTTGAAATGGGTAACCTGGTTAAAACGTATCGTGTTGTCCCTGCTGCTGTTGATCGTTGGCGCTCTGGGACTACGCCTTTATGACATTCAGCGCGGACCCGAGCTGCAGCTCTGGCATACCTGGGTTCCGCATGAGATGGACGCGGAGGAAATCGACAATGCTGACTGGAACGATTACATCAACAAAGAGAATGCGCTCTTCAGTGAGGTAAAACGCCAGGTTACCGATAAGCTGGACGCTGAGCAGCAAACCGAACTGAATCGTTACTATAGTCACAGCCCCATCTATCCGGACTCGTTTCCAACCAACTGGAATCGGTCATATATCATGATGCCGGATGGCAAACCGAAAGGCGCCGTGGTGTTGCTGCATGGTCTGACACATACCCCCTACAGCCTGCGGCATATCGCTGAAAATTACCGGCAACAGGGGTATGTCGCCATCGGTATCAGATTACCGGACCATGGGACGGTTCCCGCCGGGCTGACCGATGTGGACTGGCAGGACTGGCTTGCCGCCACGCGCCTTGCGGTGAGAGAAGCGAAACGACTGACGGGTAATGATGTGCCCCTGCATATCGTCGGATTTTCCAACGGCGGCGCGCTGGCAATGAAATATTCGCTGGACGCGCTGGATAATGCCGAACTGGCAAAACCCCAGCGGGTGATCCTGATTTCTCCGATGATCGGTATTACCAGCTTCGCGCGTTTTTCCGGCCTCGCTGGCTGGCCCGCGTTTCTTCCCGCCTTCTCGAAAGCCGCATGGTTAAACATCATGCCCGAGTTTAATCCGTTCAAATATAACTCCTTCCCGACGAACGCCGCCCGGCAGTCCTTCCTGCTGACCAAAGCGCTGCAAAAGCAGATAGTGACTGACTCGAGAAATCACAGACTTAACAGCTTACCGCCGGTATTGACCTTTCAGTCCGTTGTGGATTCAACGGTCAGTACGCGGGCAATCGTGACGGCGCTGTATAACCGTTTGCCGGAAAATGGCAGTGAAATTGTCCTCTTCGATTTGAATCATGCCGTCAGGTTTAATTCATTATTACGCCGGACGTCTTACACCGCGCTGGCGCGGTTGCTGCCCGCGCCGCCACGCGCTTATCAGACCACGATCATCACTAACGCGAATTCAGCCAGTACCGATATGGAAATCCGCACAACATCTGCCGGGAAAACAGACACCACAGTGGAAAAGCTGCAGGGAATGCGCTATCTGCCGGACGTATACTCCCTTTCTCATGTCGCGCTCCCTTTCCCGTTAAGCGATTCGCTGTACGGGCGCTATCCCCATCCGCTGAATCAATATGGGATCAGCCTCGGCACGTTTGCTGCTCGCGGCGAGCGTTCGGTGCTGGTTGTGGGTCTGGACTCGCTGATGCGTCAGTCTTCCAATCCGTTCTTTCCCTATATGATCAAGCGCATTGACGAAGGGATCGACACTCGCCCGGCTCTCTCCGGGAAATAGCTCTTCTCTGGATAAGTGGCCACCACGGCCACTTTTTCCTGAGGATGCGGTACTACGCTTTCGCCGACGTCGACAGCCACTGATATACCGCTGACAAATCCTGGCCGGCATATCCCGCGTCCGCCGCCTGCTGCCACAGTTCGGCAATGTTATCCAGCCCCGGCATGGTGTGCGGCTCGGCCAGGGAGAGCGCCAGCCGGGCATCTTTCAGCGCATGCGCCAGTTGCATCTGCGGCGCGAATTGCTCGCTGGCGATGGCATCCAGTTTCACTTTGACATACGGTGCGGCCAGCGGGCCGCCTTCCAGAGCGCTCCAGAGCTGGTCGGGGGTAAAGCCCAGCGTCTTCGCCAGCTGGGCGCTTTCCGCGATGCCCTGCATCATCGAAATCAGCCAGGCATTGAGGACCAGCTTCATTTTCTGGCTGTTGCCGGCCTCGCCAAACCACTGCGTCCCGCGGGAGATGGCCGCGAACACCGGCTCGACGGCGGCGCCCTTTTCACGATCTCCGCTGGCGAGCACCAGGATCTGCGCCTTCTCCGCCGGGGCTTTGGTCCCCGACACCGGGGCATCGATATAGGTCATCTCCGGCTGACGTTCCCGCAACAACGCGATGGCCTGCTGCGTCTCCGGCAGGCCGATGGTGCCCATCTGGCAATAGATCGCCTGCGGCTGACAGGCAGGCGCTATTTGCGCCAGTACCTCGAGGGTAGCCTGACCGTCGGCGAGCATACTGATGATTACCTCGGCATCAGCGACCGCCTGCTGCGGCGTGGTATGCAGGGATAATCCCTGCGCCTGTAAATCTTCGCCGCGTGCTGGCGAACGGTTCCAGCCGGCTACGGTAAAGCCGTTTTTCAGCAGGTTACTGGCAAAAGCATGTCCCATGGCGCCGAGTCCCAGCACCGCGACCTTTGGTAATGTACTCATCTTGTCTGTCCTGATTCGCGTGTTAATAAATGTCGGACGTCTACTATCGCATCTCTGACACGGATGTCAGTAGCAATAACCGCCATAAAAAGTGACGCCGTCACTCATGGTCTCACGGCTGTCGGAGCCACGCCAGCAAACGGCGCATCGCTGGCGTCAGCCGGGCATCATCCTGATAACACAGACACAGGCGGCGCTGTGCCCAGCGATCCTGCAGCGCGATGACGGCAAACCGGTAGCGCTGCTGGTAGCGTTCGGCAATGACGCGGGGCAGGATCGCCCCGCCGGCGCCGTGAGCCACCATCTCGCAAAGCCCTTCAAAATGGCTCATCCGGACCCGGACGTTTAGCGCCTGGCCGAGCCCGGCGGCATGTTGTTCAATATGCTGCTGCAGTGCGCTGGTCTGGTAGAGGGCGACCAGCGGCTCGTTGATGACCGCCGCAAACGCCACTTCATTCGCGCCGGCCAGAGGGTGAGTCGGCGGCACAATCAGCACCAGGGGATCATCGGCGACAGGATCCAGATGCAGCGGCCCGGGGTCGACCGCATCGGACACCACTCCAGCCTGCGCCACACCCGTCAGAATGCTGCTGACGATATCCGCGCTGGTGCGCTCTTCGGTGTCGACCTGCACCGCCGGATGCGCTGCCATCCAGGCGGCGAGCTTGCCCGGCAGAAAAGCCGACAGCGCTGAGGTGTTGGCGAACAGGCGCAGCGTCCCCTGCTGACCGCGGGCGAAGGCGTGCATCGCCTGGCGCAGACGCTGGTGCTGTTCAAGAAGCGGGCGGGCATGGCGCGCCAGTACCTCCCCGGCCTCCGTCATCGTCACCCCGCGGGCATGACGCTGCAACAGGGGAACACCGACCTCTGCTTCCAGCTTGCGCACTCTTTCGCTGGCGGAGGCCAGGGCCAGATGGGCCATGGCTGCCCCACCGGTAATACTGCCGGTATCCACGATGGCGATAAACAACCGCAGATCCGCCAGATCCAGTCGCATCTCGCTCTCCTTACCCTTCGGTTTTTCCGTAGTCTTTGGCCAACATACCGCATTGTTGCCCCTGCGACCAGCTGTTTCAATGCCCCTTTCTACCCTGAAAAGTCAGCCATAATGTTCGATTTACACACGATCTCTTTCCTGTTGATCTTTATTGCCGCCGGGCTGGTCAAAGGGGTGACCGGCATGGGATTGCCCACGGTGGCGATGGGCCTGCTTGGCCTGCTGATGCCGCCGCAGGCCGCCGCAGCGCTGCTGGTGCTCCCCTCGCTGCTCACTAATCTCTGGCAGTTACTGGCCGGCCCGGCGCTGGCGCAGATTGTGCGCCGCCTCTGGCTTATGATGACCGGGATTCTTATTGGCACGCTGGCGGGGTCCTCACTGCTGATCGACCTCAATCCCCGGTGGTCAGCGCTGGCGCTTGGCGCCGCATTGATAGTCTATGCCGCTTATGCGCTCTGCGGTCCGGTGTTTCAGGTTTCCGCCCGCGTGGAGAAGTGGCTGTCGCCGATCGTCGGTGGGCTGACCGGCGTGATCACCGGCGCGACCGGGGTATTCGTCATTCCGGCCGTTCCCTGGCTGCAGGCGCTGGGCTTTCGCCGCGACGAGCTGGTGCAGGCCCTGGGGTTGTCGTTCACCCTCTCCACCCTGGCGATGGCGGCTGGCCTCGCCCTGCACGATGGCTGGCATGATGATGCAGGGCTATTGTCGGCACTGGCGCTGTTACCGGCGCTGCTCGGCATGTGGCTGGGACAACGGATCCGCACCCGTCTCAGCCCGCAACGCTTTCGTCAGGGCTTTCTGCTGTTCCTGCTGGCGCTGGGAGTGGAGCTGATCTGTCGGGGATGGCTGGCCTGAATCCACTAGCGGCGGGTAATGTGTTTCACATTGTATTTACTGGTGTTCTGGTAAATGTCGGAGAAATCGACGATCGCCCGGTTCTGGGCGTAACTGATCGACTGCACCCGCAGCAGGAGGCTGTTTGGCGCCACCTGCAGCAGCTCCGCCTGCTCGCGGGTCGCCAACACCGGGGTATAGCTGCGGTGGCTCTCGATAATGGTGATATGGCACTCTTTTTTGAAATAGTTGAACTTAGACTGCTCGAGGTTACCCACGCTGAGCCAGGGAAAGGTGGCGAATGGGATATAGCTGTTTTCCACCAGGATCGGCACCTCATCGATTAGCCGCAGCCGTCGGACGTAATACACTTTCTCCCCCGGCTGGATCTTTAACTGCTGGGCAATGGCCGGAGGGGCATCAAGCAGCGTAAATTCAATGACTTTGTTACGGTAGTTGGTGACGCCGACCACCTGCATCTGGTAGTTAAACCCCTCCAGTTCTCCGCCATGATAGTTGCTTTTACGCACAATGCAGGTTCCGCTACCGTGACGCCGCGCAATCAGTTTTTCCTCCTCCAGTAGCGCCAGCGCTTTGCGCAGCGTCATCACCGAGACCTGCAGCTCCGCAGCGAGCGCTTTTTCGCTGGGCAGCATATCGCCCACGGCATAGTCATCGCTGTTGATGCGGGCCTTCAGTTCAGTGGCAATCTTTTTATAAATCACTTTTAGATGTCTCGATGGCGTAGTTTCTGGCAAATGGAATTCTGATCAACCAAATGTAAATAAAGGATTATTTTTATTTTACGGCGAAAAATCCAACCCTAACTCATCTATAAATCACGCCATATTTATATATCTGTCCAGTAACAATATATATGACTTTCGTCACAGTTGGCCCTTTTCCTGCTCGGGATACCGATGGTCAGCTCCTAGTCTGATAAGCCTATTCAGCAGGTCTGCGAGGACAAGAGGACAACCATGATTGGGGTGAAAAAGCTTCAGGACTTTTCCAAGGCGATGATCGGGCCGGTGCTGTATCTGCCAGCTATCGGCCTGTTGATCGCCCTGTTCAGCATGACAACCAACCGACTGTGGGTGGATGAAAGCAGCGGGATCTACCTGGTGGGGAAATTCGTCTCCAGCATGCTCTGGGCGCTGATGAACCATCTCGGGTTTCTGTTCTGCCTGGGGCTGGCCAGCGGCCTCGCGAAAACCCGCAAGGCTGAAGCGACCTTCGTGGCGGCGATGACCTGGCTTATCTACCTGGCGGCGAACAACAGCTGGCTGACCCTGACCCATCGCCTGGCGACCGGGGCCACTAACGCGCAACTGTACGGCAGCGGACAAACCTTTATCTTCGGTTTTCAGGTTATCGATATGGGCGTGTTCCTCGGTATCATCCTCGGCTGCGCCGTCGCCTTTGTCCACAATCGTGTGGTCGGTATTGAGTTTCGCGGCGCGCTGTCGATCTACGGCAACAGCAAGCTGGTGCTGATCGTGATGCTGCCGCTGGTTGGCCTGTTTGCTATCGCCACCGTCTATCTCTGGCCGATGGTGGAGCTGGGCATCTCAGCGTTGACCGGCTTTATGAAATCCTTTGGCGCCATCGGGGTCTTCCTGTACGGCTTTCTCAACCGGTTCCTGATCCCGACCGGGCTGCATCATCTGATCTGGTCGCCGTTTGTGTTTACTTCTATCGGCGGTCAGTTGCTGGTTGATGGTCAGACGGTAATGGGTGCCAAGCCCATTTTTCTTGCCGAAATCGCCCGCCATCCCATTGGCGCGCTGAGTGATTCCGCCCGTTTTCTCACCTATGGCATGGTGAAGATTTTCGGCACCGCCGGTATGGCGCTCGCCTTCTACCGCACAACGAAACCGGAGAATAAGCAGCGGCTGAAAGTCACGCTGATCCCCTTGATTGTTACCTCCGTCCTGGTGGGGATCACCGAACCTTTTGAATTTCTCTTTATCTTCACCGCCCCGCTGCTGTGGCTTATCTACTCCCTGCTGGACGGTTTTTTCCAGATGCTGGCCTGGCTGCTTCATGTCAGGGTCTGCGCCACCAACGGCCTTATCGATTTCGTCGTATATAACCTCCCGGCAGGCGCCAGCGTGACGCGCTGGCCGCTGTTTGTCGCCCTCGGCCTGCTGGAAACCGCGACCATGTACCTGGTCGGCACCTTCTGTATTACCCGTCTGCGGCTGCTCACCCCGGGGCGCGAAACCGCAGCCGACGATGAACATTCGCAACAGGCTAATCGCGAGCATCGGGATAAAGGCGCGCTGGTGATTGCCGGGCTGGGCGGTAAAGAGAATGTCTGTGCGGTGGAAAACTGTTTTACCCGTCTGCGGGTTGATGTGCGGGACCCCGCCCTTATCCAGCAGACGCTGTTGAAAGAGAGCGGCGGGAGCAACGTGCTGATCAAAGGAAACCATGTCCAGGTGATCTATGGCCTGGGGGTCAACAAAATTCGAACGGCGGTCAACGCCAGTCTGGGTGTTACTGAATAACGAGGTGGTAAATGAAAGATAATTTTGTGGTCACGATTGCCGGCGGCGGCAGTACTTATACCCCAGGGATTGTGATGATGTTACTGGAAAATATGTCACGCTTTCCCCTGCGGGAGATCCGTCTGTACGACAACCATCACCAGCGTCAGAAGACCATCGGCGACGCCTGCGCCATTCTGGTGGCAGAACGCTTCCCGCAGGTGAAGTTCAGCTATACCACCGATCCGCAGGCGGCCTTTACCGGCGTGGATTTCGTGATGGCGCATATTCGCGTTGGCCTGTATGAGATGCGGGAAAAGGATGAAAAGATCCCACTGAAATATGGCGTGCCGGGTCAGGAGACCTGTGGCCCGGGTGGGATTGCCTACGGTATGCGCTCCATTGCCGGGGTGCTGGAGCTGGTCGATTATATGCAGCAGTACGCGCCAGGGGCCTGGATGCTCAACTACTCCAACCCGGCGGCTATCGTCGCGGAAGCGACCCGTCGTCTGCGGCCCGACGCGCGCATCATCAACATCTGCGATATGCCGGTGGCCATCGAGGGGCTGTTTGCCGACATCCTCGGCCTGCCATCGCGTAAGGCGCTGAACGTCCGATACTACGGCCTGAACCACTTCGGCTGGTGGACCAGCATCACCGATAAAGCCGGTAACGATTTGATGCCGGCGCTGAAACGTCACGTGGCGGAGCAGGGATACAGCAGCCCAAAGGAAGACTTTCAGCATAAGGCGCCGAGCTGGATCGAGACGTTTAAAAAGGTGAAGGATGTGTTTGCCCTCGATCCGTCGACGCTGCCTAACACCTATCTGAAATACTATCTCTACCCGGACTATGAGGTGGCGCACGCCGATCCAGACTTTACCCGGGCCAACGAGGTCATGGCCGGGCGTGAAAAAGAGGTGTTTGATATGGCCCGGGAGATCACCCGTCGCGGTACTGCGGAAGGCGCGCATTTCCATGCCGGGGCCCATGCCACTTTTATTGTCGACCTCGCCTGCGCCATCGCCTTTAACACCCAGGAGCGGATGCTGCTGATCGTCGAGAACAACGGAGCCATCGCCAACTTTGATGAGACGGCGATGGTGGAAGTTCCCTGTCTGGTGGGCGTCAACGGCCCGGAACCGCTGGCGATGGGGAAAATCCCGTCGTTCCAGAAAGGATTGATGGAGCAGCAGGTGGCGGTCGAGAAGCTGGTGGTTGATGCCTGGATTGAGGGCAGTTACCAGAAACTGTGGCAGGCCATCACCCTGTCAAAAACGGTGCCCAGCGCCGCGGTGGCGAAAGCCATCCTCGATGAACTGATCGTCGCCAACGAAGGCTACTGGCCCGCACTGCACTGATCTTTTCCGTGATGGGTAAGATGCAGAGACTCCCCTCTCTGCATTTTTACCTGACGTTCCCGCCAGCCACACATTCATCTCATAACCCCCTTCATGGGTGCAGCGAACCGCTCACATTCCCCCAGACCGTTGTCAGAAGGCCGTCATCCTCGGTTTACCCTGATCACAGAAATGAAATATAAATTCTATTCTTCGGTATTATGGCGTAAAAATGTGATCTGCGTTGTATTCTTCGGTTTACATTAACCCACTGAAAACAACATCATTATTACCATGCTGTAAAATTAACCTGCTTTTCATGGGGATATATCCCCTGCAGCCTTTGTGATTGGCTTCATGCCTTTACCATTCTGCAACACCGATTTGAAATTAAATTTTCATAATGTGATCTTGTTGCATGTTCATTCCATTTCTTTGTGCCATATTCTTACCACGGTAAATCGCCGGAGCGACAGCAACGTACTAAACCAGAGCGCTGTTCATCGGCAAATGTCGGCGCGACCGACGCACTGAAGATCGCTAACCCAAAAGGAGAACGGATATCGACTACATCTATGTCAACACCAAGCCGTAAACCTCTTTGACCGCCATTGCTTAGCGTACCCTGCCTTGTGCCGAGCAATTACACAAAGAATAAAAGCATTTAATTCAGTTAGTTACGACAACACAGGCGTGATAAATCCTGACTGGAGAGATGTATTTTTATCTTGTGTCGTTCAACAAAATAAAGGGACTACCATGTCATTTATAACAAACCTGAACCAGCAACAGAGAAAACGACTTCATCAGATTACCTTAGTGGCCACCTTCGGCGGCCTGCTTTTCGGTTACGACACCGGCGTGATTAACGGCGCCTTTTCCTCACTGAAGCAGTACATGGCGCTGACCCCGACCACCGAGGGGCTGGTCATGAGCGTTCTGCTGGTCGGCGCCGCGCTGGGCAGCGTCTTTGGCGGCAAGTTTGCCGACTTCTTCGGCCGGCGAAAATACTTACTGTTTCTCTCCTTTATTTTTCTCATCGGTGCGTTGCTCTCCGCCGCTGCCCCCGATATCACGACTTTGCTGATTGCCCGCGCCCTGCTGGGCTACGCCGTCGGCGGCGCCTCGGTTACCGCTCCGACCTTCATTTCTGAAGTGGCGCCCACCGAGATGCGTGGCAAACTCACCGGCCTGAATGAAGTCGCCATCGTCATTGGCCAGCTGGCGGCGTTTGCCATCAACGCGATCATCGGCATCATCTGGGGCCATCTGCCGGACGTCTGGCGCTATATGCTGCTGGTCCAGGCCATCCCGGCCATCTGTCTTTTCGTGGGCATGTGGCGCGCGCCGGAAAGCCCGCGCTGGCTGATTAGCAAAAATCGTCATGATGAAGCGCTGCATATTCTCAAACAGATCCGCCCGGCGGAACGCGCGCAGAAAGAGTACGACGACATCTCTACCTTAATCAAAATTGAAGCTGGCAATAAGAACAGCGCCCAGGGCACCTTTGCCACGATCCTCAAAACGCCCTGGATCCTCAAAATTTTGCTGGTCGGTATTACCTGGGCCGCCCTGCAGCAAACCACCGGCGTTAACGTCATTATGTATTACGGTACGGAAATTCTGAGTGCCGCCGGTTTCTCCGAACGAACCTCGCTGATCTGCAACGTGCTGAACGGTGTTTTCTCTGTGGGCGGTATGCTGATTGGCGTGCTGTTCCTTGTCGACCGTTTCAAACGTAAGACGATCATTATCTACGGCTTTGCCATTATGGCCACGCTGCACCTGATTATCGCCACTGTCGACTACACCCTGGTGGGCGATCTGAAAGCCACCGTCATCTGGCTGCTGGGCGCGCTGTTCGTCGGTGTGATGCAGGGCTCGATGGGCTTTATTACCTGGGTGGTCTTAGCCGAGCTGTTCCCGCTAAAATTCCGCGGTCTGTCGATGGGTATCTCGGTATTTTTCATGTGGATCATGAACGCGGTGGTCAGCTATCTGTTCCCGCTGCTGCAGGCGAAACTGGGCCTTGGGCCAGTCTTCTTCATCTTCGCGGCCATCAACTATTTAGCCATTCTTTTCGTGGTCTTCGCCCTGCCCGAGACCTCCAATAAGTCGCTTGAGCAGTTAGAAGCGGAGCTGTCAGCGAATCATGAGGGTAAAAAATCCACTCGTCTCACCAGGGAGGTTGGTTATGATCGATAACATCACGCTGGATAATCTGCACATCGGCTGCAAGGCCAGTAACAAAGCGGAAGTCATCGCCATGATTGGCGCGGAGTTTAAAGCCAAAGGCTATGTCAATCAGGAGTGCGTTCACTTTCTGATGGAGCGCGAGCATCAGGTCTCGACCTTTTTGGGCAATGGCATCACCCTGCCACACTTGCCGAAATCCGCGACGGATATCATCCTCAAAACCGGGATTGAGATCTATCAGTTTCCTGATGGGGTTATCTGGGATCGCAGCAATGTGATGTTTATTGCCATCGGCGTGATCGCGAAAGAGAAAGAGCATATTGATGTGCTCAAAGAAATTGCCTCGATATTTAGCGATGAGCTAATCGCTAACGCACTGTCGTTAATTTCAGACAAAAATGACTTCCTGAAAATTCTGCAGCATAACGCCCTGCCCCATTAAGTGCCTTTCCGCCCGGGGCCGTTGTCCCGGGTGGCTTCTTTACTTACCCCTGGCAGGAAGACGATCTTACGAATCACCTAATTTTCCCCGTTATAACGTCAATCCCAATAATAACAATGGAAATTAACGTATCTTAAATGACTTATAAATATAACGAGTGTAGCAACTATCGCAGTAACACCTCTACTTTACACATATAAAACAATGATATAGATATTATCCCTACATTTTCGCCGTTCTCTGCTTTAGGCGTTTATTGACGCGCCTCGCCAGGAATAATCTCGCCATCCCATTAATTTTGATTTACATCAATACCCTTTCGGCATTTAAACTGCATTTTACAGCGCGATTATTTTGGCAAGGTGTATACGACATTGGTTTTACGACTTGGATATTTTTTTCGCCGTCCTGCCAGTTTGTGGGGATGGTTGATGTGCAACGCACTTAATGGCATCGCGATTGTACTCTGCTTTCGTGGGATAAGCCGCATCACTGGCTACAGCGAAGCGGTCTGGCAGGCCATCATCACGCTGGCTATTATTATATCAACCTGGTATAGCGCGAGTTATTTCGCTGCGCTGGAATCACGTCATGACAAACGACGCTTTTTGCTGCTGGCCTGGGTGGTGATGACTATTTTGTTGAATTTCATTCACCTCAGTGACGGCTAACGCGGACATACAAGGAATCTGCTAATGACGCTGGCGATGCTGTGGGTGCTTATCAGCCACCATAAAGGGCTGACGCTTTTGCTGGTCGTGATTATTGCGCTGCTCTTTATCGCGATCGCCCCGCTGATAAAGAGGCTGTTGCGTAACCTCCACCGCGACCCCTGACCGTTCTGAGCAGGTCGCCGACAGGCGGCCTGCTCTCTTATCTGTACCATTTGCGCCCCCCGACCGCAGCCATTCAGCCTCAATGTTCGCGCACAAAAAGAAATGAGAACCATTATCAATCAAGCTGTGCTAACGTGTCTGCCCGACAAAATGTCAGAAGATAAAAAACAGGGGGAACAGACGACGTGAAGCAGAGTTCAGGGAGCATCACCACAGGCCGGGCTAGCGGGCTGCTGACGCTGGCGGTTGGGGCACTCTTCTACAGTAGCGGCAGCTGCGCCCGGCCAGATCTTCAGCCGCTGGGGCCGAACATCGCGGACAAAGGATCGGCTTTCTACCACTTTACCCAACGCCAGTATGATTCTGTCGATGGTGCACGCCACTACCGGGTGTGGACAGCCGTACCCAATAAAGCGCCCCCTGCCGCCGGTTACCCGGTGCTGTATATGCTGGACGGTAACGCGGTGATGGATAAGCTCAGCGACGCATTTTTGCAGCAGCTTTCCGCTGGCTCCCCGCCGGTGATCGTCGCGATCGGCTATCAGACGGCGCTGCCTTTCGACACCGCCGCCCGGGCCTGGGATTACACCCCACCGCTAAAGACGTTCACACCTCGCACGGGTAAACCCGCGCCACCGCCGCGGAAAACCGGTGGCAATTATATTTTTCGCCAGCTCCTGACCGAAACGATGGTGCCCCAGGCGGAAGCTAACCTGAAAATAGATCCGCGCCAGCGGGCTCTCTGGGGCCACTCCTACGGCGGACTGTTTGTACTCGACGCGTGGCGAAACCACTCCCTGTTCAGGATCTACTATTCTGCCAGCCCGTCGCTTGGCCAGGCGCAGACCTCTCCCCTGAAGGACACCGCGACCCTTGATGGCACCGCGTTTACCGGGACGTCACTGTATCTGCTGGAAGGCGATGGAAAAGCCGCCGCCGAGCCCTCCGGGCATGAAGCCTCCCTGGGCGTACTGCGTCAGACCCAGCGGCAGCTGGCCGGTAACGGTCTGACGGTGCAGTTCTGGCGCTACCCTGGACTGACGCATGGGCAGATGTTCGATGTCTCGTTGCGCTCCGCGCTGCTTCATCTCTCCGGGCAGCCTCCGTTGGCGCATCAGTAACGATCCCGCGCCCACCAGCCAACGGCGGGCGCGTTAATTCTGCTGCGGAAGATGGTTAATATCGACCGGCTCGCCGAACAGAAAGCCCTGCATTTCGTCGCATCCCTCTTCTTCGAGGATCTGCCGTTGCCCCTCGGTTTCCACCCCTTCGGCGATAAGCGGGGTATTGATAGAGTTCCCCAGCGAAATTATCGCCCGCACAAAAGAACGAACCTGAGGATTGCTCTCCACATCCTGCATAAAGCTACGGTCGAGTTTAATCACGTCGAAATGAAAATCGCGCAGCATGCTCAGGGAGGAGTAGCCGGTGCCGAAATCATCCAGCGCGATATTGATGCCCATTTTTTGCAGATGATGCAGCACGCTGAACGCCAGCTGTTTATTGATGATGAACGCCGTCTCCGTCACTTCAAATTCCAGCAGGCTAACCGGATAAGCGGTTCGCATCAGGATCTCGCGCACTTTTTCGATAAAGCTACGGTGACGCAACTGTACCGGTGAGATATTAACTGAGATTTTTTTGTTCAGCCGATTATCCAGTGACTCGATACAGACCTGCTCCAGTACCCAGTAGCCTAATGGCACAATGGCGCCACTCTCCTCGGCGACCGGAATAAACACCTCCGGAGGGATCGCTCCCAGCTGCGGATGCTGCCAGCGCAACAGCGCTTCGTAACCGGTTATCCGCCGATCTTTAATATTGCGGATCGCCTGATAGTGCAGCGAGAACTCTCCGGTGTGAATTCCACGGCGAATGTCGGCGGCCATCATATTTCGCTGCCGCGTTTTGTCATCCATTTCACGTTCGTACCAGCATATTTTGGTATCGAGACTGCTTTTCGCCCGGTACATGGCCAGATCGGAATTACTCAGTACGGTGTTAATGTCCGTTCCGTCCAGCGGATAGACCGAAATGCCAATGCTGGCGGAAAGGATCACTTCCGTTGCGGCAAAGGTCTGTTTGCCGCTAAAACAGTGCCACAGGCGGGCGGCAAAGGCGTCCACTTCGCTCTCATCCTAGAAAGGCTTGAGCGCAACAAACTCATCGCCGCCAAAGCGCGCCACCACCTCCTCTTTCTGCAGCGTTTTCAGCACCGCGCCCGCCACGCGCTGCAGCAGCTGATCGCCAATAAGATGGCCTTCCAGATCGTTAATCTCTTTAAACTTATCCAGGTCGACTGTGAAAACAGCAAACCGGCGGGCATCATTACTGGTGATCAGCTTTTCCGCCCGCTCGAAGAATTCCACGCGGTTAGTTAACCCGGTCAGCGCATCGTATCGCGCCATCCAGGCAATGCGATCGTTAATCGCCTTTTGTTCACTAATATCCCGGGTAATTTTGGCAAAACCCAGCAGGGTATTTTGCTCATCGTGGATAGTATCGATCATCACATGCGCCCAGAAGCGGGAGCCGTCTTTGCGATAGCGCCAGCCTTCGCCCTCAAACTGTCCGGTACGGACCGCAACCTCCAGATTTTTCGCTGGCACGCCGGAGCGCTGCTCGGCCTCGCTATAGAAGAGACCAAAATAGCGACCGATAATCTCTTCGCTCAGATAGCCCTTTGCCCGGCGGGCACCTTCGTTCCAGCTGATGACCGCGCCGTCGGTGCTCAGGATATATATGGCATAATCTTTAACACTTTCAATAAAGTGGCGATAGGCAATGTCTGTCAGGTGATCGTGACTCATGTTACAGCGCTCTCTGTGGCTCGGTCGTGGCAAAACGCACTAGATATAGCAGAACAACACCCATGATGAATACAAGGTTAACGCGTTATGTTGCCCTCTTTGCGGCCCCGGCAGTCGCAGGCAGTGCAGCGAATACATGATAAAGCGTAGTGGAATCTCCTGTCCGCTGAGGTGATCGCCTCGGCCTTTTTGCCACTTCAATCGTCCACTAATAGTCACTTTTATTGATTAAAAAGTTTGATTGAAAGAATAAATAAAAGGAGTAATGTTAATAATACTTTCTATGGAGGTTAAATATGTTGCGTGATTATTTAAAAGTGGAAAAAGAAGACCAGCTTGTTGAACAACAGAGTCGTCATGACAATAACCAGCATTATTCGGCAGTCACTGAATGGGTTATTCTGAGTAAAGACGGTCAGCGTAAAGGCCGGGTGTCACTTTTCGACCGCTTTACGACCCGCCGCTCCTGGAGCGACTGCTTTCGCATAACGCAGTTCGATAACAGTGGTAAAGTCGTGGTGGATAAACTCACCGACGCGCTGTAAATCCCCTGGATTCCCGGCCTGACGGGAGAATATTAATACGCAAAATTAACACCTGCATAAAATATACTGATGCGTTGCCATCATGTTATTTTCTTTCTGCATACCGATAATTTAATGGGTAATTTTCGCCATGGTGAACAGCGCGAATGTTTAACCCGAAAAAATGCTGAATATAAGCCCGCTGGTCGGGCTTTTTTACATGGTGCTCACCATCCACGCCACAAAATGCCAAGGACATACCGCACTGGATTGTATACGATGTATATACGAATCATTACGGTATATATCTATGGGAATCGTCAAAATCTCCGATCTGCTGCACGATGATATTCGTGATGCCAGCAAAGCCATGTCCCGCTCCGTCAATGCCCAGGCGGAATACTGGATCCGTCTGGGTATGATGAGTGAACTCTACCCCGAGCTTAACCACCAGCAAATCAAACTGCTGATGCTGAAATCCGGCTCTGACCGTCTGCTGGAGGTGATCAATGCCATCAATAATCATTAAAACTGCCGATGAACTCGCGCGGCAGCGCCATGCCGGCCAGCTGCTGGCATCGGTGTTTGATATGCTGGATACCTTTATCGTGCCCGGCGTCACCACGATGGCAATTAACGATCGAGTGGAAGATTTTATCGTCAACCAGCTGCACGCCCGCCCGGCCAGCAAGGGACAATATGATTTTCCCTATGTGTTAAACACCTCTGTTAACGATGTGGTGTGCCACGGGATCCCCAAAGCGACCGAACATCTGCGCTCGGGGATGATTGTCAATGTCGACATTACGCTGGAAAAAGCAGGCATGATCGCTGACTCCAGTAAGATGTACCTCATCGGCGACGTCTCCCCGCTGGCCCGCCGGCTGGTAAAGACCACCTATGAAGCGATGTGGAAAGGCATTGAGGTGGTGAAACCTGGCGCGACGCTGGGCGACATTGGCCATGCTATCCAGCGCTGGGTCGAGGACCATGGCTACAGCGTGGTCAGAGAATACTGCGGTCACGGCGTTGGTCAGGAAATGCATGAGGAGCCGCAGGTGCTGCATTACGGCAGGCCCGGGGAAGGCGCCGTGTTGCGCGAAGGCATGGTGTTCACTATCGAGCCGATGGTCAACCAGGGCGACAGCCGCATCAAGACCAAAAAAGATGGCTGGACGGTGGTTACCCGCGATAAAAAACTGTCGGCACAGTGGGAACATACCGTAGCCGTCACCGCGAACGGTTTTGAGGTGCTGACGCTACGCGACGATGAGCAAGCGCGGATACACAGCGTGTCTTCCCTTTCTGTATGACGGTGGGCCGCTTGCCGATCCCGCTGTTCGCCCGGGAGCCCGGCTAACGTCTGATTCTGCTGCCGGGCGGCGGCAATAATTGTTTTCATGAATGATTTTCTGCGCGCGCGTCGCCCCGGTGCTTACGACTGGCGCGCGCATAAACCCCACCACAGCTTACCTTTTACCTTCTGCATCCGCTTACCCTTCATCGCCTCTATCCCGCCTTAGCGATAGCGAATAATCACATCCGCTTCACTATGCTGTGCATTTCGCCAGTGGATACTGACCTCGCCGCGATTATCCGGCATCGCATAGCGTGGGCGGTGGCCTGTCACAGCGACCTGTTGCGGTGAACGGTGCTGGCACGAAACCGCGATACGATCGCGCTGCGGGGTGATAAGACAGGCCGGATTGATGACATGCCCTGAAAAATGAACCTGACCAGAGAGGGCCGCAGACGACGCCAGCGGCGCCAGACACAGACATAACAGAGCGAGACGGGACGGAGACATAGCAATCTTCCTTGAGAACGGGTGACACTGCGCGGCACAGAATCGTTTCTGTGTCATACAACCTGCGGCTTCCTGCCGTTACTCCACGCTACTGCAAAATAATGGCAGCGTAAATGATTATTCCGGGCTGTCCGTTCAACTGCCGGGAATAACAGCAACTTTTTATCAAAAATATGTCGGAATAGTTATCTACTGGAAATAATGCATTATATGTATGGAACCATTTTTAATATCAAATGAGATTATACTTACACTAAAAAATAAATAATGTTACAGCTTAACACACCTTATCAATGGGCCTTTACGATGTTCTCCGTATAATCCCGCCCCCGACGGCAGTATACATTAGCGATGCTTACCGTTCTTTTGTGAACAGAAATAAAAAACATGCTTTAAAAATGTTAAACGCTTTTATTAACTTGTGATTATTTAATAAGGTTTGAGTATGAAAGAAAAAGGCACCCTGCTGGTTGTTGGTTCACTGCTGGCCTTAAGTCTGGCTACTGTGACCACCGCCCGCGCGGCGGGAACACTGAATTTCACCGGTAAAATTATTAACGAGTCCTGCCAGATCGCTAACAATGGTGGCGATGTGAATGTCGATTTTGGCAACGTCGATATGTCGGCGCTGAAATCACATGAAGCGAAAACCGCAGAAACGCCGTTCACCATCAACCTGACCGGCTGCCCGCTGGCACAGAACATCAGTATCAGCCTGGAGGGTACCCCAGACACCAATGCTAACGGCACCAGCGCCGCCGTGCTGGCGCTCTCCGACGCCGCGGATACCGCCAAAGGTGTGGGCATTGAAGTCTTCTCTTCTCCTGATGGCTCAACGGAAGGCACTCAGCTGACCTTTGACAAGCAGAGCAAAACGGCGGTTTCGCAAGCCGACGAAAACGGTGATATTGCATTTAACTTTATTGCCGATCTGAAAAGCGATTCCTCACAGGATGTGACTGCCGGCAATATTAATGCCACAGCCAATATTGATATTGTTTATGAATAGAATGTTCTGATTTCCGTCGTTATCAAGGGCAGATCCCCCTGCCCTTATTTTCATTCCTCGTGACCGGATCCTCAACTATGCAGTGTTATAAAGTGGCTTTTATCCTGAGTCTTCTCTTTTGCCCGTTCCTGGCGTCTGCCGCCGGGGTTGCCATTGCCGGCACACGTGTTATTTATAATGAACAAAGTCATGAGGCCGACATTACCGTCAAAAATACGAATCCTCACGATCCGGTGCTTATTCAGAGCTGGGTGGACGATCTGGCTGATAATAATAAATCACCCTTTATCGTCACCCCGCCATTGTTCCGTCTGGACGCCGGAGACAGCAACGATCTGCGCGTGCTGTTAACCTCGCCGCAGCTACCGCATGACCGGGAGAGTTTGTTCACCCTGAACATCAAAGTGATTCCCGCCAATACCGCACCGGCTGGCGAGAACATTCTGCAATTTGCCATTAAGAATCAACTTAAGTTAATTTATCGCCCGGCAGGGCTCCCCGGCTCGGCGCTCGACGCGGCGCAGCACCTGCGCTGGCACGTCAGTGGCAACCACCTGCAGGCGGAAAACGCCTCTCCCTATTATGTGACTATCACCACGCTCAGCTGCGCGGGCCAGAACCAGAAAACGCCGCTTGAGCACAGCGTGATTGCCCCTCACAGCCGTGAAGAGTACGCCCTGGCCGGCGAGGCCTGCGCCCACGAGGTGAGCTGGCGCATACTGGATGACTTTGGCGCTGTACAGACGTTTAGCGCCCCCGTCCCGGCGCATTAACCGCCTGAAATCGCGATGCGCCACGGCCCGGCTCATACCGTTACCGTCGTCAGCCTCTCCATCCTGCTTGCCGGACAGAGCGCGCCTTTGCACGCCCAGGCGACCTTTAATATGGATCTGCTGGAAAAAAACGACCATTTGCCGACGGTGGATCTGCAGCGCTTCAATCAGCAAACGAGCCAGCCGCCTGGCGACTATCCGGTGAACTGGCAGGTCAACGGCGTCACCCTGGACGCCCGTAAGATCATCACGTTTCGCCAGAACGATCGCGGACAATTGACGCCCTGCCTTCAACGGGAAGACCTGGTGCAGGCGGGGGTTAATCCGGCCGTGCTGGCACAGGCACCCGGCGCAACGCCCCGCTCATGCCCCGAACTCACCACGCTGCTGCCGGGCAGTACGGTCAATTTCGATTTTGCCCATCAACGGCTGTTAATGACCATTCCCCAGGCGCTGATGACGCACCAGGCGAGGGATAATGTCCCTTCTGCGCTGTGGGATGAAGGTATCAGCGCCTTTCAGAGCAATTACCGCTTTTCAGGCGCCAGCCAGCGTACCCGCGAGGGCAACACCGAGCGCGATAACTATCTGATGTTGAAAAGTGGCGTGAACGCCGGCGCCTGGCGCCTGCGCGCCAGCAACAGCCTGACCGCCAACAGCGACGATAAGCCCCACTGGACCACCAGCGGCGCCTGGCTTGAGCGCGATCTGACGCGCTGGCGGAGTGAACTGACGCTCGGGGATACCTTCACGTCGGGCGATGTGTTCGACGCGGTCCAGTTTCAGGGAATTGCCCTCGCCTCCAGTGATGCGATGCTCCCGGACTCGCAGAAAGGTTTTGCCCCGACCATCCGCGGGATAGCCAGAACCAACGCCCAGGTCACGGTTCGGCAAAATGGCTACGTGCTGTATCAAACCTACGTCACCCCTGGCGCGTTCGTGATTGACGATCTTTATCCTACCGCCAGTAGCGGCAATCTTGAGGTTGCCGTCAAAGAGTCGGATGGCGAAATTCGCCGCTTCACCCAGCCGTATGCTTCGGTGACCAGCATGCAGCGCGAAGGCAACCTGAAATACAACCTCGTCGCCGGGCGCTATCATAGCGACGATGCCAGCGAGCAGCCGTCGATGATGCAGCTGTCGCTGATGCGCGGATTTGCCCACAACCTGACGCTGTTTGGCGGGCTGCAAAGCACGGCGCAATACCACAATCTCTCGGTCGGTGCGGGACAAGGGCTGGGCGATGCCGGGGCGCTCTCGCTGCAGTTGTTAAACGCCCGTGACGGGCAGCAGCAGGATCCGATCGATGGCCGGGCCTGGCAGCTCCAGTACAGCAAAGGTTTTGACCGTCTTGGCACGCAGTTCACCTTCACGGGCTGGCGTTATTCACATCAGCGCTATGCCACGCTGAGCGAGGCGTATTCCAGCCCGGATCCCGACGCCGACTCGCAGGATAACGACAACAAAAAATCGACCCTGCAAATCACCGCCAGCCAGAGTCTGCCGTACGATATCACCCTCTATCTGAGTCTCGACCAGGACAGCTACTGGTCAGGGGGCGCCACACAGCGTACCGCCAATATGGGGATCAGCAGCCAGTTTCACGGTATCGCGTGGTCGCTCAGCTACAGCGACTCTCACAGCAGTGACAGTGATGAGGAGGACGACGAGCCACAGTCCGACAAAGTGGTGACGTTGTCACTTTCAGTGCCGCTGAGCCATCTGCTGCCGGGCAGCTATGCCGGCTATACCCTGACCTCCTCCCGCCACAGTGCCGACAGTCAGATGGTCAGTCTCAACGGCACCTTGCTGGATAATCATGCACTTAGCTACGCCGTCAGCCAAACGCTTGATCGGCAAAACGGGCACAGCGGCAGCCTGACGGCCGGCTACAGCAGTGGAATGGGCGACCTCAATATCGGCTACAGCCGCGATTCGCAGGCCACTCGCCTGAACTACGGCGCCAGCGGAGGTATCCTGATTCACCGCCACGGGGTGGTCTTTACGCCCGAAATGAATGGTTCGGTTGTACTGATTGACGCCGGTGGTGCCAGCGGTGTGACCCTCGCCAACCAGAAAACCATCACCACCAATGGAGACGGGTACGCCGTGTTGCCCTTCGCCACCGCCTATCACCGCAACGACGTCTCCCTCGACAGCCACTCGCTGCCGGAGAATGTGGATCTGGCCAACAGCACCGTGACGCTGGTGCCCACCAAAGACGCGGTGGTGCTGGCGCGTTTTCACACCCACGTTGGTTATAAAGCGCTGTTTACACTGCAGTCGCAGGGACAACCGCTGCCCTTTGGCAGCGAGGTGCGCGCCAAAGATACCAGCAGCATCGTTGCCAGCGAGGGTCAGGTGTACCTCGCCGGCCTGGCGCCGAAAGGCACCCTGTATGCACAATGGGGGCCAGGCCCTCAGCAGCACTGTACTGCCCGCTACGATCTCACCCCGACGCTGGCGCAGACACCCCATCCACTCATTTTACAGCAGACGTTAACATGTCCTTTTTAACTCTCCTGCGTCGGGCCGCTCTGACGCTGTTACTTGCCCTGTTACCGGCCGTCAGCGGATGGGCCTGTACGCCAGTGTTTGTCCGCGGCCAGGCCAGCACCCTTCGGCTGAACGTAGGGCAACTCACCGTGCCGGCTGACGCCAGACCGGGCACCCCGCTGTATCACAAAAGTTTTGCCTGGAATCGCCTTAGCGACGGCGGCGAACAGTGGATCCGCTGCGCGGACGACCCGCACGGACTGTCGCCGCTGCTGCTGGACAGTCTGCTGTCCGGCGGGGCGACGCGACCGACGGTTTATCAAACCAACCTCGCCGGCATTGGCGTTCGCGTATCGCTGCGCGCTATCGGCGGCTATGGCGGCTTTCCTGACCGGCCGACGCCCTCGCCGTTTAGCGAACGGGTGAACAATCCGGCCATATTGCCTGATGCGGTGTGGAAACTGGGCTATTTCCGCCTGACGATTGAGCTTATTAAAACCGGTCCCGCGGCGACACCGGGCGAGCTTGAGTATCACAGCGAGCATTTTTTAATGGCAGAGCATACCCCGCTGGCCGCGTTAGACTTAACCGGCAGGGTCAACACCGCGGGATGTTCCGTGAATGACGCCACGCCAGCGCTGATTAAGCTGCCCGCCGCGATGCTTGACCACTTCGGCGGCGTCGGCAAAACCACCGGCGATACCCCTTTCGCGCTGCAGCTGGATTGCAACAGCGCGGTCACGGTTTCCCTGCGTGTTGACGGCGCAGAGCCCCTCACCGCCCGGGATCATGGCGTTTTGCGCAATGACGCCACGGACGATCGGGCGCAGGGTATCGGGGTGCAACTGCTTTACCATCGTCAGCCGGTCGCCCTGAATCATGAGATGACGCTGGGCAGCGCCAGCCCGGGACGGTTTACGCTGCCGCTCACTGCCCGCTACTACCAGACCCGCCCCCGGGTCACCGCCGGTCAGGTGTCGGCCGTTGCGACCTATACCTTACATTATGACTAAGCGATGGCGAACCGACGGATGAAGGAATTGCTCTGACCCACGAATCGTAAGAGAATAGCCGCTACACGCGACGATCTGATTACACGGGAGTTTATCATCAGCCATTCTCGTCGATTCCCCTTAGCCAGCAAAGTGGCGCTGGCAGGTGCGGTTCTCATTGCCGCCGGCATGCTGTTCAGCTGCACCAGTAAGGCCCCTAAATCCCTCGTCACGCCGCCGAAAAGCGCAGCCGTTAAAGCCGGCCAGACGCACCGGGAGCCGGTACGCGGCGTGTGGCTCACCACCGTTTCGCGCCTTGACTGGCCGCCGGTCGGGTCGATTATTGCCAGTACGCCGGAGAGCCGCATCACCCAGCAAAAGCTGGCGCTGATCGCCAAACTCGATAACCTGCAGCGCCTGGGCATTAACACCGTCTTTTTCCAGGTGAAGCCGGACGGTACGGCGCTCTGGCGGTCAGATATTCTGCCGTGGTCCGATATGCTGACCGGTAAAATCGGCGAATACCCCGGCTACGATCCGCTGCAGTTTATGCTGGATGAAGCGCACAAGCGCGGTATGAAGGTTCACGCATGGTTTAACCCCTATCGTGTCTCGGTCAACACCAAACCGTCGACCGTTGCCGAGCTGAATAACACCCTCATGCAGGTGCCGGCCAGCGTGTTCGTCCTGCACCGTAACTGGATCCGCACCGCCAGCGATCGCTTTGTTCTCGACCCGGGCATCCCCGAAGCGCGGGACTGGATCACCAGCATCGTCGCAGAAGTGGTGCAAAACTACCCGATTGACGGTGTGCAGTTCGACGACTATTTCTACACCGAAACCGCCGCTTCACCGCTTAACGATAATGAAACCTTCCGCCGTTACGGGCAGGGCTACGCCTCGAAAGGCGACTGGCGCCGGCATAACACCCAGCAGCTCATTGCCCAGGTTTCCAGCACCATCAAAAAGCTCAATCCGAACGTTGAGTTTGGCGTGAGCCCGGCCGGGGTGTGGCGCAACCGCTCCCACGATCCGGCGGGGTCGGATACCCGGGGCGCGGCCGCGTATGATGAGTCCTATGCCGATACCCGCAGCTGGGTGCAGCAGGGACTGCTCGACTACATCGCCCCGCAGATCTACTGGCCGTTTGCCCGCGATGCCGCGCGCTATGATGTGCTGGCCAACTGGTGGGCCGAGGTGGTTAAGCCGACGCATACCCGGCTGTATATCGGCGTGGCGCTGTACAAAGTGGGTGAGCCGTCTAAAAATGAGCCTGACTGGACGGTGGACGGCGGCGTGCCGGAGCTGAAAAAGCAGCTCGACCTCAATGAGACTCTGCCGCAGATCCAGGGCACGATCCTGTTCCGCGAAAATAATCTCAATCAGCCGCAAACCCGACAGGCGGTCAACTATCTGCGCAGCCGCTGGGGGCAGCCGCAGAGCTAGCCGCCCGCCGGCTTCGCTATAACGCCTGCAGCCCTTGCTGCAGGCGGGCGTGCAGCTTCAGCATATTCTCCGTAATGGCCTGCCAGACGTGGGCGGAAAAGTCCGCCGGCAGCGTCCGGCGGGCGCTGTCGATAGCCTGCGGCACCCGCCCGGCAAACTCATTGAGGATCGCCAGCATCTGCTCCCGGGGAAAGTTCACCGCTTTGGCGGTCGCCAGAAAATGACGCGGATAGATCGCGTTAATCTCCGTTTTCCGCCCTTTTGTGGCATTGAGCCCCATCGACAGCTTCAGATCGCGCAGATGCAGACCCGTGCCACCCAGTACCGGAAACGCCGAAATAATGTCGTAGAACGGCGTTAAGCGGTAACTACCGCCGGGCAGCAGGTAAATTGAGAAGTTTTTCGCGTGACCGTCCGTCGCCCCGGCCAGCCACTGAAAGACCATGAATTTCATAAAGTCAGCGCGATCTTTCAGGGCTTCACTGGACCCCAGCAGAAAAGACATTATCGCGGCGATCCCCGGTCCGCCGTCGGACTCGTATTTCATCGCTGAAGGAAGACCAAACGCCTGACACAGATCCTCCTGCGGCAGACGCAGCAGCACCCGTCCCTCCTGCACCCAGCGCCGGTCGAAGCGGGTCACCGCCAGCGCGCGGATCCGCGGGGTGGTGATGATCTCTGCCTCCGGCACCGCCAGGCCCAGCGCTCTGGCCAGCGCCAGGCACAGATACTCGTTATCCACGCTTTCACGCAGATCCAGCGTTGCATTAGGCTGCTTAATCTCGCCGATCGGCAGTTTAATGATATGCGTGGTCGGCGTGGTGCCCTGCGGAATACACCAGTGTCCGCCCATCCGCAGCAGCGCCGTTTTCTCCTGGGCGCCGGCCACCGAGATACGGAAATCATCCTGGCCGTTCACCATTCCGAGAGGTATATCCGACTGGTAGGCGGTCAGCAGAGAGGTGAGTTGCGCCTCGTCCAGCGTCTGCCAGCGCAATGCCTCCAGATACGCCTCTTCCCCCGGCGGCAGCAGGGTCACCGCCCCTACGCTATCGCGCCCGACTTCGGCCAGCAGATCGAACGGCTGCGTTGAGCGCGCCTGATAGCGCCTGACGATCCGGTCGCGGACCTGTGGGCTGTCGGGCAGCAGGTTATCAAAATAGTGATACACCGCGTCGGCGGTGATATTGCCATACTGCAGCGGCAGCGAGAGGGAGAGCGGTCTGGCGCGCGGGCTGCGCAGCCACTCTTCGTCGTAGCGAAAACTGTGCGCCCCGTTAGCCTGGCGGGTTAAGGTGCCCACGCGCACATTGTTCATCCAGGTGATAAGCGTTGCCATTACCAGTCAAGGTCCGTGTTGTTATCGGGAGCCGGCGCCGTCTCTGTGGCTTTGGCGTTCAGGGTCATCACCACCCCCAGCGACTGGAGGATCTTAAACAGCGTGGTTAAGGTGGTTTTGTCGGGGTGATTTTCAAAATTGGACAGCGTCGCCTGCTTAATACCGATCCGCCTGGCCAGCGCATCCTGTGTCCAGTGGTTCTGCTGGCGCAGCAGCTTCAGATAATTGGCCAGCTGCACGGGACTGTATATCTGCGGGGAATTCATCGTCTGGTTCCTCACCATCATTTATCCCTTTATCGGGATAAATTTTGTTTTATACCCACCAGGGGATAATGTCAAGATTATCCCCTGGTGGGGATAGAAAGATGATTATCCTCATGTGGGGATAAAGCAGGAAAGAGGGTAGCCTGAGATGCCTGTACATGCCCGGTGGCGGCTGCACCTTACCGGGCCTGGGGGCTGTCTCTGCCCGCTGCGTAACGATCCAGGCCGGGCAGCCGGGCTTAACTGCCGCGATAGGTCGACCATCCGCCCGGGGCGATGAGAAACGGCAGATGGAAATGGTCATCTGCCTCCTCGCCGATGACAAAATCAATCTGCGCCCGGGTAAAGACGCTCTCGCGCCCGGCGCGGGTAAACCACGCCCCGGTTTCCGCCGTTAAGCAATAGCGCCCCGCCGGCAGCGGCGCGTCGCTGAAGGTGGCGATACGCCCCTGCGCATTGGTCACCAGGGTCGCCAGCGTGTCGCCCTCCCGGCTCAGGCTGACCGTTACGCCTTCTGCCGGCGTACCGGTGGAAATATCCAGAATATGGGTGCTCAGGGTACTCATTCGCCAATCACTCCTTCCAGTCTTAACATCGTAATCTCTCGCAGCTGGGCAAGCGCCTCGGCCACTTCTTCGTCGGCGGTATGCTGCAGCCGGTGCGTCAGCGCCTGCAACATCTCATCGCCGCTGCGCCCTTTGGCGCGGATTAAAAACACCCGGCCAAAACGGGCCTCGTAGCGGGCATTGCCCTCCCGCAGAGCCTGCGCGAGCCGCTCATTCTCGCTGTCCACCGCCGACTGCTCCTGGCGCGACAGCGCCGCGTGCGTCTGGCTGCCGGTCGGCTTTTCACCGATCCGCGGATGGGCGCTGAGCGCCGCGTTCAGCTCGTCCTCTCCCCAGTTAGCCATCGCCTCCCGGGCGGTCTGCAGCAGCGCATGGCGGCTGGCGAAAGGTCGCAAGCTCACCAGCGTCTCGCCCCAGGCCGGGATCGCCACGCAGGGGGCCAGCAGCCCCACTGCCTCATCTTTACTCAGGCCGTTAAACTGACTCAGCGCGATCATCCTGACTCCTTATCGTTTTCGTCGCCGCCTGCTCCTGCGGCAGAATAAGGTTCAGCGCTATCGCTACCAGCCCACCGCTGGTGGCCGCCGAACCGAACAGATCGCCGACCATCGGCGGAAAATGGCTGAGAAACGCCGGCACCGACTCGACGCCAAGGCCAGCACCAAACGCCAGACCCACAATCAGCACATCGCGACGGCTCAGCGGGGTCTGAGTAATAATCCGGATCCCGGCCGCCACCACACAGCCAAACATCACCATCGTGGCGCCCCCCAGTACCGGCGCCGGGATCTGCCGCAGCAGTTCGCCTACCGGGGGAAACAGTCCAAGCAGGATCAGGATCACGCCAATGTAGCGCCCGACGTAGCGGCTGGCCACCCCGGTCATCTGGATCACGCCGTTGTTCTGCGCGAAGGTGGTGTTGGGAAAAGCACAGAGCATGGCGGCCACCATACAGCTAACGCCGTCCGCCAGGATACCGCCCTTCAGCCGGTTACGAAAAGCATGGTCATCAATAGACTGTTGCGAAATCAGCGAGTTGGCCGTCAGATCGCCGACCGCCTCCAGAATACAGACCAGCGACACCAGGGCGACCGGCAGAAATATCGCGCTGTTAAACTGAAAACCGAACGGAAACAGCGTCGGCAGGCGAAACAGGGTATCGCCCAGACTGTGAAGATGGAACTGACCGCTCAGCCCCGCCGCCACACAGCCCACGACAATGCCCACCACCACCGAGGAGAGCCGCAGCCAGCGGTTTTTGGCGCAGCTCAGCAGGACGATAACCCCGAGGGTACCCGCCCCGAGCGCGATGTTGCTCATGCTGGCGAAATCCTCGGCCTTTTCCCCACCGCACCAGTTGATGACGCTGACCTTGATCAGGCTGATGCCGATCAGCGCAATCACGCTGCCGGTAATGATGGGAGTAAAGATTTTCTTCAGCGGTTCGATAAAGCGGCTGACAATCACCGGCACCAGAGCGGCGACAAAGTTAACGCCAAACAGCATCGCCATCATATCCTGCGGCCCGCCGCCCTGGGCTTTTACCCACATCCCTCCGGCCACCGTCACGCCGAGGAAGGCAAAACTGGTGCCCTGCATGCAGATCATCCCGGCGCCGATGCCCCATACCCGATTGGACTGCAGAAAAGTGCCAATGCCCGAGGCCAGCAGCGACATACTGATGAGATACGGCAGCCAGTCGCCAAGCCCGAGGGTAGCGCCGATGATCAGCGGCGGCGTGATAATCCCCACCAGGCCCGCCAGCACATGCTGGAGGGCGCTGAAAAAAGCCGGAAGCGGTGGGATCCGCTGTTCAAGGCCGTAAAGCAGGCCGCTGTGATGTTCGTCAGACATGGTGTTATCCCGTAGCAAAGAGAAGTGCATGGGCTAGTGCACAAAGCAGGCCAGAGGCGACAAAAACGATCGGAAAATTTTATTAACACTTCAAAATCATCAACTTAAATCACTCTCTTTACCTATGTCTTCCCGCCGCTGCTGAACCAGACCGTTGAAACAATAGATTCTTAATGCAACATTGAGAAACTTTTGATTCATAAAAAGGCAACCAATTCGTCACATTGCACCGATGCGGTGCGTCATGAGCCATCGCTGTGCCTGTGGCAGGCGGTTTTCCTCCCTCCGGCGAACTGGTACGCAAATTGCTGGAGTCAGTCACGACATCTGGATAAGGAGAATAAAATGAAAGCAATCGTGATTGGCGCCGGCATCGGCGGCTTAAGTGCGGCAGTGGCGCTCAAACAGTCGGGGATCGACTGCGACGTCTATGAAGCGGTGAAAGAGATCAAACCGGTCGGCGCGGCGATTTCCGTGTGGCCCAACGGCGTGAAGTGCATGGCCCACCTCGGCATGGGCGACATCATGGAGACCTTCGGCGGGCCGCTGCGCCGGATGGCGTATCGCGATTTCCGCAGCGGCGAGAACATGACCCAGTTCAGTCTCGCCCCGCTGATCGAACGCACCGGCAGCCGGCCCTGCCCGGTCTCCCGGGCAGAGCTGCAGCGGGAAATGCTGGATTTCTGGGGACGGGAAAGCGTGCAGTTCGGCAAACGCGTCACCCGCTGTGAGGAAGACGCCGACGGCGTGACGGTATGGTTTACCGATGGTAGCCGCGCCAGCGGCGATCTGCTGATTGCCGCCGACGGCAGCCATTCCGCACTGCGTCCGTGGGTGCTGGGCTTTACCCCGCCGCGCCGCTACGCCGGCTACGTCAACTGGAACGGTCTGGTGGAGATAGATGAAGCGCTGGCGCCCGGCGACCAGTGGACCACCTTTGTCGGCGAAGGCAAGCGCGTCTCATTGATGCCGGTCTCCGGCGGCCGGTTCTACTTTTTCTTTGATGTGCCGCTGCCGGCGGGGCTGGCGGAGGATCGCGACACCCTGCGCGCCGACCTCAGCCGCTACTTTGCCGGCTGGGCGCCGCCGGTGCAGAAGCTTATCGCCGCCCTCGATCCGCAGACCACTAACCGCATTGAAATCCATGATATCGAACCGTTCAGCCGCCTGGTACGCGGCCGCGTCGCGCTGCTCGGCGACGCCGGACACAGTACCACCCCGGATATTGGCCAGGGGGGCTGCGCGGCGATGGAAGATGCAGTGGTGCTGGGCGCTGTGTTCCGCCAGACCCACGATATTGCGGCCGCCCTGGGCGAGTATGAAGCCCAGCGCTGCGACCGGGTTCGTGACCTGGTGCTGAAGGCGCGCAAGCGCTGCGATATCACCCACGGGAAGGATATGCAGCTCACCGAAGCCTGGTACCAGGAGCTGCGCGAGGAGACCGGGGAGCGCATTATCAACGGCATGTGCGACACCATCCTCAGCGGGCCGCTGGGCTGACCGTCGCCATGGATTCGATCACCGCACTCAGCGTCTGAATGGCCATTTGCGCGGGCCGCGAAAGCTGACGCGAGGGCGCAGTGCACAGCGCCAGGGTCAGCGGTCGCAGCAGCGTACTGCGCAGCGGGATAAAGGCCAGCTGCCCGCGCTGGACCTCGTCCAGCACGTCGAGCAGGCTAAGGAGCGTCACGCCGCTGCCGCGCAGCACCAGCGATTTGATGAGCCGGATATCATTGCAGCTGATGGTATTCTCCGGCGCAAAGTCATGGTGGCGATAGAGGAGCGCCACCCGCTCATGGACGATCAGCGGCGCGCCGGGCACAATGTGCCGCTCCAGGCTGAGCTCGCCCAAAGACAGCGCTTTCGCCCCCGCCAGGGGATGGTCCGGGCGCATCACAATCCCCACCTCCAGTTCGGCAAAGGCCAGCACGCTGAGCCCGGCCTGCCCCTGCGGATCGAGGATCAGGCCGACGTCCAGGTCCGCCTGACGCACTTTCTGGCTGACGGTGTGGCTGTCAGCCACCTGCAGATCCAGCTCCAGCCACGGCCAGCTGGCGATGATCTCCGCCAGCGCGGCGGCGAAGCCCCCTTCCGCCAGCGCCTGCACCATCCCAACGCTGACGCTCCCGCGCTTCATCCCCTGCAGCTCATCAAATTTCTGTCGGGTCTGACGAAACTCCTTCTGCCAGCGCAGCAGATTGTCATACAGCAGTTCACCGGCGGTGGTCATCCGCAGTCCCTCCGGCAGGCGCTCAAACAGCGGGGTGCCGAAGGCCTCCTCGGCCTGCAGGATCTGACGGTTAATCGCCGAGGCGGAAATATGCAGCTGCTCGGCGGCCCGGCGCAGGCTGCCGCAGCGGGCCACGGCAATGAAATAGTGCGCGAAACGGGAAAATGGACTCATGGCGCCTCTGTACTCTTTTTTGCAACAGCTGAGTGAATTAATGGTGATGGATGTGAACACCCTAATATGACAACAATAATCTCACAACAATAAAACAATCACCGATGTGAGCAGGAAGAGAAATCATGAAGACAATCACCCCCACGCCCCCCGCCCATTGCACCTTTGATCCCGAGGACTGGCTGCGGCTGGCCCGCTGCTGGCACCCGGTGGCCCGCGCCTGCGATATTACCGGCGCCCCGGTGAAAGCCACCCTGCTGGACGAACAGCTGGTCATCTACCGTATTAAAGGCCAGGTGGTGGTCGCCCGCGACGTCTGCCCGCACCGCGGGGTGCCGCTGACCCTGGGGTTTCATGAAGAGGAAGGTATCGTCTGCCCCTATCATGGCCTGCGCTTTGGCGAGGATGGCCGCTGCAACCGTATCCCCTCCAGCCCGGGGCAACCCATTCCGGCCAAACTGCATCTCACCAGCTTCGCCGTGGAGGAGCGCTACGGGCTGATCTGGACCTGCCTGGCCTGCGATCCGGACAATCCGCCGCCGTTACCGACCATGCCGCACTGGGACGACGCGGGATTTCAGCAAATCAACTGCCCGGCCTTCGAGGTGAAGGGGTTTGCCGGCCGCCAGGTCGAAGGCTTTCTCGATGTCGCCCACTTCGCGTGGATCCACACCGACACCTTCGCCGATCCGGACAACCAGCAGGTGCCGGACTACACCCCGCAGGAGACGCCGTTCGGCTTTGTTGCCGACTACTGGAGCTCGGTGGGCAATTACCCGGCCAGCGCCGATTTCCGCGCGCCGGAAGGGTTCCAGTGGCTGCGTCACTTTGAAATGCATCTGCCGTTCACCGCTACGCTGACCATCCATTTTCCCGCCGACGCCAGGCTGGTGATCATGAACGCCGCCTCGCCGGTGTCGTCCCGGGTGACGCGGATGTTTGCCCCTATTGCCCGCAATTTCGACCTGCACGTGCCGGTAGAAGACGTACATGCGTTCAACCTGCGGGTGTTTGAAGAGGACCGCCTGATGGTAGAGACCCAGCGTCCGGAGCGGCTGCCGCTGGATCTGACCCTTGAGGCGCATATTCCGGCAGACCGCAGCTCCATCGCCTACCGGCGCGGGCTGAAGAAGATGGGTTTTGGTGATTTCTTTCTGGTATGAGTGGAGGTCATATGCGCGACATATTCCCCGTGGTGGTCGATGGCCTGTGGCGTCAGGGCGCGAAAAATCTGGCCGTTCGTCTGGTGAGCGCCGAGGGGCAACCGCTGCCGGCGTGGACGCCCGGCGCCCATATCGACCTCCATCTTCCCTGCGGGCTGATCCGCCAGTACTCCCTGACCGGTAACCCGGCCGAACGGGAGCACTATCTGCTCTGCGTCGCCCGCGAGGCGCAGTCCCGCGGTGGCTCAGGCTATGTCCACGACACCCTGCGCCCGGGACAACCGCTGATGATCTCTGCCCCGCGCAACCACTTTCCGCTGCACGAGGGCGGCCATGTGGTGCTTCTCGCCGCCGGGATCGGCATTACGCCACTGCTGGCGATGGCCCACGCCCGGGCGGCGTCCGGCGCCAGCTTTACGCTGCACTATTACGTTAGCCGTGCGCAGGAGGCCGCCTTCGCCACCGAGATCGCCCGCCAGCTAACCGGTGGAATCTGCCAGATCCACTGCTCAGACGAGGGGCAGAGTCCGCGCCAGCGGCTGGCGCAGGATCTGGGGGCGCCGGACGCCGACACCCGGGTCTACTTCTGCGGTCCGCCCGGATTTATGGCCCGGGTTCGCGATACCGCGCGGGCGGCCGGATGGGAGGAGGCGCAATTGCACAGCGAAGCGTTCCAGCCGCCCGCCCCGACGGCAGCGTCGGCAGCGGACGGAACTTTCACCATCACCCTCGCCTCCACCGGGGAACGCTGGCCGGTCCCGGGGGACAAAACCATCGCCCAGGTGCTACAGCAGCATGGCGTCGCGGTGCCGCTCTCCTGCGAGATGGGGATCTGCGGCGCCTGCCTGACGCCGGTGCGGGAGGGAACCGTCGACCACCGGGATACCGTGCAGTCGGCGGCGGAAAAACAGGCCGCGGAGCAGCATATTGCGCTGTGCTGCTCCCGCAGCCTGTCGGCCAATTTAGTTATCGATCTCGCGGGATAAGCGGCCCGTCTCCGGCTGGTCAGCGCTGGCGACCGGTTTCACCCGCACGGCGGCGAAGACAATCACCATCGCGCTCACCAGCAGCAGACCGCTGCCGGTAAAGACGCCGCTGGCACCGTGCAAATCAAACACCGCCCCGCCGCCGGCGGCCCCGGCGCTGATGGCCAGCTGAATAGAGGCGACCAGCAGACCGCCCGCGCTTTCTGCCTCATCCGGCACGGTGGTGGCAAGCCAGGTGGACCAGGCCACCGGCACCAGACCGAAGGCAAATCCCCACAGGGCGACCAGCAGCCCGTCCAGCACGGTCAGATGGCCAAACGTCACCATCAGCAGCGCCAGAACGCTCATCATCAACGGCACCAGCGCCAGGGTCAGGCGCAGGCTACGGCTCAGCAGATAGCTCGCCACCGAGGTGCCGATAAAGTTAGCGATACCGAAGCCGAGCAATATCAGCGAGACCCCTTCGACACTGGCCTGCGCCACGGTCTCAAGGAACGGTCGCAGGTAGGTAAAGAAGGCGAAATGGCCGCTGAAAATCAGGATCGTCGCCAGCATGCCGCCCAGCATACCGGGACGGCGCAGCACCCTGAACAGCGTGGAGAAGGTCCCGACGCTCTCCGGGCGCATGGAGGGCAGCACCCACAGCTGCCAGAGCAGCGCCAGCAGGCTCGGTATCGCACAGAGAATAAACACGTTGCGCCAGCCGATCAGCTCGCCAAGATAGCTGCCGAGCGGCGCGGCCACCACCGTGGCAATTGACACCGCGGAAAAGATGATCGCCAGCGCCTTCGGCACATGGGCCGCCGGTACCAGACGCATCGCCGTGGCGGTGGACATCGCCCAGAAGCCGCCGATGGCGACCCCGAGCAGCAGACGGCCCAGCAGGAGAAACGCCAGCGAATCGGCAAAAGCGACCATCAGGCTGGAGACTATCTGCAGCACGGAAAAGAACATCAGCACCCAGCGGCGATCGATATTGCGGGTGGCGGTGGCGATCAGCAGGCCGGTGACTAACGCCACCAGCGCCGTGGCGGTGACCGCCTGTCCGGCCATCCCTTCACTGACGCCGAGGCTGCTGGCCATCGGCGTTAACAGGCTGGCGGGCAGAAACTCGGCCACGATCAGGCCGAACACCCCGAGGGCCAGGGCATAGACGGCGCGCCAGGCAGGTTTGGCGGGTGACAGGCTCGCGTCAGCAGCTATGCAGGAACTCATATACATCTCTCCAGTTTTATTAACATCCTGGCCATCTTAGGGACTTACCTTCGGACGATATATGATGCATACTCTCCAGTTATTGATTATTCGTCCGGAATTGCCATGACCCAGCCACCATCGACCTGACCAGCGAACTGCTGCGCGGGATGCGCCTCTCCGGCGTCAACTACCGGCGCATCGAAACCGCACGCCCGTTTGGCGTCGGCTTTAGCGCCGTGGCGGGCAAAGCCCAGTTCCATTTCATCAGCCGCGGGCCGGTGCTGCTGCGCATGGCCAGCGGAGAACAGTTCACCCTCGAGAGCGGCGATGCGCTGTTTATTCCCAACGGCGACGGGCACGCCCTGCTCTCGGATCCGCAGGCTACAGCGGTCAATGTGGCCCAGCTGCCCAGCGAAACGGTGTGCAGCACGGTGAGCTGTATTAACGCCGGCGGCCGCCCTGACTGCCCGGAGCGCGTCGTTATTTTTAGCGGATGTATGGACTTTGAGCTCGGCGGCATGCAGCCGCTGGTGAAGGCCATGCCCGAGGTGATGCGGGTCAGCAGCCTGCTTAACACCTGGCCGGAGATCCAGCCGTTGCTCTCGGCGATGGAACGGGAATCCCTCACCCGTCAGGCAGGCTATGCCGGGATCCTCGCCCGGCTGGCGGACGTGGTGGCCGCGCTGATTGTTCGCGGCTGGGTCGCGTGCGGATGTGGCAACGCCACCGGCTGGGTGCAGGTCCTGCGCGATCCCCGGCTGGCGAAAGCGATCTATGCCATGCATCAGCGCCCGGGGGTCAACTGGAAAGTGGAAGATCTGGCGCGGGAGGCGGGGCTTTCCCGCTCGCTGTTCGCGGAACGTTTTCTCGCCGCCACCGGCACCACCCCCGCCCGCTATCTGACCGAGCTGCGTATGCGGCTGGCGGTGCAGTACATCACCCACGAAGGCCAGGCGCTGGAAACGGTCGCCTTCAGCCTCGGGTATCAATCGCTGGCGGCCTTCAGCCGGGCCTTCAAACGCATCACCGGCCAGCCGCCGGGTGCCCTGCGCGCCACGGCACGCTAGATTCAGCTTTTATGTAAAGCGATACACGCCGTTGCCGACGCGAAATCGCTGTCCCTTTAGCGCCGGGTCGGCGACGCGGAACACCAGTTCGGTCAGCTGGTTGCCAGCCCCTTCACGGAAGATAAATTGCTGGCTGCCCACGTCGAGCCCCTGCTCACCCAGTGGCTGAAAGCCCAGCAGCGCCTGCCAGCGATCGCGCACCGCCTGCGGATTGACCACCTCGAACACCGCCTGCTCAAGCACGATATCTCCCAGCGGATGCGGCACGTCCAGCTCCTGGGAACGCAGCCGCGCCAGCCGGGTGGCATCGTCTTCTCCCCACTGCAGCACAAAGGGATAGACCAGCCCGTCAAAGTCGCCATCGATGGTGAAGATCCGCCAGCGGATGATATTGCCCTGCGGATCGTTGCGCTGACCATCGACAATCGGTGACACTGTCACGCCTTTGCGACGCAACTGGTCATGGGTGGCGTCGATGTCGTCGCTGCGCAGCGCTACCCGAAACAGCGCCTCGTTCTCCGGCAGCAACCGTGCGGCGTCGCGGGAGAGCAGGAACCGGTCCGTCGCGGCGCGCAGTTCATCCGGGTCGGAAATGGCGAGAAATTCGATATAGGTCAGGCCAAAATAGCTCAGCGCATTGCGGGTTCCCCACCCCGGATGGCGCCCGCCGGCCACCGCCCGCAGCTGCTGGTCGGCAAAGGTCTGAATGGCCGCTTCCGGCTGATTCACAAACTGTACGGCGTGGTCCCACTGCAAGGTTGCCATGATCTCTCCCGCGATTGTGCCTGGTCAGGCGTCTGCGGCAAAAGATAGTGCCGGGATGATGGGATTGGCAAACAAGAATTAAATATATCGAAAGCTGGATAAGTTATTTATATCAACGCGGTATATGGCATCTGCCAGGCGATGAAACGGCGGACTAACGAACCACCCGCCGGCGGGATCAGACCGACCCTTCTTTCTCGATCACCAGAATACGCGCCGCCCCCTGCGGATGGGCGACATGCTCGCATCCCACCTCAGCGTAGAAGATATCGCCGGCGTTCAGCATGATCACCTGCTCCTCGCCGTCGACCTTCACATGCATCGCCACCTGACCATCCATCACTGCAAACACCTCCTGACCGTCGTTGATGTGCCAGATATAGGGTTGGTCGGTCCAGTGCAGACGCACGGTGGTGCCGGAAAAATTGGCGATATCCAGCGCGCCCCACGCGCGGTCGGCGGTGAAATCTTTACTGCTCCAGCTCTGCATGATGGTGTCCTGTGGTAAGGGTTATTTTTTCTGCCAGTTTGCCCAGGGATCCGCTTTTTCGACCGGCGCATCATCATCAAGCGAGGCGAGATACATCGCCTCCACCTCTTTACGCGCCCACGGTGTTCGGCGGAGAAATTTCAGGCTGGACTTAATGCTGGGATCGCTTTTAAAGCAGTTAATGTTGACCTGGCGGGCCATTTCCGCCCAGCCATAGCGCGCCACCAGGGCATTGAGCAGCGCTTCCAGCGTCACGCCGTGCAGGGGATCTTTTGAGCTGTGCATTAAGGATACGTCCGTTGCGCATTAAAAAAGTGCGCCTACCTTACTGGCTCTGACCGACCGGCGCAACCGGCTTCATTACGCGCTTCGCGCCTATATCTATTTAACGCAAAAGCACTGAACCCCGCGCGGTCATAAATTAGAAAATAACGTTATTGGTTGCTTATTTGGCCTTGAGGCAAGCTGTGTTCAGCCCCGGACAGAGGAAATCACCATGCGCTGCTGTTGTGCCCGAACCCTGAACCTGAATCAACCCATAACTTATTACCCCGTTTTCGGAGAACACAATGAACGCGACCACCCTGCCGATTCTCGACCTGGCCCGCTACGCGGACCCCGCGGATAAAGCGGCCTTCCTGGCCGACCTGCGTCACGCCGCCCGCGACATCGGCTTCTTCTATCTGATCAATCACGGTGTCGACGACGCGCTTCAATATGAAGTTCAGCGCCAGTCCCAACGCTTTTTTGCCCTCGATGAGGCGCAAAAACAGCAGGTGGCGATGATCCACTCCCCCCATTTTCGCGGCTATAACCGCGCGGCCTCTGAGCTGACGCGCGGCCAGCCTGACTGGCGGGAACAGTTTGATATCGGCGCCGAACGTCCGGCGCTGACCCTCAGCGACGACGCCCCGCGCTGGCAGCGCCTGCAGGGTCCGAATCTGTGGCCTGCCGCCCTGCCGTCGCTTAAACCGGTATTACTTCACTGGCAACAGCAAATGACCCAGGTGGGCATCCGCCTGCTGCGCGCCTTTGCCGAAGCGCTGCAGCTCCCGGAGAATGCTTTCGACCAGCTCTATGGCGACAAACCCAACGAGCATATCAAACTGATCCGCTATCCCGGCCAGCAGGAGACGCAAAGCAGCCAGGGCGTCGGCGCCCATAAAGATTCGGGTTTTCTCAGCTTCCTGCTGCAGGACGAGCAGAAAGGGCTGCAGGTAGAGGTCGCGCCTGGACAGTGGATCGACGCCGTGCCGCTGGCCGGCAGCTTTGTGGTCAATATTGGCGAACTGCTGGAGCTGGCGACCAACGGCTATCTGCGCGCCACCGTCCATCGGGTCGTGTCGCCGCCGGCGCAGCAACAGCGCCTCTCTATCGCCTTCTTCCTCGGCGCCCAGCTTGACGCGGTGGTGCCGGTTTACACCCTGCCGCCCGAACTGGCGCGTGAAGCGCTGGGTCCGGACAGCGATCCGCACAATCCGCTGCTGCGCGATGTCGGCTGGAATTATCTCAAGGGCCGTCTGCGCTCCCATCCGGACGTGGCGGAACGCTACTATCAGGACGTGTTTCGCGAACGCGCCGAGCAATTGATCGTTTAACCATAACTAAAAAGGAACACACCATGAAATATGCCGCTTTTAAACTGGCAGGGGTCGCACTGTCTCTTTCTCTGGCATGGACGTCTGCCCAGGCCGCCGCGCTGCGCGTCGCCGCGGACCCGGTTCCCCATGCGGAGATCCTCAACTACATCAAAAAAATCGATCCCAGCCTCGATCTGAAGGTGGTGGAGCTGACCAGCGGGGTCAACGCCAATGAACTCTTGGCCAGTGGCGATGTGGATGCCAACTACTTCCAGCATGTCCCCTATCTGAAGGATCAGGAGAAAGCGCTGGGTAAAACCTTTGCCGTCGCGGCCACCGTGCATATTGAGCCGCTGGGGATCTACTCGCACAAGCATAAAGATTTCTCATCACTGCCGGAAAACGCCACCGTGGCGGTGCCGAATAACACCACCAACCTGAGCCGGGCGCTGTTCCTGCTGCAGGCGCAGAAGCTTATCAAGCTGGATCCCAAATTTACCGACCCGGCCACCACCCTGGCGACGCCGAAGGATATTGTCGAGAACCCGAAACACCTGAAGATTCTGGAGATTGAATCACCGCAGATCCCGCGTTCCCTCGACGATGTCGACCTGGCGGTGATTAACGGTAACTATGCGCTGGAAGCCGGCCTGGTGCCAGCGAAAGATGCCCTGGGGCTGGAAAGCGCCGAGCATAACCCGTACGCCAATATTCTGGTGACCACCCCAGCCCTGGCGAATGACCCGCGCATTAAGGCGCTGGCGAAAGATCTGACGTCGCCGCAGGTGGCGGAGTTTATCCGCAAAACCTACAACGGCTCGGTGATCCCGGTGGCCCCTCAGTCATGATCACCATCGAAGGGCTGAGCAAAACCTACGCCGGAACCGGCCGACCGGCGCTGAACGATATCGCGTTGCAGATCCCAAAAGGAGCGATATACGGCATTCTCGGGCGCAGTGGCGCCGGCAAAAGTACGCTCATCCGCTGTCTCAATTTACTGGAGCGGCCCACCTCGGGCCGCATTCTGGTGAACGGACAGGATATTACCCAGTTGAACAAGGCGGCGCTGCGGGATTATCGCCTGCGCACCGGGATGATTTTCCAGCACTTCAATCTGCTGCATGCCCGTACCGTCGCCGACAACATCGCGGTGCCGCTGGAGATTGCCGGGGTGCCGAAGGCCGCTCGCGAGGCCCGGGTGCGCGAACTGCTGGAGCTGGTGGATCTCAGCGAAAAGGCCGCCGCTTTCCCGTCGCAACTTTCCGGCGGGCAAAAGCAGCGCGTCGGTATCGCCCGGGCGCTGGCCGCCCGGCCGGAAGTGCTGCTCTGCGATGAGGCGACCAGTGCGCTGGATCCCGAGACCACCGCCTCGGTGCTGGCCCTGCTGGCGGATATTAACCAGCGCCTTAATCTGACCATTGTGCTGATTACGCACCAGCTTGAGGTGGTGAAAACCATTTGTGACCACGCGGCGCTGCTGGAACAGGGCGAGATTGTCGAGAGCGGTAAACTCGCCGACCTGCTGGTGACCCCATGGTCGCGGCTGCGCCAGTCGCTGCTGCACGACCCGCAGGCTGAACAGGATTTTCTTACCCGTCACGGCGTTCAGGGGAGGCCATTATGCGGAGTAGCATGAGCTGGGAAGATTTGTGGCCGTTATTACTCGACGGCACGCTGGATACGCTTTATATGGTGGGCCTCGCGGCCCTGTTTACCGTACTGATCGGGCTGCCCACCGGCGTACTGTTATTTATTTCCCGCGCCAACGGGCTGGCCCCGATGCCGAAACTGAACGCGCTGTTAGGCGCGGTGATCAACATCGGCAGGTCGCTGCCGTTTATCGTGCTGCTGATCGCCCTGATCCCCTTTACCCGCCTGATCGTCGGCACCACGCTGGGCAGCACCGCCGCCATCGTGCCGGTGACCATCGGCGCCTTTCCGTTCTTTGCCCGCCTGACGGAAAACGCGCTCGACGAGGTGGACTACGGGAGAATCGAAGCCATTCTGTCGATGGGTGGCAACGTCTGGCACGTGATTTTTAAATCTCTGCTGCCGGAAGCCCTGCCAACGCTGCTGGCCGGGATCACGCTGACCATCGTGATGCTGATTGGTTTCTCCTCCATGGCCGGCGTGATCGGCGGTGGCGGACTCGGCGACCTCGCCATCCGCTACGGCTATCAGCGGTTTAATAATGAAGTCATGTTTGGCACGGTGCTGATCCTGGTGGCGATGGTCCAGGGCGTGCAAATGGCCGGCGATCGGCTGGTGCGCAGCCTCGCCCACCGTCGCTAACCGTCAGACATTAGTTCCAGCCGCACTCTGCCGCCAGCTGGCGCACCAGACTGGCGGCGTCACACTCGCGGATCAATCCCACCCCCTGCCCGGCCCAGTGGGCGCCATACTCATGGACGCCCTGGGCTTTCGCGGCGGCGGCCAGCGCTTTGCCGATATCGTACGCCAGCGGATAGTCCGGCACGGCGCTCGCCGGACAGGCTTCCCCCAGCGCACAGAAGGCATTCGCCAGACAGCGTGCCGGACGCCCGGATATCGCGGAGGTCAGCACCGTACGTCCGTCAATGCTGTTGTTGATCGCCGCGCGATAACCGGCGTCGGCGGCCGATTCCGGACACAGTAAAAACGCCGTACCGAGCTGAACGCCCTGCGCCCCCAACTGCATTACGCTGGTGATCCCCGCCCCGTCCATGATGCCCCCGGCGGCTACCACCGGGATGGTTAGCCGACGCCGCAGAAGTTGCACCAGGGTGAAGGTGCTCAGTTGGGCATCAGGCTCCTGCGGAGCAAAGATCCCCCGGTGCCCGCCCGCCTCATAGCCCTGAGCGACCACCACGTCAATTCCCTCGCGCTCGATGACCAGCGCCTCCTGCAGCGAGGTTGCTGTTGCCAGGGTGACGATCCCCTGCTGTTGCAGGCGCTGGATCGTCTCGCGCGCAGGCAGGCCAAAATGAAAGCTCACCACCGCCGGCGACAGGTCGAGAAGCAGCTCCAGCATCGGCGTATGACCGATGAATGTCTGATAGATTTCTTTTAACGAATCCGGGGGCGTACTGCCATAGCGGGCAAAATGGGAGCGTAATGTTGTTGCCCAGTCGGCTTCCCGCCGGGCGTCGCGCCGGGGCGGCGCATGACAGAACAGATTGACATTGAACGGACGGTCCGTCAGCTGGCGGGTAGCCGCTATCATCGTTTCCGCCTGGGCAACGGTTGACGCGCCCAGCCCCAGCGAGCCCAGCGCGCCGGCATTACTTACCGCGGCGGCCAGCGCGGGGGTGGAGACGCCCGCCATCGGGGCCTGAATCAGGGGATAATCAATATCAAGAAGCGAAAGCAGCGGGTTGCTCATGGTTTCCTCATGCATTAGCGATGCCGGAGGCTTACCATCTCTTTTAAAGATGATAAGATCAATATCATTTTTATATTGAGAATAAAAATATGAACCACAGCACACTGCAGATCTTTATCCAGGTGGCAGAGACGCAAAGTGTCACCCAGGCGGCGAAACGGCTCGGCCGCGTGCAGTCCAATATCACGACCCGTATTCAGCAACTGGAAGAGGAGCTTGGCGTGGCGCTCTTCGTCCGCAGCAATAAGAAGATGGTGCCATCCCCGGCAGGCGCGCAGTTTCTCAGCTATGCCCGGCGGATCCTGAGTCTTGCGGAGGAAGCAAAGCAGGCCCTGAATCCGGTGACCCCCAGCGGTACCCTGCGGCTGGGCGCGATGGAGGCGACCGCCGCCAGCCGGCTGCCGCCGCTGCTGACCTGCTTTCAACAGCGGTGCCCGCAGGTAGAGATCGTGCTCTCCACCCAGCCAACCCGCCAGTTAACCGAGGGAGTGGTCAACGCCGCTCTTGATGCCGCGCTGGTCTGCCTGCCGCCGGGGGCCGATGGTCAACCGGCCTGTCCTGCCGAGCTGGCATTCACCCCGGTGTTTCATGAAACCCTGATGCTGGTCCGTCCGCGGAATCCGGGCCCGCTGCGGTTCGCGGCATTTGCCAGCGGGTGCAGTTATCGGGCGCTGGGCGAACGCTGGCTGGCAGCGCAGCAAATAACTGCCGAGGTGCATGAGGTCAACTCCTACCACAGCATGCTCGCCTGCGCGGCCTCCGGGCGCTACGCCTGCCTGCTGCCGCAGAGCGTGCTGGCGCAGATGACGCTTCCCGAAAACTGCCTTAGCGAACCGCTGTGCGCGGCGACCACCCAGCTTATCTGGCGCAACGGGGACAGCGCTCCCGCCCTGAGCGAATGGCGCAAGCTGTTGCAAAGTGTGGCGAACGACTAAGCTGAAAAAGGAAACCGCGATGCACTGGCAGGAGGCGCACCAGAGCTCTTCCCGATAAACGCAGCGGCGTTTTACCGCTACAGTATCAACGCTGGCGACAAAATCGCTTGTCGCCAGGTCACGGCTATGATGCCGCTTTTTTGCCGGGTGGCGGCTGCGCCTGACCCGGCCTACAGGGCTGCGCTTTCAGGCTAATGGGATCCTGTGGTCCGCAGGCCAGCGCAAGCGCAGCGCCGCCAGGGGCCAGGTCGCGGCTATGATGCCACTTTTTTGCCGGGTGGCGGCTGCGCCTGACCCGGCCTACAGGGCTGCGTTTTCAGGCTAATGGGATCCTGCGGTCCGTAGGCCCGCGCAAGCGCAGCGCCGCCGGGCGCCAGGTCACGGCTATGATGCCGCTTTTTTGCCGGGTGGCGGCTACGCCTGACCCGGCCTACGCCTTACGGGAGTCATTATGTCGTTCAGCCATATGCGTATTGCCAGACCGGTCAGTGAACTGGACGCCGCCGCCAGCATGTATTGCGCCGGGCTGGGGCTTCAGCAGCTCGGCAGTTTTACCGATCACGAAGGATTCAGCGGGATAATGCTCGGCGCGCCCGACGCGGAGTGGCATCTGGAATTCACCCACTGTCGCCACCACCCCGTCACTCCCTCGCCAGGAGATGAAGATTTACTGGTGCTGTATTACCCGCAGCAGGCGGCATGGGAAGCACAGTGCGCCGCCATGGACGCCGCCGGGTTTCTGCGCGTTACGGCGTTTAACCCTTACTGGGAGGTCAATGGCGTCACTTTCGTCGACCGCGATGGCTATCGCACCGTATTGCAAAACCGCGCCTGGGGCATCACGCACGATTCGTCGGGCCTGGCGGCGAGCTGACGTTGATCGGGGCGGGCGTCAGCCGCGGTAAAAGCAATTATTTACATTCGGACAGACATCGTTCCCGTCGGTTACCGATAAAACGCGGTCGCGACTCGCCAGCGTCCTCCCGGCGCGCTATGCTAACTACCTCTTTGTATTAACATCTTATCCCTATGAGCACTTCCGTCAGCACTACGCAACTCAATTTGCGCATTATTTCGATCGTTGTTTTTACGTGTATCTGCTATCTCTCCATTGGCCTGCCGCTGGCCGTTCTGCCGGGTTACATTCACTATCAGCTGGGCTACAGCACCTTTGTGGCCGGAATTGTGATCAGTCTGCAGTACATCTCGACGCTGATTAGTCGGCCGCACGCCGGGCGCTATACCGATATCTGGGGCCCGAAAAAAGTGGTCAGCCTCGGGATCATCTGCTGTCTGCTCAGTGGCGCCTTCACGCTGCTGGCCGTCGTCCTGCAGGCAACGCCGATGCTCGCCATCACCGCGCTGCTGGCGGGCCGGGTGTTTCTCGGCGTCGGCGAGAGCTTTACCGCCACCGGCGCCACCCTGTGGGGGATCAAAACCGTCGGCGCGATCCACACGTCGCGGGTGATCTCCTGGAACGGCGTGGCGACCTATGTCGCCATGGCGGTCGGGGCGCCGCTGGGGGTCACCCTTAACCAGTATTTCGGCATCAGCGGCTTTGCTTCGCTGGTGGTGCTGGTCGCGGCCATCGGCCTGCTGTTCGCCCGTACCCGCCAGGACGTCAGGGTGACCGCCGGCGTCAGAGCGCCCTTTCACGCGGTGGTGCGAAAAATCTGGCCTTATGGCCTGGGTCTGGCCTTTGGCACCGTGGGTTTCGGCGTGATCGCCACCTTTATCACCCTTTATTTTGCGGCGCACAGCTGGCAGGGCGCCGCGTTTACCCTTTCGCTGTTTAGCATCGGCTTTATCTGTGTTCGCCTGGTGCTGGGAAATACCATTACCCGCTACGGCGGCGTCCCGGTCTCCCTGGCCTGCTTTGTGATCGAATGTCTCGGCCTGCTGTTGATCTGGCTGGCGCCATCAGCCTGGGTGGCCGGTGTCGGCGCTTTTCTCACCGGTTCCGGTTTCTCGCTGGTCTTCCCTGCATTAGGCGTGGAGGCGGTCAAACAGGTGGAAGAGCAAAACCAGGGCACCGCCCTCGGCACCTACTCGGCATTCCTTGACCTGGCGCTGGGGCTCACCGGGCCACTGGCCGGATGGGTCGCCGGCTTTTACGATCTTGCGACGCTCTATTTACTGGCGGCGATCGTGGTGGTGTTCGCTTTCCTGCTGATTTTACGCGTACACCGGCAACAGCGGGTGAGGTCGCAGGCATAATCTGACCAGGCTCCCGGGCCTGGTCAAAAAACGAATCGGTAATTGACGACGATTCGGCTTCCATGCCAACATTCCCTCAGCGTCTGGCAGCAGAGGCAAGGACGGTAGCGGAGAACAACAGAGATCGCGCAACGATCCAGCCCGGTACCGTAGTCCAATCCGAATCACTGACCCACACGGTGAATTCCTGATTCTGGCGGGAAACACAAACATGCACCAAAGTTTTAATCAGCGCGTTCATTTCTACTACTGCGTCCTGGTCGCGCTGAAAATGCACGGAAAGTCGAAAAAATCGGGCGGTATCAGAGGAAAGAATAACTTTCTGCTGAAATGGCTGCGTCGGGCGCAGGATAACAACATTTTTCATCCCGATATCACCAGCGAAATTGAGTGGCTGCGAGGAAAAATTATTCAGGCCGGCTACGACACCGATCTCGAGCCAATGCTGGATTTTGTTTACGCCACCGCCAGCCGTGCCGAAGCGCTGAAGAACGCCGAATAAGCCCCTGCGTCCCTTGCGGGCGCAGATGCGGTCCCTGCCACTTATCACTCACAGGATCTGCCGACAGCCCGGGTTCTATCCGGTTATGTTATATTTTGTGACACTGTCACGAAACAGTGGCCACGGAGGATGATTAACCGCTGACAGGTCGCCTGAGGCGATCTATGCTTTGCCCTGTCTCCCTCACACAGGACTGCACCCGATGGCCGACTGGAATCCTTCGCTCTATCTGCAATTCGACGCTGAACGTACCCGCCCCGCGGCCGACCTGCTCTCCCGTATTGCCCATCTGCCGGTGAAGCACGCCGTCGACCTTGGCTGCGGACCGGGAAACAGTACCCGGCTGCTGCGCGCCGCCTGGCCGCTGGCGACGATCGTCGGCATCGATAACTCCCCGGCCATGTTGACCCAGGCGGCGCAGGCGTTGCCCGACTGTGAATTTATCGACGCCGATATTGCCCGCTGGCAGCCTGCGCAACCTGTTGACGTGATCTATGCCAACGCCTCGCTGCAGTGGCTCCGGGACCACGAGACGCTTTTTCCGCATCTGGTGAAACAGCTGGCCGCTAACGGGACGCTGGCGGTGCAGATGCCGGATAACTGGCAGGAGCCCTCCCACACCCTGATGCGGCAGGTTGCCAGCGAGATGGGGTTGCCGGACCGCGGGCGCCAGCCGTTACTCCCGCCCGCCGCCTGGTACGATCTGCTGAGCCGCCATGGTTGTGAGGTTGATCTCTGGCGCACTACCTATTTTCATCCCCTCGCGTCTCATCAGGCGATAGTCGACTGGCTGCAGAGCACCGGATTACGCCCCTATCTTGCAGGCCTGGGCGAGCAGGCCGGAAGCGCGTTTCTTACACGCTATCTCGCATTGCTGGCCGATCACTATCCGTTACAGTGTAACGGCAAAGTGCTTCTGCGGTTCCCGCGGTTGTTTATGGTGGCGCGAAGGATCGCCGCCTGACCGTTGGTATAGGGGCCAGGAAAGCGTAGTGATGAACGGGGTAAAGGATCTGCTATACCATCCTGATTTTCAGGATTGATAATCCTGAACGTTGCGATATTCAATATCTTAGTCAGCGTGCGACAGTGATTACGCCTTCAACCTGCAAAGAGAATCACTACTATGAGTACTCCTCCTGTCGACCGCCGAACGCTGGCGGCTATCGCGCCAAAGCTAGCCGAGCTAACCGAAACGGTGCTGTTTGGCGATATCTGGGCGCGCAGCGAGCTGTCGCCCCGCGAACGCAGCCTGATCACGCTTTCCGCCCTGACGGCGCAGGGCAAAACTGAACAGCTGCCGTGGCACATCGCGCTCGGCTATCAGAATGGCCTGAGCCGGGAAGAAATTGTCGAATTGTTTACCCATCTGGCGTTCTATGCCGGCTGGCCGGCGGCGGCCAGCGCCCTGACCTGCCTGAACGCGCAGGAGGCGTCATGCCCCTGACCCGAATTTCGCTTGGCACCGCCTGGCGTCCCGCGGAGTTTGCTCAGCTGTCAACGTTATTCCATGAATGCCTGGTGGCAGAGTTTGACGTGCCGACAGCAGATAAATTTCAGTTTATCGAACAGGCCGCCGACGAGCAGCGCATTTACGACCCGCACTACCTCAGCGGAGGACGCAGCGCCCGCTTCGTGCTGTTTCATATTTTCGCCGGAAAACAGCGCAGCCGGGCGCAGAAACAGCGGCTTTATCGTCGGCTCTGCGCGCGGTTAGACGATGAGATGGCGGTCAGCCCACAGGACGTGATGGTGGTTATCCAGTTTAACCAACGGGAGGACTGGAGTTTTAGCGGAGGGAAGATGGCGGGCGAATAAGGCAGGCGGCGCCGCATGAGGCGCCGCGGTTCAGCACTATATCATTTGCTACCAGGCACAACAGCGATCGTTCCATGAATCACGATACATGATGTTTCCTTCTGTGTATCTCCAGGTGATCGTCTCATAACGGAAATCAATGTCTTCAAGGTGAGTACTTGTCATTCCGGCCGGATGTAAATTTTGTGTGATTGCCGTAATCTTAATATTCGTCATCGCTATGTTAAAATATTCAATTTCCAGTCCCGCCTCATTTATTCTGTACATTTTTAGTGTTGCCAATTTTAATGTTCGACCTTCACAAAGAGCCCTAAATAACAAAGGTGTTGTTCTGTCAAACTCTTTTTGAATTTTAATCGGTGTATGAAGACGGGTTCCCGTCAGCTTTCCTGTATTATTATCGGCAGGTAACCAAACATGATGATTCACTGCGCGCAATTCGATAGAACCCGTGCGCGTGGGCATCAGGCAAGAACCTATAATAGGCGAATCATTCTCATCAGTTAACCATAAATATGCTGGATTTGACATTACCCATCCTCTTTCATATCAGTTTTTAACTTTAAACCAAACAACAACGTGAAACCCAATGATTAATAAAACAAAAAGTCCTATTAAGTTAATGGCAATGTCAGGGAAAAGAGAGACTGCAATCATGCTAAATACAATGATTAATAATACAATGCCCCATCCCCATAAAAAAAGAATGAACTCTTCCTTTAACCATCTTTTCAAGAAATCCATCCATTCACCTCATTAATTTAATAAGTAATTCAGCAAGTTCATCATCGGAAATAATCATCGGATTTAAATAAGGAACTCCTGTGATGACAGGTTCGATGAGGAAGTACATCATCTCCAGATGGTTGGAATATAAGGCATTGTAATAAAATGAATTATGCCTTTTCAAATTGTCAGCGCTATTTGCGGCATCCTGAATCAATCCATATACGTTCAATACCACTGCGGTAGCAGTTACACTCCCTTTAAGGACTAATGACCTTGCCCTGTTGATACGCCCATATACAACTGTATTAAATCTGGAAGTCTGGCAAATCATGGTTGCTACTGCCATGATTAAAATCCGATTAGTTAATCCTGATGATGATATGTAAACTCCCGCGCTGACAAGCTTCTTGAGAATATATTGAGCTTTTTCTTCTTTTTTATTTTGAAAATAGGTTTCTATATATATTTTAATCATTTGAAAAATGATATCACGGTTTGTAAATAATTGCGCCAGCCCTGCAATAAATCTTGTGTCCTCTTGCTTTAACTTAGAACAAACATCCTGATAATTATCCATTAAGCAGGAAGTATAATACGAAGCACGGGTTATACCACTTCCCATTTGATTCAGTGTATCTATAACATTCTTTTTCACTCCAGCAAATGCTTCATCAAGTTTCAGCGCCAGGATATGCTCTGCCTCGATAGAGGTAATAATGAAATCCCTATAATACATAATCAGCCTCTTCCTTTATTAGACTATTCATTTTCCCAGCGCATATTTCTTACGGTGATCTGGCCTTTCAATATACGTATAAAACGATGATCTTGATAGTGATATAAATTTTTCTCTCTTGTTTATATTCACTCAAACCCTGTCCGGTAAAAATACCTCTGATAGCTTTTGTTGCGTGCTGTTTCATATTTTCGCCGGTAAACCGCGCAGCCGGGCGCAGAAACAGGGGCTTTATCGTCGGCTCTGTGCGCGGTTAGACGATGAGATGGCGGTCAGCCCGCAGGACGTGATGGTGGTTATCCAGTTTAACCAACTGGAGGACTGGAGTTTTAGCGGAGGGAAGATGGCAGGCGAATAAGGCAGGCGGCGCCGCATGAGGCGCCGCGGTTCAGGCGATATGTTTGCTACCAGGCAAGATGATGCACCAGCGAGAGATCCCAGGCCGTAGCCAATAGCGAAAGAAACATAATCAGATTGACCACTGTTTCCAGACGTTTTTCCATCGTTATTTCTCCTGAGCCTGTTCCCCCTGTTATAGCGGGAAAAGCTTAACAACTTCTTATCGCTTCAGGACGTCAGCGTGATCCTGTAGCGCACGTAATCGTCCGCCGGGGTAAATTCATCATACAGATGGCGAGCAGGATTATCGCGGCGGGTATGCCAGTACAGACGCGACCAGCCTTTGTCCGCCCCTTCGCTTTGTAATGCCTTAATCATGGTTCTGGCAATGCCTTGTCCCCTGAATGCAGGGTCGACGAACAGATCCTCAAGATAACAGATCGGTGTAGTGACCCAGGTTCCCTCATGCAGAACGCAAATCGCGAAGCCCAACACTGCGTCATCTACCACGGCCACCCTGCCCAGCAGCGGGGAGTTCATGTCCAACATCCGCTGCCATGTGGCTTCGGTCACCTCTTCCGGCTGCGGGCTGCCGTAAAAGCGGGTATAGCCTTCCCACAGCTGAAGCCATTCGGCTTTGTCGTGCGGCCGTATTTCCCGGATATCGATGACCATGCCAGTTTCCTTACAGATGAATGAATTAGCCTGCGAACATTGGCAGGAAATATGTGTTAAGGCCATTATTTTCCTGCGCAGATATTTGTTCAAGCGACTTCGCGGCAATTCTTGGTTTAGGGAGCGCGATTTGGCACTAAAAAGCCTTTTGCAGCGGGGCCGACAACCGGCTTAGTGAGAGCTATATAAAAGTATGTTGTAACTAATTAAAAGGCGATTCAACCCGGCCGTAGCCGGGTGAACGTGGTGCGCAATTAGCACAAAGGCTTGACGGCGTCGCGCATACCGCGGGTCAGGATAGCGTCAAGGTCAGTGGTGACCTGCTCCACCAGTCCGGGGATCTGGCTCAGGTCCTGCTCCCAGTGAGCCTCCACGCTGAGCACGGCGGTAACCAGCTCGCGGGTACTCATCTGGCCATCGCGATGGCGGGCCCACAGCGTTTGATAGCGGGTCATCCAGTCGGCATCATCCTGTACCGGATAGCTTTCACCCTGCCGCTCTCCCCGATAGAAGGCGATCAGCGCCGCGAGGGCAAAGGTCAGGCGCGGCGGTAATACCCCCTGCGCTTTCTGCCCTGCCAGCAGCTGCGGCAGAATACGAGTGCGGTACTTGGTCATGCCGTTAAGGGCGATAGAGAGCAACTGATGTTTAATATAGGGATTACGGAAGCGCCCGGTCACCGCGCTGGCGAAGGATGCCAGCTCATCGCGCGGCAGATCCAGCACCGGAATAATCTCGTCATAAATGGCCTTTTCGACAAACGCACAAATCTCCGCGTCGTTCATCGCCTCACCGACGGTGTCGATCCCGGCCTGGAAGGCCACCGGCACCAGCGCGGTATGCGCGCCGTTGAGGATAGCCACTTTGCGCTCTTTATACGGCTTGATATCGTCCACAATGCGCACATTGAGCGCCAGCTTATCGAGACGCAGCTCGGTCGCCAGCGAGGCAGGCCCCTGGATTACGAACAGGTAGAAATGCTCGGCGGTATCAAGGAAGGCGTCTTTATAGCCGGTCTGAGCCTCAAGGGCCGCTACTTCATCGCGCGGATAACCGGTCACGATGCGATCCACCAGCGTCGAACAGAAGGTGTTCGCTGAGGTCAGCCAGGCGATAAACGCCTGCGGCAGTTCCCATTCGGCGGCATAGCGTAGCACCAGCGCCTGCAGCGCCTCGCCGTTATAATCAATCAGTTCGCAGGGAATAATCACCCATCCCTTGTCGGCCGCGCCAGCGAAATGCTGATAGCGTTCAAACAGCAGACGCGTCAGTTTCGCCGGATAGCTGACCGGCGGCGCGTCGTCAAAACGATCCCCGGCATGATAGCTGATGCCCGCCTCGGTGGTGTTGGAGAAGACAAACCGCATCTGCGGATCGTGCGCCAGCTGTAAGAACGCGTCGAAATCGGCGTAAGCGCTGATCTCCCGGTTGACCGAACGGATCAGGCGCGCATCGCTGACCGCTTCGCCCTTCTCGTTCAGACCGCGAATAATGGTGGTGTAAAGGCCGTCCTGGGTGTTCAGCGACGGCGGAAAATCGGTGGCGATCGGCCGTACGACCACGATGCCCGCATTAAGGTCGGTATGCTCGTTGAGCAGGTCAATCTGCCAGTCAACGAATGCGCGCAGGAAGTTACCTTCTCCAAACTGGATGATACGGTCAGGGTACTGCGCGCCGGGGAAATCACGACGGTTTAAAGTTTTCACAATGGGTTCCCTCTAATAGTAGTCATACAACCTGAGTAATTGGTCCAATAACTTATCAGGTTTTTCTACCATTGAAACCCTGTTTTGATCAAAGCATTCTGCAATAGCGCCCGTCAGGGCAAAAACTTATAGAACAGGGAGGTGGCGGTCATCTCGCCGTCAGGCATCAGCGCATAGCGCGGGATTTCTCCTGCTTTTTCCCAGCCGCAGCGAACGTAGAACTGTTCCGCCCCGCTGCCGGTCGCCGTGTCCAGTACCAGCACCGTCTTTCCTTCCTGTCGGGCAAGCCGCTCAAGCTCAGTCATCAATGCCTGAGCGATCCCCTGTCGGCGGACATTTTGGTGAACCAAAAGTTTGGCGACATCCGCTCGATGGGGCTGGTTTTCCGGTTGACTGGTGATAAGTTGCACGGTGCCGACGGGACGTTCATCCGCGTCAACGGCGGCCAGCACGATGCGCTCCCCGGCGGCCACGCTGTCGGCAGTGCGTTGCCAGAACGTTTTAGCCGTTTGCGGCGCGAAAGGCAGCATAAAGCTCACCGAAGCGCCGCCGTTGACGCAGCTTGCCAGGATATCGCTTAGTGCTGGGAGGTGATGAAGAATATCGTCACGCGATAGCGTGCGCAGTGAAAAGGATGTGGTCATAAAAGCTCCCTGTTATCGACCACATCACTATGTTTTTAACCAATAATTAACACAAGCAGAATGGGTATAGGATTTTCTTATGGCGCGCTTTCGGTCAGCGTTGGCATACAGATACGGTTGCGGCCGGTCTGTTTGGCTTTCACCATCTCATCGTCCGCCGCCAGCAGTAGCTGATTAAACAGCTCGGTGATGCGGGCCTGTCCTACCTCGCGCGTCTCCAGTCCCATACTGATGGTCAAGTGAATAGGGTTTTGGCCCAGCCCGAAAGTCTGCGACTCCACTCCGTGACGGATCTTCTCCGCCAGTAAATAGCCCTGCTGGGTACTGTCGACGACCGCCGCCACCGCGAACTCTTCGCCACCAATGCGGGCCACCATCCCCTGCTCGCCCACCAGCTGTCGCACCTGCTGGGCAAACTGGGTCAGCACGCAGTCGCCGCCCTCATGACCCAGAGCGTCATTCACCCGCTTAAAGCCATCGATATCCAGCACCATCACCGTCAGCAGTTTATCCGCCGGCAGCGCCTGACGCTTCAGCGCTTCGCTCAGCCCGGAACGGGAATAGACGCGGGTCTGGAAATCAAAATCGGCGCGCAGGGCCAACTGTTTCACCAGCATGTTAATCGCCTCGACGCTGGAGGCGACAATCACCGGGCTAATCAGCATGGCCGCGATCCCCAGCCGGGTGGAGAACAGCTGCCACGGCTGCATTCGCGCATCCGGCGAAAGGTGGATTAACGAGTTAGCCACCAGCAGTATTTCGCCGATGCCGGTGAGAAAAGTCAGCAGGCAGGTCAGCGGCAGCGGATAGCGAACAGCGCACCAGATCAGGGCCGGTAACGGGAAGGTAATGCTGCCCGCGCCCCCCACCGCTACGCCAAGCGCAATCGACAGGACCAGCGCCAGTACCGGCAGCAGCTGGCGAAAGCGAAAGCCGCTTAATGCAGAAGGCAACGTCAGGGTCAGAATAAACGGCACGATCAGCACCGCCGTCGAGAACTGTTCGCTAAACCAGTCCGCCAGCTGGGGAATGAAGGTCGCGCGCTCAACGTCCACCGAACCCAGTGCGCCAACGGCCGCACACAGCAACGCGGCGAACAGGCAGAAACAGAATAAATTCAGCGCATTGATCGGGCCGGGCATGGAATCGGCGCGTCGTTTGTCCCACAGCACCAGCTGCGCCAGCGTCACAATAAAAACAATATTGGAGAAGTTAATTAGCAATGAGGCAAAGCCCATCCCCCAGCGCGAGGTTAATCCGTCATAAACCAGCATGGCTGCAAAACAGACGGCATAAAAATAGCTGCGGTTAAGCCATACGTAGCGCGCAAAAATCCCAGCCATTACTGCATTGAGCGGCCAGAAGAACGAAAGCTCCTGCACCAGACGCAGCATCGCGCCCAGAAAATGCAGCAGTAGTGTTAACGTAAATAAGACCAGTGCATCGCGCACGGGTTGTTCTTCACGAAACAGCGTAAATGACCGAATCGACAGTGAAGACATTCAGTAATTATCCGTCTAATTGTTTCAGGTAGTTATTATGTTAATAATTAGTTAGCGGATTATCATAACATGAGAATATTTATCAGGCATACTCCGGCGCCGATCAAATGCACATTACCGCACCGACGGGCCGTTCATCTGCAGCACCAGCCAGTGATGGATCACCTGCACAATATAGTGTTGTTCCTGTTCGCTCAGCGCCCGGCCGTGGGGAATGGCGTGCCATTTTTCCAGACAGCCGCGACAGCAGGTGGCGGTCGCATGCTGGGCGATAAATACCGGATGGCCGCGCATCGGCGTCTGCTTACCGTCGTTCACCGGTTCCGCGGGCGCCAGCCGCTGGCGAATAAAATCCGCCGCGTGCTGGTCGATGATCGCCGGCCCCTTATCGAGACAGTATTGCCGCTCTTTTACCCCCAGCCGAAAACGTGAACGAAACGTCGAGCGCGCCAGGCGGGCAAACAACCGATCCTGATTGTCCATCAGAACACCGACCTCCCCATCCGCTGAGTCAGTTTTTCCAGCAGCGCCACGCCGGCCAGCGAGTTCCCGGCGTCGTCAAGTTCCGGGCTCCACACGGCGATCGCCATCTCCTGCGGCACAATCGCCACAATCCCGCCGCCAACGCCTGATTTCGCCGGCAGGCCAACGCGCCAGGCGAATTCGCCGGCGTTCTGGTACATGCCGCTGGTCATCATCAGGGCATTCACCTGGCGGGACTGAATGGGCGCGATAACCGGCGCATCGAGATGCGGGGCGATACCGCGGTCGGCAAGAAACAGAAAGGTGCGCGCCAGTTCAACGCAGCTCATCTCCAGCGAGCAGTAGTGGAAATAGTTCTGCAGCACGGTGGCGACATCGTTATGGAAATTACCGAAGGATTTCATCAGCCAGGCGATGGCGGCGTTGCGCGCCGAATGCTCAAACTCAGAGCGGGCCACCACCGGATCGTAGGCGATATCGGCCACACCGCTCAGACGGCGGACAATCTCCAGCATCCGCTGGCGCGGGGCGCTGAGCCGGCTCTGCAGCATGTCGCAGACCACCAGCGCCCCGGCGTTAATAAACGGGTTGCGCGGTTTGCCCTGCTCGATCTCCAGCTGCAGAAGCGAGTTGAAGGGCTGGCCGGAGGGATCTTTCCCCACCCGCTGCCAGATCTCCTCTTCCTGATAGTGGTTCATGGCCACCACCAGGCTCAATACCTTGGAGATAGACTGGATGGAAAAACGTTCATGGGCATCGCCAGCGGCAAAGTGCTGGCCGTCGACCGTACTGATCGCGATACCAAGCTTGTCGCCGCTGACGCTGGCCAGCGCCGGAATATAATCCGCCACTTTTCCGCGGCCAATCAGCGGCCTGATTTCTGCCAGAATGGCTTCCAGCATTGCATTGTTGATCACCGTCGCCACACGCGGCTCCTTGCCCACCATCGAAATTTGGTGGGCGAGTATAGCAGACGAGAACGACGGTCGTCAGGGGGCGAACGATGTATTAGCGACGGTCTTTCCAGACGGTCTGCGCATTACAGAACTCGTGCAGGCCGAAATGCGACAGCTCGCGACCGAACCCGCTCTTCTTCACGCCGCCGAAGGCCACGCGGGCATCGCTGGCGCAGTAGCCGTTAAGGAAGACGCCACCGCACTCCAGCTCGCGGGCAAAGCGCTGGGCCTGCGCCTCATCGGTGGTATAGACCGTGGCCGACAGGCCAAACTCGCTGTCGTTGGCGAGAGCCAGCGCGTGGTCAGCGTCGCGAGCGGTGGTCAGGGTCGCTACCGGGCCAAACAGCTCCTGGCGAAAGCCGGTCATTCCGGCGGTAACGTTGCCCAGCACCGTTGGCGCATAGTAGTTGCCTGCCCCTTCGATTTTTTCCGCACCCAGCAGCAAAGTCGCCCCTTCATCGAGGGTCGCCGTCACCTGCTGGTGCAGTTCATCGCGTAGATCAAACCGCGCCATCGGCCCGACGTAGTTTTGCTCATCGCGCGGGTCGCCCATCTTCAGCGCCGCGACGGCATCGACGAATTTGCGGGTGAACGCGTCGGCAATGCCGGCTTCGAGAATAAAGCGTTTCGAGGCGGCGCACACCTGGCCGCTGTTCTGATAGCGACCGGTGACGGCAGCCTTCACCGCCTCATCCAGGTCAGCATCGTTGAGCACGATAAAGGGATCGGATCCCCCCAGCTCGAGGACGCATTTCTTCAGCGCCGCGCCCGCCTGCGCGCCAATCGCCTTGCCGGCACGGACGCTGCCGGTGACGGTCACCGCCGCGATGCGGTCATCGTTGATGATCTGCGAGACGCCGTCATTGGTGGCGTTCACCCAACCGAACACGCCATCCGGCAGGCCGGCGGCGGCAAAAATCTCGCCCAGCAGTTGGGCGCTGCCCATCACATTCGGGGCGTGCTTCAGCAGGTAGCTGTTGCCGGCCAGCAGGATCGGTACCGCGCCGCGCAGCACCTGCCAGACCGGGAAGTTCCACGGCATGACCGCCAGAATAGCGCCCAGCGGACGATACTCAATCACCGCCTGATTATTTTCCACCAGGGTGGCTTCGGTCGCCAGCATCGCCGGGCCGTGTTCAGCGTACCAGTCGCAGAGGTTGGCGGATTTCGCCACCTCGCCGCGCGCCTGAGCGATCGGTTTGCCCATCTCAAGGGTGATCATCTGGGCCACCTCTTCACCGCGGGCGCGCAGCGCGTCCCCGATGCGGCGCAGGGCGTCGGCGCGATCGGCGAGCGGCGTCTGACGCCACTGGCGATAGCCTGCCGCGGCGAGCGCGATCGCCGCATCAACCTCACTTTCGCTGGCCCACGGCAGCGAGGAGACCACCTCACCGGTAGTCGGATTGACGGAGACGGCGTGCGTTGCAGATAAATTCATCGTTATTCTCTCTCTCGTTGCTTGCGAAGTGACCGTATTCTGGCTTACCTTTCCATTCATTGAAAATGAATAATATTAAGCAACGCATTCACAAAAGAAGAATACTATGGACCTGACTCAGCTAGAGATGTTTAACGCGGTCGCCAGCACCGGCAGCATTACCCAGGCGGCGCAGAAAGTGCATCGCGTGCCGTCCAACCTCACCACCCGCATCCGCCAGCTGGAGGCCGACCTCGGCGTTGAGCTGTTTATCCGCGAGAACCAGCGCCTGCGCCTGTCGCCCGCGGGCCACAGCTTCTTGCGCTACAGCCAGCAGATCCTCGCCCTGGTGGACGAGGCGCGGATGGTGGTGGCGGGCGACGAACCTCAGGGACTGTTTTCCCTGGGTTCGCTGGAGAGCACCGCGGCGGTGCGGATCCCCACCACCCTGGCCCACTTTAATCAACGCTACCCGAAAATTCATCTGGCGCTCTCCACCGGCCCGTCCGGGACGATGATCGACGGCGTGCTGGAGGGGGCGCTGAGCGCCGCGTTCGTTGACGGCCCGCTGGTGCATCCGGGTCTGGAGGGGCTGCCGGTGTTCCCTGAAGAGATGATGATCGTTGCGCCTTACGGCCACGCGCCCATCGCCCGCGCCAGCGAAGTGAACGGGGCCAACGTTTACGCCTTTCGCGCCAACTGCTCCTACCGCCGGCATTTTGAGAGCTGGTTTCATGCTGACAGAGCGACCCCGGGCCGGATCCACGAGATGGAGTCTTACCATGGGATGCTGGCCTGCGTGATCGCCGGCGCCGGCCTGGCGCTGATCCCGCGCAGTATGCTGGAGAGCATGCCAGGCCATCAGCAGGTTTCCGCCTGGCCGCTGGCCGAAGAGTGGCGCTGGCTAACCACCTGGCTGGTGTGGCGCCGGGGCGCCAAAACCCGCCAGCTGGAGGCCTTTATAGCGCTGCTGAACGAAGATCGACAAACAGCGGTTTCTCCATAAACACGCTGAGCGGATCCGGCAGATACGGCGCAAACGCGCAGCGTGTCTGGTAGCCGTTGCGCGTATAAAGGGCAATCGCCGCATGCTGATGGATGCCGGTCTCCAGGCGCAGGGTATGGCAATCGCGCTGACGCGCTTTCGCCTCCAGCGCCGCCAGCAGTTTTTCCCCCAGCTGTTGTCCGCGGTGCTGCGGATCGATATAGACCCGTTTCATTTCGCCAAAACCTTCCTCACTGAGGACGATAGCCCCGCAGCCAACGGCCTCGCCCAGCGGGCTGCGGATCGCCAGGGCGATCACCGTCTGCGGCGGCAGCTGGCCGAGGTCCAGCAGATGGTTGCTCTCCGCCGGATAAAGTGTCTCCTGCCAGGCGTCAAGAGCGGCAATCAGGGCGGTAAATTCAGCGTCGGTGGCGGCGATGTCGGTGATGGTATACATAGGTGAGCTCCTTTTTTTACGCCACTGTAGCGCGGCCGGCGGCGCTTACCGGCATAGCATTAACTTATATTGTCGCCCTCCTCTTGCACTAACTCACTGAAACACAGTAACTTTATTGCCTGTCGTTCGTTTCTGAGACCACAACATGCACACTAAAGCCCGTAAAGTGATGATTATTGGCGCTGGCAACGTCGGCGCATCGGCGGCCTATGCCCTGCTCAATCAGAGTATTTGCGAGGAGCTGATCCTCGTCGACCTTAACCAGCAGCGCGCTGAAGCCCACGCTCAGGACCTGAGCGATGCCGCCGCTTACCTGCCGGGGATGATGACCATCTCCACCCGCGAGGCCAGCGACTGCGCCGATGTCGATATCGCGGTGATCACCGTCTCCGGCGGCGCGCTGCGCCCCGGTCAGAGCCGGCTGGATGAGCTGACCGCCACCGCGAAGATTGTGAAGAGCATTGTGCCGGCGATGATGGCGAACGGATTTAACGGCATCTTCCTGGTGGCCACCAACCCCTGCGATATCATCACCTGGCAGGTATGGCAGCTCTCCGGCCTGCCGCGCAGCCAGGTGCTGGGCACCGGCGTCTGGCTGGACACCACCCGCCTGCGTCGCCTGTTGGCGCAGGAGCTGGAGATTGGCGCCCAGAGCATCGACGCCTTTATCCTCGGCGAGCATGGCGATACCCAGTTTCCGGTGTGGTCGCACTCCTCGGTGTACGGCTCGCCGATCGCCGACCTCTATCAGCAGCGCACCGGCCACCCGCTCGATCGCGAGGCCATGGCCGAAAAAGTGCGTAAGCTGGGGTTTGAGATCTACGCGGGTAAAGGCTGCACCGAATATGGCGTGGCAGGCACCATCGCCGAGATCTGCCGCAATATCTTCACCGGCAGCCACCGCGCGCTGGCGGTCTCCTGCATTCTTGACGGCGAGTACGGGGTCAGCGGCGCAGCGGCTGGGGTGCCGGCGGTGCTGGCCCAGGGCGGCGTGCAGCAGATTATTGAACTGCGGCTGGCCGCCGAAGAGCAGGCGAAGTTCAGCCAGTCGATAGCGGTGATCAAAGCCAATATCGCTCGTCTGCCCTGACGACGTCCGGGTCAGTCGGCAATGATCAGCTGCGGGGAGAGGGTCAGCAGCGCTTCGCGGGTCTCTTCCGGCAGGTGGGCGTCGGTGACGATATCGGTCAACGACGCCAGCGGAGCAATGTTGAACAGTGACCAGGCGCCGTATTTCGAGCTGTCCGCCAGCAGAATCCGCCGCCGGGCATTGGCCATCAGATCCCGTTTCAGGGCGGCCTTCTCTTCGGTCGGGGCGGTGATGCCTTTCTCAAGGTCCCAGCCGTTGCAGCTGACGAAGGCAAGATCCGGCCAGATAGTCTGCAGCAGACGGCGGCCGTGATCGCCGATGCACGACTGGCTGCTGTCGTCGATGCGCCCGCCGATAATCGTCACTTCAATCTGCTTAAATTCCGATAAGAACAGCGCGATATGTAAATCGCTGGTGATCACCCGCAGCGGCAGATGGGTGATCTGCCGCGCCAGCTCAATCATGGTGGTGCCGGCGTCGAGCACGATAGCGTCGCCGGCTTTCACCAGCGCGGCCGCCGCGCTGGCGATCGCCTGCTTCTCCAGCGGGCTGCGCTGGGCTTTCTCCAGCGTCGTCGGCTGGGAAGGAATAAACCGATTCAGCGTCACCCCGCCATGCGTGCGACTGATCACCCCTTCCTGATCGAGTTTGATCAGGTCGCGGCGAATAGTGGCCGGTGAGGCGTTGGTCGCCGCCACCAGCTGGTCGACTGTCACCAGATTATGGCTTTTCAGGAAGTCCATAATCTGCTCTAACCGGTTATATCCCTTCATGTTATTCCTGCGCGATTTGCATGGCGAGCTCAATGGAGGTTGCCATGCTCTCAGACTTCGCTTTACCTGTCCAGGCAATATCAAACGCGGTGCCATGATCCGCTGAGGTGCGGATGAACGGCAGCCCGGCGGTGATATTCACCCCGTCATAGAACCCGAGCAGCTTCAGCGGGATATGCCCCTGATCGTGGTACATCGCCACTACCATGTCGTACATCCCTTCATGACACTGCATAAACACCGTGTCCGGTGGACAGGGTCCGGTGACCGCTATCCCCTGCGCCTGCATGGCGGCGACCGCCGGGGCGACGATGCGGATCTCTTCATCGCCAAACAAGCCATTCTCCCCGGCATGCGGGTTGACCCCGGCGACCGCAATGCGTGGACGCTGATAGCCGACGCGGCGCAAAAACCGATCTGCCACGCCAATCACCGTCTCAATCCGCGGCTGGTTGAGGGTATCGAGGAACTTGCGCAGGGAAATATGGGTGGTGATATGGATAACTTTAAGCTTCTCGGTATACAGCACCATGGCGTAATCGGTGGTCTGCGTCAGGTGGGCCAGCAGTTCGGTATGGCCGGGGAAAGCATGCCCCGCCAGATGAAGCGCCTCTTTATTCAGCGGCGCGGTGGCGATGGCGGCGACGGCGCCCTCCAGCGCGAGGGCGGTCGCGCGTTTGATGCAGCGAAACGCGAGATCGCCCGCCTGGGCCTGGACTTCGCCGGGACGCAGCTCCTGCGGGTCGCTGAGCGGTTCATCGATAACGTTAATCGTCGCCGGGGAAAATACTGCTTCGGCGGGATGGTCAATGATGCGTAGCTCCACCCGCGGCGTGATATTCAGCGCCAGGATCCGCCGCAGCGTCTGGGCACAGCCCACCACCACCACCGGTGCGCCGCTCAGCGCCCCCTCGGCGAGGGATTTAATAATAATCTCCGGACCAATACCTGCCGGGTCGCCCATTGTGACTGCAATCGTTTTAGACACTCAGTTTCTCCTCAATAAAATTCACAACATGTAACAGCGTGGTGTCGGTGCCGAATCCTCCGGCTTTGGTCATCACCGGCCGCGACCAGCGGCCACCGAGAAAATGCCCGTAAGGAACGCACTCCGCCACCCGGCCACGGATCTGGAACCCGCTGGCGCCGAGCGCCTGAGCCACGGCGATGGCCACATCGCCGCCGGAGAGATACAGGGCGCCAGGAGGGCACTGCGCCACCGCCTGCGCCGTAAGCGCGGCAAGCCAGCCACAAATGCGCTCGCCGTATGCGGCACGGCTCAGGCCCTGTTCACGGCACCGGGCTTCTATCCCCTGCCGGGCAGCGCTGTCCGGGCGGGTAGTCACCACGCAGTGCCGGCCTTCGCGCAGCACCCCGGCGATCCGCCGGGCCTCATCCTCAGACGAGCCGCTAAAGACCCGCGCCACGTCAATCTCAATCTGCCTCACCCGGGGGTGGGCCTGCAGGGCCGCAACCTGTCGCTGCGCCATCTCACTCATTGAACCGACCACCGCCAGCAGCGGCCCCTGCTCACTACGTCGCAGGCGGCGGGCCAGCGCCTCGCAGAGGCCCGCCGAGCCGACCAGCAACGTCTTGCGCGCATGGGGCGCGACGGCGTCGATCACCTGATCCAGGTGGCCGTCTTCCCAGGCATCGACAATCAGTACCCGCCTCTCCTCGTCAGCAGCCGCTAACGCCGCCGGAAGCTGCGCGGCGCTCAGCGAGCGGCACGGCAGCCGGCTCTGCATGGCGAGAATGCCGGCAATATCAGACCGGCTCACCGGCGTTTTCGGATCGCTGGCAAATTCAGTCTGATCGAGGGCTACCCCGCGGACATAACAGCGCCCGTCCCGGGTATGCCGCCCGGCTGCCGGATACGCCGGCGCCACCACCGCCACCCGACAATTCTGCACCGTCATCATCGCCTCCAGTTCGGCGCCGGGATTTCCGCGCAGCGTGGAGTCGATCTTCTTAACCTGCCAGTACGCAGTGAATGTCGCCGCACCGCGCAGCAGAGCGGTAACCTTGTCCGCCGCCGCGGCGGCGCTCATCGCCCGGCTGTCGCTGTTAAGAATTAATGCCCGCACGGAGGACGCCTGCCCGGCGGTAAATGCCACTTCCACCGCCATCCCTGCTTCTGCCAGGCTGACCCCGGCATCATTAGCCCCGGTAAAGTCATCCGCCAGCACCAGCACGTTGTTATTGCCGTCGTCGTTCATTGTCCTGCCTTGTGGTCGATGAAATCCTGAATTGATTATATTCAATCATATTTGATTAAATGTGAGCAAGCTCATGTTATTAACCTGCCGCATAAATTATAACTTTTCCCCACCAGACGAGTCCTGTGACTCATGAATGATTGAAAGTAATCAATTGCTACCAAGGAGAAACGTGTGGCGACGATACACAGTACGATTATCAGCGGGGCGGGCGCCTCATCGGCTCTGCGCCCGCTGCTGGCCGGTAAAACCTCTATCCTGCTGGTGACCGACAAGAACGTCGGGGCGCTGGAAGCAACCCAGGCGATCCATCGCCTGCTGACGGCTGAGGGACGCCAGGTCGAGGTCATTGACACGGTGCCGGCGGAGCCAAGCCATCATGATGTGGCGCAGATCGTCAGCCAGCTGGGCGCCAGCCAGCCACAGATGGTCGTTGGCATCGGCGGGGGGAGCGTGCTGGATGTGGCAAAACTGCTGTCAGTACTTCTGCACCCTGAGGCGCCCGCTCTGACGGCCCTGCTGGCCGGTGAGCAGCCGCAACGACGGCTCGGCTCATTGTTAATCCCGGCCACCGCCGGGACCGGCTCTGAAGCGACGCCGAACGCCATTCTGGCAATCCCCGAGCAGCAGACCAAAGTGGGGATCATCTCCCCGGTGCTGCTGCCGGACTATGTCGCCCTGCTGCCGGAACTGACCACCAGCATGCCGGCCAGCATCGCGGCGTCGACCGGCATTGATGCCCTGTGCCATCTGCTGGAGTGCTTTACCTCCACCGTCGCCAATCCGGTGAGCGACAACGCGGCGTTAATCGGTTTGCACAAGCTGGTGCGCCATATCGAGCGCTCGGTGAATCAGCCGCAGGATCTAACGGCAAAACTGGAGATGCTCTGGGCCTCGTGGTACGGCGGCGCAGCGATTAACCATGCGGGCACCCACCTGGTGCATGCGCTCTCCTATCCGCTCGGCGGCACCTGGCATCTGCCGCACGGCGTGGCCAACGCCATCCTGCTGGCGCCCTGTATGCGGGTGGTCCGCCCCCACGCGGTGGCGAAATTTGCTCAGGTCTGGGATCTGATCCCCGACGCGGATCGCACGCTCAGCGAGGAAGAGAAATCCCATGCGCTGGTCGCGTGGCTGGCGGCGCTGGTGAAACGACTGCCGCTGCCCGACAACCTGGCCGCGCTCGGCGTGCCGCAGGAGAGCATTCCCGCCCTCAGCGCGGCGGCGCAAAACGTCAAACGCCTGATGAACAATGCCCCCTGCAGCGTCAGCCGTGAAGAGATAGCGGCTATCTACCAGACGTTGTTTCCAGAACATGCCTAACAGGAGAAAGTAAAATGAGGAAAGCTATTAGCGGCGTACTGACCGCCATCGTCACCCCCTTTACCGCCGAGGGCGCGCTTAACCTGCCTGCGCTACGCCAGCAGGTACAGCGCCAGATCGCCGCGGGCAACGGTATTTTCTGCGGCGGTACCAACGGCGAATTTTTTGTCCTCAATGAGGAAGAGAAGATCGCCGTCGCCAGAACCTGCGTGGAAGAAGCGGCCGGTCGCGTCCCGGTGGTGGCCCATATCGGGGAAATATCCACCCGGGAAACTCGTCGACTGGGCCAGCAGATCGCCCGCCTCGGCGTTGACGCGGTATCGGCCATCACCCCGTGGTTCGTGCCCTTGAAGCAGGAAGAGCTGATTAACCACTATACGGCGATCGCCGACGCGCTGAGCGTCCCGCTCTTTCTTTACAACATTCCCGCGCGCACCGGGAACACCATTGCCCCGGAGACCGCGCGCCAGCTGGCCCGGCACGAGAATATCGTCGGCATCAAGGACAGCGCCGGCAGCTATGAGAGCCTGAAAGGCTTTCTCGACGCGGTGCGCGATATCGACGGCTTCGACGTTCTGAACGGACCGGACTCGCTTATTCATCAGGGATTTGTCGACGGCTGTTCAGCCTGCATCTCGGGGCTTGCCAACGTCGCGCCCGCTGAAATCAACGCCATCTGGTCGCACTTTCACGCCGGGGATATCGCCGGATCGCGCCAGGCCCAGGAGCGAGTGACGGGCCTGCGCACCGATCTGTATAAGGTGGCGTTCTCGCCCGCGGCGGTGAAAAAAGCCCTGCAGCTGATGGGTCATGAGGTGGGCGACAGCCGCTACGCGGTGCAGTTCAGTGACCAACAGCTGCAGCAGATTAAAAATATCATTAACACCTACCTTCACTAATTTACGTATCCGCCCCGGCCTTCACTGGCTGGGGCAAGACCTTGTATTTGCGACGCTACGCGTCGCCAGTAAACAGGAAACGGTTATGAAAGTAATTTGCACCTCGCCCTCATTCGCCAAATACGACGACGCGCCTATTTCAGCGCTGAAAGAGGCCGATCTGGAACTGGTCATGTTGCCTGCCGATGCCTCGACAGAAATGCTGGCTCAGCATCTGCCTGATGCCATAGCGATGATTGTCGCCTTTACCGACATCAATGAATCTCTGCTGGAAAAAGCGCCCAGGCTTAAAATTGTCTGCAAACACGGCGTTGGTGTGGATAACATCGATCTTAACGCGACACGTCAGCGCAATATTTTTGTCACTAACGTTCCGGATGCCAATAAGCATGCGGTGGCCGATTTTGCTTTTGGTTTAATTCTCAATACTGCCCGCCAGATTTCTCAGGCAATAAGTGAAACGAAAGCAGGCAACTGGCCTCGTATTTTTGCCACTGATGTTTATGGCAAAACGCTGGGGATCGTCGGTTTAGGCCATATCGGCAAGGAAGTGGCGCGACGTGCGCGCGGATTCAATATGCGAGTGCTGGCCACCGACGCCTGGCCGGACAGAGAATTTGCTCAGGAGCATCAGGTTGAATATGTTTCACTGGATACCCTGACGGCGCAAAGTGATTTTATTAGTCTGCATACGCCGTTAACCCCGGAAACTGAAAATATGTTTAATGCCGCCCGGCTACAGCAGATGAAATCAGGGGCGTTCCTCATTAATGTTTCCAGAGGCGGTATCGTTGATGAACACGCTTTGTATGAGGCACTGAAATCAGGACACCTCGCCGGAGCCGCAGCTGACGTTTTTCTCGAGGAGCCGTGCGCTACGCATCCTTTGTTTACCCTGGCCAATTTTGCGCCAACCTCGCATATTGCTGGATATACGGATGGCGCCATTAGCAATATTAGCGCACGCTGCGTCAACAATATTATTACCTGCGTCTGTCGCGGTGAACGACCTGAAAACATTATGAATTCGCTGTAAATAACGAGGTGGGAAGCATGTCATTCCCACCAATATAACGAACATCTACTCAGAGCCGAATATATGAACACGACAGCTAACACTACTCGTATTCGCTGGTGGATAGCCGGATTAATGTGGTTGGCTATTGCCATTAACTATATCGACCGGACAGTATTATCTGCCGCCGCCCCTCATTTAATTGATGAACTGAAGCTCGACCCCGAAATGATGGGGTTTATCATGGCTGCTTTTTTTTGGTCATATTCGTTATTACAGATCCCCGCGGGGTGGTTCGCCGATCGTTTTGGACAGAAAAAAGGTCTTGGTTTAGCCGTTGCCTGGTGGTCAATCGCCACCTCGATGATGGGGGTTGCCACGGGGTTTAAATCACTTCTCGCCTTGCGTCTGGCTTTAGGTGTTGGCGAGGCCGCCGCCTACCCCAGCAATGCAGGGATCGCCGCACGCTGGTTTCCGGACAAAGAGCGCGCGACGGTATCCGGCCTGTTCGACAGCGCGTCTAAATTTGGCGGTGCCGTTGCCATGCCGCTTATCGTCTGGATGATCTACACCTTTGACTGGCGACTGACCTTTCTGATCATCGGTAGTGTGGGCATTTTATGGGTTATCGCATGGTATTTTATCTATGCTGAAAACCCTGAAGAACATAAACGCATCAGTCCTTCGGAAGTGCGCATTATTCGCGATGGCCAAAAACAACATCACGGCGACAAAACCGTATTGCCAATGAAATGGTATAAGCTCTTGCGTTATCGTAACATTTGGGCAATGTGCATCGGCTTTTTCACCATCAATTATACGTCCTATTTTTTCATTACCTGGCTTCCCACTTACCTGGTAAAAGAGAAAGGTATGGATTTTATTAAAATGGGGATGGTAGCCGCTCTGCCTTTATTATGTGGGATGGTGATTGAAGTTTTTGCTGGCTGGGCCTCAGATCGCCTGGTACATAAGAAAATACTGTCTCTAACAGCGACCCGTAAACTGTTTTTGACCATCGGCTTACTCATGGCACTTTGCATCGGTTTTGCACCATTTACCGACTCGGTTTTCATGACTGTTTTTCTTCTTTGTGTCGCCAAATCAGGAACCACGGTTGCTGCGTCGCAGGTTTGGGCCTTACCGGGTGATGTTGCCCCCAAAAACAGCGTCTCAATTGTCGCTGGGCTGCAAAATACGGTTTCGAATATGGGAGGCGCAGTCGGCCCTATCATTACGGGTGCGATCGTTGCTGCGACAGGCTCATTCAACTGGGCACTGATTTTCTCGGCCATTCTTGTCGTTATCGGGATAATCAACTACCTGTTCCTGATGGGTAAAATTGAACCTATCAATGACAAGGGTGAAAAATCACCCGTCCTTAATGCTGCTGAACAACATTAAGTCCAATCCGCCCGGTAGAGGATGCCACCGGGCGTAAACACATTGTTACCCTCGCAGGTAAACCGTCCCGCGCAGATAGGTGGTCGCCTGGCCGCCGATCAGCACCCGGTCGCCCTGCCACTGGCAGCGCAGGTCGCCGCCGCGGGTGGAACCCTGGCGCGCCATCATGGTGGTTTTCCCCAGCTTTTCGCCCCACCAGGGGATCAGCATGCTATGGGCGGAGCCGGTCACCGGATCTTCCGGTACTCCTTCACCCGGGCAGAAGAAGCGGCTGACAAAGTCATACTCCACATCCGGCGCGCTAACACAGATCATTTTGCCAAGCGTTTGCAGCCGCACCATATCCGGCTGCACGGCTTCAACCTGCTGGCGATCCGCCAGCACCACCAGATAATCGCGCCCTTCCCGTACTTCAACGGCGGACTCAAGCCCCAGCCCGGCCAGCAGGTCCGCTGGCGGATTGGCCACCGGCGCGGTCGACCAGGCCGGGAAGTCGAGCGTCAGCCAGTCGCCGCTGCGGGTGACCCGCAGATCGCCCACAAAGCGAGTACTGAAGGTAATGGTCGCCGAAGGATGGTCAAGATATTCGAAAATCACGTGCGCTGTCGCCAGGGTGGCATGGCCGCAGAGGTTGATTTCGCCGAGTGTGGTAAACCAGCGTAGCTCATAACCCTCGTCGGTACGGACAAAGAAAGCCGTTTCGGACTGGTTATGCTGTTGGGCCATTTTCAGCAGCACATCGTCGGCTAACCACTCGCTGAGCGGGCAGACGGCAGCGGCATTGCCACCGAAGTTTTTATCGCTGAAAGCATCGACCAGATAAAATTGAATTTCCTGCATACACTGTCCTTACTTTTTTTACTTTCCCTCAACATGACATAAAAGCGCCTCCCTGACACTATCCATAGCAAAATTAATTGCTTAACCGCGGCCAGGCGCCGCCAACAAAATGAGATGCAGATCACAAAATGATTGTCTTTTCGCCAGCAATCGTTTTAAGATCAGCGTCACATCTTCCCCTGAATCACCAGTCCAGAGCTTATGACTACGAATACGGTCTCACGCAAGGTAGCGTGGCTACGTGTCGTGACGTTGGCCATCGCCGCGTTTATTTTTAACACCACAGAATTTGCCCCGGTTGGCCTGTTGTCGGATATTGCCGACAGCTTCGGCATGGAAACCGCGCAGGTGGGCATGATGCTGACCATTTATGCGTGGGTAGTGGCGCTGATGTCGCTGCCATTTATGCTGCTGACCAGTAAAGTGGAGCGCCGGCGGCTGCTGATCGCCCTCTTTATTCTGTTTATCGCCAGCCACATCCTGTCGTTTTTTGCCTGGAATTTTGACGTGCTGGTCATCAGCCGCATCGGCATCGCCTTTGCGCATGCGGTGTTCTGGTCGATAACCTCGGCGCTGGCCATACGCATGGCGCCGCCAGGCAAACGCGCGCAGGCGCTGAGCCTGATCGCCACCGGTACCGCGCTGGCGATGGTGTTCGGTATTCCGATTGGCCGCATCATCGGCCAGTATTTTGGCTGGCGGATGACCTTCCTGGCGATTGGCCTCGGCGCGTTAGCCACCCTGGCCTGCCTGGTGAAGCTGCTGCCAACCCTGCCGAGCGAACATTCAGGCTCGCTGAAAAGCCTGCCGGTGCTGTTCCGCCGCCCGGCGCTGGTCAGCGTATATATTCTGACCGTGGTGGTGGTGACCGCCCATTATACCGCCTACAGCTATATCGAGCCCTTTGTCCAGACCGTGGCAGGCCTGAGCGGCAACTTTGCCACCGTGCTGCTGCTGATCCTCGGCGGGGCCGGTATTATCGGCAGCATTCTGTTCGGTAAGCTCGGCAACCAGCACGCTTCCGGGCTGATTAGCATCGCTATCGGCCTGCTGCTGGCCTGTCTGCTGTTGCTGCTGCCGGCCTCGCATAACCCGCACCACCTGATGCTGCTCAGCATCTTCTGGGGGGTGGCGATCATGATTATCGGCCTTGGCATGCAGGTGAAAGTACTGGCCTCCGCCCCGGACGCCACCGACGTGGCGATGTCGCTGTTCTCAGGCATCTTTAATATCGGTATTGGCGCAGGAGCGCTGGTCGGCAGCCAGGTGAGTCTGCATCTGTCGATGGCCTCTGTCGGCTATGTCGGCGCCATTCCGGCACTGGTGGCGCTGGTCTGGTCGCTGATGATTTTCCGCCGCTGGCCGGTATCGCTGGAAGACCATCAGCCGCACCACTCCTGAATCCATCGCACAAAAAAGCCTGCCGGCATTACTACCGGCAGGCTTTTGTCTCTCATCCCATCCGGGGCGGTCAGGGATGCCAGGTCGAAATAATCTCCAGCACGCCGTTAATAATAAACTGCACGCCCATACAGACCAGCAGGAAGCCCATCAGTCGGGAAATCGCTTCGATCCCCCCTTTGCCGACCAGACGCATAATCGCGCCGGAACTGCGCAGACACGCCCACAGAATCACCCCTAGCAGCAAAAAGATGATCGGCGGCGCCGCCAGCACCACCCACTCCGGGAAGTCCACGCCGTGCTTAACGGTCGAGGCAGAGCTAATGATCATCGCTATGGTGCCCGGACCGGCGGTACTGGGCATCGCCAGCGGCACAAAGGCGATATTGGCGGTCGGCTCATCCTGCAGTTCTTCCGATTTGATCTTCGCTTCCATCGAATCGTGGGCTTTTTGCTGGGGAAACAGCATACGGAAACCGATAAAGGCCACAATCAATCCCCCGGCGATACGCAGCCCAGGTATTGATATGCCGAATGTATTCATCACCACCTGTCCGGCATACCACGACACCATCAGAATGGCGAAGACATACACCGATGCCATCAACGCCTGCTTGTTCCGCTCGGCGTTGTTCATATTGCCCGCCAGGCCCAGGAACAGCGCCACGGTTGTGAGTGGGTTAGCCAGCGGTAAAAGCACCGCCAGGCCGAGTCCTATCGCTTTAAACAAATCGAACATAGTTAATTAAAGTCCCGTTAATATTCATTTTTTCAGGATGATTTCGTTCCGTGAGTATACCGGCTTCGAGGGATCCGACACCAGCCCGGGTGATAAACCACTTCTGATAAAAAATAACAAGCGTTAGAAAAATCATAAAAAGTGACCCGTGTCAGATTTTTTTCTTTTAGCAAATCGTGGTATCGGCGAATTCATAATGTTGACTTATGATTGCCTGGGCAATAGTATCACCTGCAACTAATTACTTACCTGGGCAACCATCATGAAAAGTACCAGCGACCTGTTTAATGAAATGATCCCGCTGGGTCGCTTGATCCAGATGGTTAACCAGAAAAAAGATCGCCTGCTCAACGACTACCTCTCACCTATGGATATTACCGCGACCCAGTTTCGCGTGCTCTGCTCCATTCGTTGCGAAGTATGTATTACCCCCGTTGAGCTGAAAACCGTGCTTTCCGTCGACCCGGGCGCGATGACGCGTATGCTCGACCGCCTGGCGTGCAAAGGCTGGATTGAACGGTTACCCAACCCCGCTGACAAACGCGGCGTGCTGGTGCAGTTGACGCCAGACGGCGCAGCCCTTTGCGAGCAGTGTCATCAGGTTGTGGGTCAGAAGTTACACCAGGAGTTAACAAAAAATCTGTCGGCGGACGAAGTCGCCATGCTTGAGCAACTGCTCAAGAAGGTCCTGCCGTAAAAATAAGAAGAGGTAAGATGATGTCCAGACGTAATAATGACGCCATCACTATCCATAGTATTTTGTCGTGGATCGAGGATAACCTGGAATCGCCCCTGTCGCTGGAAAAAGTGTCTGAGCGCTCAGGTTACTCCAAGTGGCACCTGCAACGTATGTTTAAGAAAGAGACCGGCCATTCTCTCGGCCAGTACATCCGCAGCCGCAAGCTGACGGAGATTGCGCAAAAGCTCAAGCAGAGCAATGAGCCAATCCTGTACCTGGCGGAACGCTACGGTTTCGAGTCGCAGCAGACCCTGACGCGAACGTTCAAGAACTATTTCGATGTTCCGCCCCACAAATATCGCATAACGAATGTACCTGGCGAGTCCCGCTATCTACATCCGCTAACTCACTGTTGTTAATCACCTGCACGATAAAAAACGTATTGAGGAAATCATGAAACTATTCGCTGCCGCAGCTATCGTACTCTTGTCGCTGGCCTCCAGCCTCAGCTATGCGGAGCAAAACACCACGCCGGTGCGTCAAAACCAGCGTGATACGATGATTATCCCTTCGGAACATAACGACTCGCCATTTGATTTCAATCATATGGCGGCCGGCAATGATAAATCTGACGAGCTTGGCGTGCCGTACTACCAGCAGCACGACCTGTGATGCCATTACACACATAATTGTGTATAGCCCCGTCTCCGGGGCTTTTTTTTATCCGCGCGCCATACCCGGCCGCACCAGACGTAAGCCGAAGACGTTAATGTAGAGCCCGGCCATAATCAGCACCGCTCCGGTGAGCTGCAGTCCGCTCAGCGTCTCCCCCAGCAGCAGCGCAGCGCTGGCCATTCCCACCACCGGCACCAGCAGCGACAGCGGCGCCACCCGCCAGGTTTCATAGCGCCCCAGCAGCGAACCCCAGATACCATAGCCGACGATAGTAGCGATAAACGCCAGATAGAGCAGCGACAGTATCGTCAGCAGATCGATGTGTTGCAGACTCGCCAGCATGGTCTGCGGGCCATCAATCAACCATGAGGCCAGCATAAACGGCAGCACCGGGATCAACGCGCTCCACACCACCAGCGACATAATCGGCGGCCGGGCGGCATGCGACATGATTTTCTTGTTGAAGATATTACCGCAGGCCCAGCTGAGCGCCGCCGCCAGGGTCAGCATAAAGCCCACCAGCGGCACATGCTCCCCGCCGAGGCTGCCCTCCACCAGTACCAGTACGCCGAAGATTGCCAGCGCGATCCCCGCCAGCTGCTTGCCCTGCAGGCGTTCGCCAAAGACGAAGGCGCCGAGAATAATGGTAAAGAAGGCTTGCGCCTGCAGTACCAGCGAAGCCAGCCCGGCAGGCATACCCAGGCCGATAGCGCAGAACAGGAAGGCAAACTGACCAAAGCTGATGGTCAGGCCATAGCCCAGCAGCAGGCGCAGCGGGATGGCCGGTCGGGACACAAACAGCAGCGCCGGGAAGGCCACCAGCATAAAGCGCAGCCCCGCCAGCATCAGCGGCGGCATGTTGTGTAATCCCAGCTTAATCACCACGAAATTAAGCCCCCACACCACCACTACCAGCAGCGCCAGCAGTCCATCTTTCCTCGTCATACCCTGCCTCTGTCGTTATTGGAATTTTTGTGAACAAAATCAAAGTAACCAAAAAGCGGCCGCCGGGATAGATCATTATTTTTGGCAGGGCCGGAAGTGCACCCGGCGGCCGGGGCGACCTGTACAAGGCGTAATGGCCGTGTTATTTGTGATCGAAGACATAAAATGATAACAACATGACAGGCAAGGAAATCATGATCACCACTCTCCGGCGCTCCACCATTGCGCTGCTGGCATCGTCGTTGCTATTAACTATTGGCCGCGGAGCCACACTGCCGTTTATGACTATCTACCTCACCCGACGCTTTCAGCTGGAGGTGGATGTGATTGGCTACGCCCTGTCACTGGCGCTGGTGATCGGTGTGCTGTTCAGCATGGGCTTTGGCATCCTCGCGGATAAGTTCGACAAAAAGCGCTATATGGTGTGGTCAGTGCTGGTGTTTATTCTGGGATTTAGCGCGATACCGCTGGTCAATAACGCTATCCTGGTAGTGATCTTCTTTGCGTTGATCAACTGCGCCTACTCGGTGTTTTCCACCGTGCTAAAAGCCTGGTTCGCCGACCGGCTGACGCCGGAGAAAAAAGCGCGTATCTTCTCGCTGAACTATACCATCCTCAATATCGGCTGGACCGTTGGCCCGCCCATCGGCACCCTGCTGGTGATGCACAGCATCAATTTGCCATTCTGGCTGGCGGCCGCCTGCGCCGCTTTTCCGCTGGTGTTTATTCAGCTGTTTCTCCAGCGGGATGGCGCCGCCACGGCCCCGCCGGGCGCCGCGCCCTGGTCGCCGTCGGTGTTGCTGCGCGACCGGGCGCTGCTGTGGTTTACCTGTTCCGGGCTGCTGGCCTCCTTCGTCAGCGGCGCCTTCGCCTCCTGTCTCTCGCAGTATGTGCTGGTGGTCGCCAGCAGCGACTTCGCCGAGAAAGTGGTGGCGGTGGTGCTGCCGGTGAACGCCGCGGTGGTGGTTGCTCTGCAGTACGCGGTTGGCCGGCGGCTGAGCGCGAGAAATATCCGCCCGCTGATGACCTTCGGCACCGTCTGCTTTGTGATCGGCCTTGTGGGCTTTATGTTCTCTGGCGCCAGCCTGTGGGCGTGGGGGATCTCGGCGGTGATCTTCACCCTCGGGGAAGTGATTTATGCCCCCGGGGAGTATATGCTGATTGACCATATTGCCCCGCCGGGGATGAAGGCCAGCTACTTCTCCGCCCAGTCGCTGGGGTGGCTGGGCGCGGCATTCAACCCGATGCTGACGGGGTTGATCCTCACTCATCTGCCGCACTGGTCGCTTTTTGTCATTCTTATCGTGGCGATTGTCGCCGCCTGGCTGATGATTTTCCGTGGGATGAATGCCCGCCCCTGGCAACCGGATCCTCCGCTGGCCAACGCCTGACGCCAGCTGGCATGCGGCTGTCGGGTTGATGTCGGGCCGCTGTCGGGTCGCTGTCGTGGTGGCTGGCGGCCCGCTTCACCATACTCCATCACAGGTTTACATCCGCAGAACGTCATGGAGCATACGAATATGAACAGCAACAATCAGGTCAAACAATTGCGGCTGCAGCGCGCCTGGTCCCAGGAGCAGCTAGCCGAAATGGCGGGTCTCAGCGTTCGCACGATCCAGCGCATTGAGAATGGCGAACGCCCGGGGCTGGAGACCCTCAGCGCCCTCGCCGCGGTCTTTGAGGTCACGGTGGCCGAGATCGGCGGCGAAGCCTCGCGGGAGGGTGCGCCGGGCCCGGAAGCCTCGCTGGATCTGCGCATCGAGGAAGCCAAAGCGCGGGTGCATCAGGAGAGCCGCTTTTTCCGTTCGCTGTCGGTGGCGGTGGTAGTCTGCGTGCTGCTGGCGGTGCTCAACCACTTCACAAACCCGCAGTACGCCTGGTCCGGCTGGGTGGCCCTGATCTGGGGCGCTCTGCTGGTAGTCAGAGGATTACGCCTGTTCGTGTTCGGCGAATGGATCAAAAACTGGCGCCAGGCGCGCCTGCAGCGGCTGTTGCGCAAATAACCCGCATACCGGCGGCGCGCCTGCCGCCGGCCCGGTCAGATAGTCACCATGGCGCGCACGCCGTCGCGCTCCATATCACCGCCCTTGCCCTGCTGGATGATGGCGCCGCGCGACATCACCAGGTAGTGGTCCGCCAGCCCGGCGGCAAAGTCATAGAACTGTTCCACCAGCAGGATCGCCATATCCCCCCGACTCGCCAGCTGGCGGATCACCTCGCCAATCTCTTTGATAACGGAGGGCTGGATCCCCTCGGTGGGTTCATCAAGGATCAGCAGCTGGGGACGGCTGGCCAGCGCGCGGCCGATCGCCAGCTGCTGCTGTTGGCCGCCGGATAAATCACCGCCCCGCCGCTGCTTCATGGTCCTGAGCACCGGAAAAAGCTGGTAGATCTCCTCCGGCACCTGCTGCGCTTCACGGGCGGGAAAGCGCGACAGCCCCATCAGCAGGTTTTCTTCCACCGTCAGGCGCGGAAAAATCTCGCGCCCCTGGGGGACGTAGGCGACCCCGGCCTGTACCCGCTGGTGCGGTTTGCGATGGGTGATGTTCTGATCCTGCCAGCGCACCTCACCGCTGCGCGCCGGGATCAGCCCCATCAGGCATTTCAGCAGCGTGGTCTTACCGACGCCATTGCGCCCCAGCAGGCAGGTGACTTCGCCCTGGCGGGCGGAAAATTCCACCCCACGCAAAATATGGCTGCCGCCGTAGTACTGATGTAACTGACTCACCTGTAGCATTGGCGCTCCTTAACGTCCCAGATAAACTTCAATGACCTGCTCATTGGCCTGCACCTCGCGCAGCGATCCCTCCGCCAGCACCTGTCCCTGATGCAAAACCGTCACCCGGTCGGCGATGGTCTCGACAAATCCCATGTCGTGCTCCACCACCATCAGAGAGTGCTGTCCGGCCAGGGTACGAAACAGCTCCGCCGTATACTCCGTTTCCGCATCGGTCATGCCGGCCGCCGGCTCATCAAGCAGCAGCAGATGCGGCTCCTGCACCAGCAGCATGCCGATCTCGAGAAACTGCTTCTGACCATGGGACAGCAGACCGGCCTGGCGGTAGCGCTCGCCGTCGAGACGCAGCAGGCGCAGCACCTCATTGAGCCGATCGTCCTGTTCGCTGCTCAGCCGGGCGCGCAGGCTGGCCCACACCGATTTATCCCCCTTCATCGCCAGGGCGAGATTTTCCGCCACCGTCAGCGCTTCGAAGACCGTCGGCTTCTGAAACTTGCGCCCGATGCCGTGACGCGCGATGGCCACCGGGTCAAGAGTGGTCAGATCCACCGACTGGTCATAGAGCGCTTTGCCGCTCTGCGGTCGGGTTTTGCCGGTGATCACGTCCATCAGGGTGGTCTTGCCCGCCCCGTTGGGGCCGATCACACAGCGCAGTTCGCCGACGCCTATCGCCAGCGACAGATCCGTTAGCGCCTGAAATCCGTCGAAATTGACGTTGATGTTCTCCAGCTGCAGCACCGGATCGGTTTGTTCGCGAAAGCGATCTCCGGGCAGCTGACGGGTAAACAGTCCTTCATCCGGTTGCATTAGCGGTCTCCTCGACGCAGCAGGCCCATCACCCCGCGGGGTAAAAACAGGGTCACGATGATAAAGATGAGGCCCAGAAACAGCTGCCAGTACTCCGGCATCGCCACGGTGAAAATGCTTTTCGCGCCGTTGACCAGCCCGGCGCCAAGCACCGGACCGATCAGGGTGCCGCGCCCGCCGAGCGCCACCCAGATGGCGGCCTCGATGGAGTTGGTCGGCGACATTTCGCTGGGGTTGATGATCCCGACCTGCGGGACATATAACGCCCCCGCCAGACCGCAGAGCACCGCCGACAGCGTCCACACCAGCAGCTTAAAGCCGCGCGGGTCGTAGCCGCAGAACATCAGCCGGTTTTCTGCATCCCGCACCGCGGTGAGGATCCGGCCAAACTTACTCTGCGCCAGCGCCGAACCCAGCCACAGGGTCAGCAACAGCAGCAGGACGGTGGCCATAAACAGAGCAGCGCGGGTGCCGGTGGCAGTGATCGGAAAGCCCAGCAGCGTGGTAAAACCGGTGAAGCCGTTGTTGCCGCCAAACCCGGTTTCGTTGCGAAAGAACAGCAGCATGCCGGCATAGGTCAGCGCCTGGGTCATGATCGAGAAATAGACCCCTTTGATCTTCGAGCGAAAGGCAAACCAGCCGAAAACCAGGGCCAGCAGACCGGGTACCAGCACCACCAGCGCCATCGCCCAGGCAAAATGCTGCGTGCCCCACCAGAACCAGGGCAGCTCGCTCCAGGAGAGAAAAGACATAAACGCCGGCAGACCGTCGCCCGCCGCCTGGCGCATCAGGTACATCCCCATGGCGTACCCGCCGAGGGCAAAGAAAATCCCGTGCCCCAGCGACAGCATGCCCGCATAGCCCCAGACCAGATCCAGCGCCACCGCCACAATGGCGTAGCAGAGGATTTTGCCGCTCAGCGTCAGCAGCCAGCTCGGCACCACCAGCGGATGCGAGGCCGGCAGCAGCGCCAGGAATGGCATACTCAGCAGCCCCAGCACCAGTAAGATCCCCAGCCAGCGCAGCGGCCGCGGCGCGCGCTGCGCCAGCGTTAAGGTGATTGGTTGGCTCATCAGTCAATAACCCTCCCTTTCAGCGCGAACAGACCCTGCGGGCGTTTCTGAATAAACAGAATAATCATCACCAGGATCAGGATTTTGCCCAGCACCGCGCCCATCTGGGGTTCGAGAATTTTGTTGAAAATGCCCAGCCCAAAGGCCGCCGCCACGCTGCCGGCCAGCTGGCCGACGCCGCCCAGCACCACTACCAGAAACGAGTCGATGATGTATCCCTGACCCAGTTCAGGCCCGACGTTGCCAAGCTGCGACAGCGCCACGCCGCCCAGCCCGGCAATACCGGAGCCGAGGCCAAAGGCCAGCATATCCACCCGCCCGGTAGGCACGCCGCAGCAGGCGGCCATCGCCCGGTTCTGCGTCACGGCGCGGACGTTCATCCCCAGACGGGTACGGTTCAGGATGAGCCAGGTAAAACACAGCACCAGCAGGACGAACGCCAGCACCGCCAGCCGGTTCCACGGCAGGATCAGGTTCGGCAGGACCTGCACGCCGCCGGAGAGCCAGGCGGGATTAGCCACTTCGACGTTCTGCGCGCCAAACAGCATCCGCACCAGCTGGATAAGCATCAGGCTGATCCCCCAGGTGGCGAGCAGCGTTTCCAGCGGCCGACCATACAGATGACGAATAATGGTGCGCTCCAGCGCCATACCGATCCCGGCGGTCACCAGAAACGCCACCGGTAGCGCGACCAGCGGATAAAAGGCCAGCCACTGCGGCGCGATCTGCGCCAGCGCCTGCTGGACCAGCCAGCAGCTGTAGGCGCCGATCATTAACATCTCGCCGTGGGCCATGTTAATCACCCCCAGCAGGCCGTAGGTGATCGCCAGCCCCAGCGCCGCCAGCAGCAGCACCGAGCCCAGCGACAGCCCCATAAAGGCCTGGCCCAGCAGATCGCCGAGCAGCAGACGATGTTTGATCTTCTGCAGACTGTCGCTGGCCGCCTCGCGCACCGCCGCATCCGGCTCATGCTGGGCATCGGTAAAGGGGATCAGCAGCGCCTGGGTCTCCGGGTCCGCCGAATGGCCGAGCAGCGTCACGGCGGCCAGCCGCGCGCTGGCCTCAGGCTGAGTGAGCTGCAGGCGCGCCAGCGCCACCTCCAGCAGGCCGCGCACATTATCATCGGTTTCCGCCTTCAGCCGCTGTTGCAGCAGCGCGGCCATGGCCGGGGTCGCTTCCCGCTGTAGCGTACGCGCGGCGGAAGCCCTCTCCGTGACGTTGTCACTTAAAATAAGGTGGCTGGCCAGCGCGCCGGCAGCCAGATTGCGCAGCCGGTTGGTCAGACGGACCGGTCGGGTTTCGCCCTGCGGCGCGGCGGCAGCGCCCAGTGGCTGTAATCCGCCCTGTCGGGTGCGGAAAGCATGTTTTCCGTCGTCCATCACCAGGCTCTCGCTGGTCAACGCCCGCAGCAGCGGCAGGCGATCCGCCTGCGGTGCTGCCGCCCACTCAGTCAACAGCTGCGCCTGCTGGCTGCGGCTGGCGGCAACGAAGTCGTCCGCCTCCGCGGCCTGCGCCCGCCATGGCAGCAAGGTCAGCAGTAGCGCCAACACACTCATGAGACGCAATGCGTTCATGTCGTTCTCCTCTGGTCAGCGGCCGACGGTCCCTATGCTTCAGCCCCGCCGGCCCTGGCGCTTACTGGCTGACGGTTTTCACCGGATGGTCAGGTTTCTTATCGTTACCGGGGATCCACGGGCTCCACGGCTGCGCGCGAACGGGTTTATCGGTCTGCCAGACCACGTTGAACTGACCGTTGCCTTCAATTTCACCGATCATCACCGGCTTATGCAGATGATGGTTAGTGGCGTCCATGGTCAGGGTAAAGCCGGACGGCGCGTTGAAGGTCTGCCCGGCCATCGCCTCGCGCACTTTGTCGACATCGGTGGTGCCCGCTTTGGTCACCGCCTGCGCCCACATATGCAGACCCACCCAGGTCGCCTCCATCGGATCGTTGGTCACCACCGTATCGGCATTCGGCAGCTTGTGCGCTTTGGCATACGCGCGATAATCGGCGACGAAGGCTTTGTTGGTCGGATTATCGACAGACTCAAAGTAGTTCCATGCCGCGAGGTTGCCGACCAGCGGTTTGGTATCGATGCCGCGCAGCTCCTCTTCCCCCACCGAGAAGGCCACCACCGGCACATCGGTCGCTTTCAGACCCTGGTTAGCCAGCTCTTTGTAGAACGGCACGTTGGAATCGCCATTGATGGTGGAGACCACCGCCGTTTTGCCACCGGCGGCGAATTTTTTGATATTGGCGACGATGGTCTGGTAATCGCTGTAGCCGAACGGGGTGTAGACCTCCTCGATATCTTTGTCCTGGATCCCTTTGGCATGCAGGAAGGCGCGGAGGATCTTGTTGGTGGTGCGCGGATAGACGTAGTCCGTCCCCAGCAGGAAGAAACGTTTAGCGCCGCCGCCATCCTCGCTCAGCAGGTATTCCACCGCCGGGATGGCCTGCTGGTTAGGCGCCGCGCCGGTATAGAAGACGTTGGGGGACATCTCTTCCCCTTCGTACTGCACCGGGTAGAACAGCAGGCCGTTCAGCTCCTCAAACACCGGCAGCACCGATTTACGCGAGACCGAGGTCCAGCAGCCAAACACTACCGCCACTTTATCCTGGGCCAGCAGCTGGCGCGCCTTCTCGGCAAACAGCGGCCAGTTGGAGGCCGGGTCGACCACCACCGGCTCCAGCTTTTTGCCCAGCACCCCGCCTTTGGCGTTGATGTCGTCGATGGCCATCAGCGCGACGTCCTTCAGCGGCGTTTCGGAAATCGCCATCGTCCCGGAGAGCGAATGCATGATCCCGACTTTGATGGTGTCGGCGGCATAGGCCTGAAAGGAGAGACCCATAGCCATAACAGAGGCGGAGAGTGCAAAAGCTTTTAATAACGTTCTACGTTGCATGATTCACTCCTGAGTAGCGCAAAAATAAAGAATTAACAGCTAACCAGAGGTGATAAGGCAAAAAAGGTGCCAAGTTGTGAAAACAGCAGGATGCGGCGCAGGTGGGCGATAGTGGCGAAGAGGATGGCAGCGTTGCCTCATCACGGTGCAACGCTGCGCTAAGAAAGCAATTACCAGACGTCGGCGGCGATGGAGGTCACCAGGCGAACTTTCTGCCACTGCTGGTCTTCGCTGAGGGCATTGCCCTCTTCCGTGGAGGCGAAACCGCACTGCGGGCTGAGGCAGATCTGCTCGAGCGGTACGTACTGCGCGGCCTCGGCGAGACGCGCTTTGACCCCCTGCGGATTTTCCAGCTCACCGTTTTTGGTGGTGATCAGTCCGAGAACCACCTGCTGATGACCGGGACGAATAAAGCGCAGCGGCGCGAAATCCCCGGAGCGGTCGTTGTCGTACTCGAGGAAGAAGGCATCGACATTGACGCCGCCAAACAGCACCTCGGCCACTGGCTCGTAACCCCCTTCCGAGATCCAGGTTGAACGGAAGTTACCCCGGCAGACGTGCAGGCCCACCGTCAGATCGGCTGGTTTACCCTCCAGCGCCTGGTTCAGCACCCGGGCATAAATACGCGCCAGCGCATCCGGATCCTCGCCGCGCTCGCGAACCTGCTGACGCTGGGCATCGGAGCACAGATAGGCCCAGACGGTATCGTCCAGCTGCAGATAGCGGCAGCCGGCGTCATAAAACGCGCGGATCGCATCGCGCCAGGTGGTGGCCAGATCGTCGAAGTAGTCGCTCAGATCCGGGTAGACCGTGGCATCAATATCTTTCCGTCCGCCGCGGAAGTGCAGCACGCTCGGGCTGGGAATGGTCATCTTCGGCTGCGCGTCGCCGCTGATGCTTTTCAGATAGCGGAAATCTTCGAGCATCGGGTGATCGCCGAAGGCCAGCTTGCCGGTGACGCGCACGCCGTGCGCTTTGGTTTGCACACCGTTGAACTGGATCCCCTGGTCGGCATCATAACGCTCAACCCCCTGCAGGCCGTCGAAGAAATCGAAGTGCCACCATGCGCGACGAAACTCGCCGTCGGTGACCACATGCAGGCCGCAGTCGCACTGCTGCTGGACCAGATGACGGATCGCGTTATTCTCGATCTCGCGTAGCTGACCGGCGTCGATAACCCCCTCAGCCAGCTGCTGACGCGCCTGTTTAATACTGTTCGGGCGCAAAAAACTGCCGACGATGTCTGCGCGGAACGGGGCCTGTTGACGTTGCATGCTGTCTCCTTAGCGGTGGGCGCGTTAGTTGCCCACCGTGATAGTTCATTATTTGAATTTTTAGACTTCTGGATGGCTATATGTCCAGATACTGGCATGCAGGCTGGCGGGTCGCAAACGAGAATATTTCATGGTACATGAAAAATTTTCAATCACCGGAAGCAAACGCATAGCCCTCATCTTCCCAGCCGGTCAGCCCACCGAGCATCATTTTCACCGGTCGCCCCAGCTCAGCCAGCTTCAGCGCGGCAACGTCGGCACCGTTGCAGTGCGGCCCGGCGCAGTAGACCACAAACACGGTATCTGCCGGCCAGGCCGCCATTCTCCCGGCGGTGATCTGACTGTGCGGGAGATGCAGCGCGCCGGGAAGATGCCGATGCGCGAAGGCCGCCTCGCTACCCACCACGTGCAGCAGGACAAAGTCGACCTCGCCGGCACGCTGGGCGCTGTGTACATCGGCGCAGTCGGTTTCAAGATGCAGCTTATGGCGGAACCAGCGGATAGCCTCAGCGGAAGCGGCGGGGGTAAATTGGGTTACTACACTCATGGCGTCTTCTCCTTGTCTGTGATAACACTACTTTACTGACGCCCCTCACCCTTATCTGCCGGCAACCATGACAGAAAACGCTAACATCCTGACAACCCCTTCGGTGACACCGTCACGTCATCAGGTGGTCGCCCTTGCCTACGATGGCCTGTGCACCTTTGAGTTTGGCGTGGCCGTGGAGATCTTCGGCCTGCCGCGCCCGGAAATGGGCGACAACTGGTACCAGTTCGTCGTCGCCGCCGTCGATGAAGGCCCGCTGCGCGCCACCGGCGGCATCCGCCTGATGACCGACGGCGGCCCTGAACTTCTCGCCCAGGCGGATACGATTGTGGTCCCCGGCTGGCGCGGCATCGACGCCCCGGTCCCCGAGGCGCTGTGCGCCGCCCTGGCCGCCGCCCACGCCCGCGGGTGCCGGATTATTTCCATCTGTTCCGGGGTGTTCGTTCTCGCTGCCGCCGGGCTGCTCAATGGCCGCCAGGCGACAACCCACTGGCGCTACACCGCGGCGCTGCAGTCGCGTTTTCCGCAGATTCAGGTGGTGGAAGATGTCCTTTACGTGGGCGACGGTGTGCTGATGACTTCCGCCGGCAGCGCGGCGGGGATCGACCTCTGTCTGCATCTGGTGCGCGAGGATTTCGGCAGCGAAGCCGCCAACGTCGTCGCCCGCCGCCTGGTCGTCTCTCCCCATCGCGACGGCGGTCAGGCGCAGCAGGTCCTGCGCCCGGTCGCCCGCAGCCGGGAGAGCCTGCGCCTTGGGCAGCTGTTTGACTATCTGCACCAGCATCTTGCCGCCAGCCATACCGTCGCTTCCCTCGCGCAGCGCGCCGGCATGGGACCGCGCACCTTTTTGCGCCGCTTTGAGGAGGCGACCGGAAAAACGCCCGCCCGCTGGCTGCTGGAGGAACGACTGCTGCGCGCCCGCCAGCACCTGACGGAGAGCACGATGGGCATCGATCAGATCGCTGAGCGCTGCGGGTTTGCCAGCGCCGGCACCCTGCGCCACCATTTTCGCCAGCACTTCGCGCTAAGCCCGCTGCAGTATCGAAAACAGTTTACGCCTTCTCCGATTGCAAAATCGTCGCAGCCACGGACAATAGGCGGCCACGGTAAACCGGTCGCCAGGAGGGTCGATGATGAAGAAAGAGTGTCGGGTAGTGATCTATAAAGAGGGGCTGCTGGGCAGCCTGTTTTTTGGCGAAGCCAAGGCCGACCCTGACAAAATGAGCCAGTTTCTCAGCAGCTATACCCGTGAGGGCTGGGAAGTGAAAACCATGTCGGTGGAGCGCCGCCGTACCGCCCTGTTCTGGTCGCGGGAAGCGTATCTGTTTGTGCTTGAACGCCCCCTCTGACAGCGCCTGCGCCTGGTTTACACGCTTAAGCCAGGCGTGCTCAGGGCTGGCGAATATAGCCCTGCGCCTGCATGTTGTGCATACCCTCCTCGCTGGCGCAGACCATACCGGTGGTCAGCATGGCAAAACCAACGCGCTGATAAAACGCAATCTTATCCGCCACCGCATAGATAAAAATTTTGCCGAAGGGCAGTAATTGTTCCCGAACGGCCAGCATCAGCTGTTGTCCGTAACCCTGCCCCTGCCGCGCGGGCACGATCGCCACATCCGCCAGATAGCTGCTCCAGGTGCAGTCGCTGATGGCTCGCGCCACGGCAATCAGCTGACCGTTCTCATAGCCAAACCAGCAGAAGGTGCTGTGGCGGAACGCCTGCTCCAGTTGCGCAACATCACGTTCATTGAGCCCGGCCTCGGCGATGATGCTTCGCACCCGCTGCCAGTCCACCCGCCCGATCGCCTCTTTGCCCTCTATCACCATCATGACCTTGTCTCCCGTCGTCTCCCGGATGGATCCCCGAAAGCAAGATCTAGCATGCCGCCGCAGGATCTGCCAGACGGCAAGCCGGACTGAAGACAACGCGAGAGGATGGAAGCGGCAAAAAAAAACCGCCATATGACTGGCGGTAAATCAATGCTTGCATGGATAGATTTTGTTTTGCATTTTCGCAGACAGATAATCCTGACCTCTCTACGTTGGCTGCCGAGGTTAGCATGGTCAACCTCAATAAAGCCTCAACGGTCAACGGCTATAGCTTTTCCACCAGTGCTTTGAGCTGCGCCAGGGTTTGCTGCCGGTCCTGCGCATCGGCGACCGGCCAGGCCGACTGGCGCACGATAAGCCGGGTCGGCAGCAGCTCGCGGATCCGCAGCTGCGGCGCCGCCATCAGGGCAATGAGCCGCTCCACCGCCCGCTGCCCCAGCAGATTGAAGTCCTGCGCCACCGTGGTCAGCGGCGGCTGGAAATAGAGACTGTCGGCGGTGTCATCGTAACCGGTCACCGACACCGCCTGGCTGCCGCTGCGGTTGAGCTGGGCCAGGGCGCTGAGCACGCCGAGCGCCATCTGATCGTTCGCCACGACAATGGCGCTAATCCGCGGCTGCAGATGCAGCAGCTCAAAAGTTTTCTGCCAGCCGCTGGCGGCGCTCCAGTCGCCGAATACCGTGGTTGAACGGGCGATATTCAGACTGTGCAGGGCCTCGCGCCAGCTGGCGAGACGCAGACGGGCGGAAACTGAGCTTTCCGGCCCCGCCAGCAGGCCAAATTCGCGATGCCCCAGCTCCCACAGGTGGCGCACGCAGGCCCCGCAGCCGTCGCGATGGTCGAAGCGCACGCAGCAGACATCGGCCTCCGGGGAGACGTCCAGAAACAGGCAGGCCATATCCGGGTTCTCTTTAACCAGCCGCTCGGCGGTGGCGCTCTCCAGCGGCAGGCTGACGATCACCCCGCGAATATGCTGGGCGCGCAGTTCGTCCAGCCGGGCCTGCAGCGCGACAAAATCGGCCTGCGCCGGCATCGCTATCGCCACCTCCAGCTGGTGCAGGCTGGCATGGCTTTTTACCGCAGCCGCGATCTGCGAGGGGGCATGCAGCGTCAGGGAGGCGGTAATCAGCCCGATGGAGGGCGCCGCCTTGCCGGCCAGCAGCTGCGCCGAACGGTTGGGCACATAGTGCAGCGTCTGCATCGCGCGGATCACCTGCTCCCGGGTGCGGGCTGACACCACCTCAGGACGGTTCAGCACCCGGGAAACCGTCTGTTGGGACACGCCCGCCGCGCGGGCGACATCCTCCAGGGTTGCGGTACGACGCGGCATCTTTTCTCCTCAGCAATTACAATGTCGTGCGCTAACATTTTATGTTCAAAATACGACAAAAAATAGCGCTTTGGCCTCGCTTTCGTGATCGTCTGTTAATTTCATATCCAGTGCGGTTGCTGGAAAAAACAAATTACCCGATAACGTTAATCATCCTGTTTAGCGAACGACATTTTTCTGACTTATTGGGTATTCACATGCAAATTTATGATACCGGGCACGGCCATGTCCCTGATTTTCACGCGATCCTCGCCCGCGAAGACTGGCAAAACCAGACCATCACCCACCTCAACCGCCTGCCGGCGCATCCCGCTTTCGCCAGCTGGCGCGATGAGCTTGCCGCCAGGGATGAGCAGCCCTCTCCCTATCGCCGTCAGCTGGACGGCGAGTGGCAGTTCGCTTACGCCCGCAGCCCGTTTGCGGTGGATGCGCAGTGGCTGACGCAGGATCTGCCGGACAGTCGCAGCACCCCGGTCCCCTCCAACTGGCAGATGGAGGGCTATGACGCGCCGATCTACACCAACGTTCGCTATCCTATCGACACCACCCCGCCGCGGGTGCCGGAGGAGAACCCGACCGGCTGCTACTCCCTGCACGTTACGGTTGAGGACACGTGGTGCGAGAACGGGCAAACGCAGATTATTTTCGATGGCGTCAACTCAGCGTTTCATCTGTGGTGCAATGGCGTGTGGGTCGGCTATTCGCAGGACAGTCGCCTGCCGGCAGCGTTCGATCTCAGCCCCTTCCTGCGCCCGGGTGACAACCGCCTGTGCGTGATGGTCATGCGCTGGAGCGCCGGCAGCTGGCTGGAAGACCAGGATATGTGGCGGATGAGCGGTATTTTCCGCTCGGTATGGCTGCTGAATAAGCCGCACCAGCGACTGACCGACGTACAGCTGATGCCGACCCTCGACGCCCTCTACCGCGACGGCACTCTGCAGGTGCGGGCCACCGTCGACGCGACAGAGGCGGCGCTTGCCGGGCTCAGCGTCGGGGTTAGCCTGTGGCGCGGCGAGGAGCAGGTCGCCGCCGGGCGGCAGCCGTTAGGCACCCCGACGGTGGATGAGCGCGGCCACTACGCGGAACGGGTCGATTTCTCCCTGGCGGTGGCGGCGCCGGCGCACTGGAGCGCGGAAACCCCAAACTGTTATCGCGCCGTGGTCACCCTGTGGCGCGGCGACGAACTGCTGGAGGCCGAAGCGTGGGACATCGGCTTTCGCCGCATCGAGATAGCCGACGGCCTGCTGCGCCTCAACGGCAAACCGCTGCTGATCCGCGGCGTTAACCGCCATGAACACCATCATTTGCGCGGTCAGGTGGTCACCGAGGCGGATATGGTGCAGGACATTCTGCTGATGAAGCAGAACAACTTTAACGCCGTCCGCTGCTCGCACTACCCCAACGCGCCGCGCTGGTATGAACTCTGCAACCGCTACGGTCTGTACGTGGTCGACGAGGCCAATATTGAAACCCACGGGATGGTGCCGATGAATCGGCTGTCCGACGATCCGGCGTGGCTGCCAGCCTTCAGCGCCCGCGTCACCCGGATGGTACAGAGCAACCGCAACCATCCGTGCATTATCATCTGGTCGCTGGGCAACGAGTCCGGCGGCGGCGGCAACCACGAAGCGCTGTACCACTGGCTGAAACGCAACGACCCGAGCCGTCCGGTGCAGTACGAGGGCGGCGGCGCGGATACCACCGCCACCGATATTATCTGTCCGATGTACGCCCGCGTCGAACGCGACCAGCCGATCCCGGCGGTACCCAAATGGGGGATCAAAAAATGGATCAGCCTGCCCGGCGAGCAGCGGCCGCTGATCCTTTGCGAATATGCCCACGCGATGGGCAACAGCCTCGGTAACTTCGCCGATTACTGGCAGGCCTTCCGCGAGTACCCGCGGCTGCAGGGCGGGTTTATCTGGGACTGGGCCGATCAGGCGATCCGCAAAACCTTTGCCGACGGCAGCGTCGGCTGGGCCTATGGCGGTGACTTTGGCGATAAGCCTAACGATCGTCAGTTCTGTATGAACGGTCTGGTGTTCCCCGATCGCACGCCGCATCCGTCGCTGGTGGAGGCAAAGCACGCCCAGCAGTATTTTCAGTTCACGCTGCTGTCGACCTCGCCGCTGCGGGTGCGCATCACCAGCGAATACCTGTTCCGTGAAACCGACAACGAAGTATTGCGCTGGCAGGTGCAGTCGGCCGGTGAAACCCTGTATCACGGCAACCAGACCCTGGCGCTGCCGCCGGAGGGCAGCGACGAGATAACGCTGCTCGACAGCCTGACCCTGCCGGCAGGCGCCCGCGCGGTGTGGCTGACGCTGGAGGTGACCCAGCCTAAGGCCACCGCCTGGTCAGAAGCGGAGCACCACGTCGCCTGGCATCAGTTTCCCCTGCCGGCGCCGCTGGCCCTGCCGGAACGGCCTGCCCCGACGAGTGCGCCGGATCTTATCGTCAGCGATGAAGCCTGGCAGATCCGCGCCGGTTCGCAATGCTGGACCGTCGATCGCTTGACAGGGCTGCTGAGCCACTGGTCGGTTAATGGCCAGGAGCAGCTGCTCACCCCGCTGCGCGACCAGTTTATTCGCGCGCCGCTCGACAACGACATCGGAGTCAGCGAAGTGGAGCGCATTGACCCCAACGCCTGGGTGGAGCGCTGGAAAAGCGCCGGCCTGTTCAATCTGGAGGCGCGCTGCGTGCAATGCGACGCGCAGCGCCTGGCGAATGAAACCCTCGTCGACTGCCGCTGGCACTATCTGCGCGGCGAAGAGGTGGTGATTGTCAGCCACTGGCGCATGCACTTCACCGCGGACGGTACGCTGCGGCTGGCGGTGGACGGCGAACGGGCGGAAACCCTGCCGCCGCTGCCGCGGGTCGGGCTGCACTTCCAGGTGGCGGATCAGCAGGCGCCGGTGAGCTGGCTGGGCCTGGGTCCGCATGAGAACTACCCTGACCGGCGGAGCAGCGCCTGCTTCGCCCGCTGGGAGCAGCCGCTGGCGGCGATGACGACCCCCTACATCTTTCCGACGGAAAACGGCCTGCGCTGCGATACCCAGGCGCTGGACTGGGGACGCTGGCACGTCAGCGGTCATTTCCACTTCTCCGTTCAGCCGTGGAGCACCCGTCAGCTGATGGAGACCGACCACTGGCACAAGATGCAGGCCGAAGATGGCGTCTGGATCACCCTCGACGGCCTGCATATGGGGGTGGGAGGCGATGACTCCTGGACCCCGAGCGTGCTGCCGCAGTGGCTGCTGACCGAGACGCGCTGGCAGTACGAGGTCTCATTGCGTTGCCTTTAATCCGTGGGGGCGAAAGTCCCCACCCTACAAACAGAATAACAAGGGATCATGGTGATGAAATTCTCTGAACTGGCGCCACGAGAACGGCATAATTTTGTCTATTTCCTGCTGTTCTTTTTCTTTTACTATTTCATTATGTCAGCCTACTTTCCGTTTTTCCCGGTGTGGCTGGCGGACGTTAACCATTTAACCAAAACGGAAACCGGGATCGTTTTCTCCTCCATCTCGTTATTCGCGATTATTTTTCAGCCGGTGTTCGGCCTGATGTCGGATAAGCTCGGCCTGCGCAAACATCTGCTGTGGACCATTACGGTGCTGTTAATTCTCTTCGCACCGTTCTTTATTTTCGTTTTTTCCCCGCTGCTGCAAATGAATATTATCGCCGGGGCGCTGGCAGGCGGGATCTATCTGGGGATTGTTTTCTCCAGCGGCTCCGGGGCGGTGGAAGCCTATATCGAACGCGTCAGCCGGGCCAACCGCTTTGAATATGGCAAAGTGCGGGTCGCAGGCTGCGTCGGCTGGGCGCTGTGCGCCTCGATAACCGGCGTGCTGTTCGGCATCGACCCGAATATCACCTTCTGGATCGCCTCCGGCTTTGCGCTGGTGCTCGGCCTGCTGCTCTGGCTGTCGCGGCCGGAAAGCAGCAACAGCGCCGAGGTTATCGAGGCGCTCGGCGCCAATCGCCAGGCCTTTTCGCTGCGCACCGCGGCAGAGCTGCTGCGTATGCCGCGCTTCTGGGGCTTTATTATCTATGTGGTGGGCGTCGCCAGCGTCTACGACGTGTTTGACCAGCAGTTCGCCAACTTTTTCAAAAGCTTTTTCGCCAGCCCGCAGCGCGGTACCGAAGTGTTTGGCTTCGTCACCACCGGTGGCGAGCTGCTCAATGCGCTGATCATGTTCTGCGCGCCGGCCATTGTTAACCGTATCGGCGCCAAAAACGCCCTGCTGACGGCGGGGATGATCATGTCGGTGCGTATTCTCGGGTCGTCGTTTGCCTCATCGGCGGTGGAGGTGGTGATCCTCAAGATGCTGCATATGTTTGAGATCCCCTTCCTGCTGGTCGGAACCTTTAAATATATCTCCTCCGCCTTTAACCCGCGGCTTTCGGCCACCCTGTTCCTGATCGGCTTTAACCTGTCCAAACAACTGTCCGGGGTGGTGCTTTCCGCCTGGGTCGGCCGGATGTACGACACCGTGGGGTTTCATCAGGCGTATCTGATCCTCGGGTCTATCACCCTGAGCTTCACCCTGCTCTCATTCATCACCTTGCGCGGCGGTAAAAGCCTGCTGCCTGCTGCGGAGACGCAGACCCCCGCCTGACCGACGCGCCCGTCAGGGATGACTGGGCTCACTCAACAATCCGCGTCTCCCCGTCGCGATTCTCCAGCGCATAGCGCTGACACGGCGCCCCGGCGGCAATCAACGCCGCCAGCTCTGCCGAGTGGCTGGTCAGCCAGATCTGGCTGTAACGGGATGCCTCGATAATCAGCCGGGCCAGCGCGGGCAACATGTCGCGATGCAGGCTGTTCTCCGGTTCATTGATTGCCAGAAAGGCCGGCGGGCGCGGACTGAGCAGCGCAACGGCGAGGCACAGAAAGCGCAGCGTGCCGTCGGACATCTCCGCCGCCAGCAGCGGGCGGCGGATCCCTTCGCGGCGCATTTTCAGAACGAAACGCGAGTGCTCGTTTTCACAGTAAAACTGACAGCCGGGAAAGGCGTCGGCGAGGATCGCATACATCATCTCTTCCGCGCCAATTTCGACAATGGTCTGAAAGGCGGCCGCCAGGTTGTGACCATCGCTGTCGAGCACCGGTGAACGGTATCCTACGGCCGGCTGGCGCAGCGGCGAGTGGCGGCCGATGGCGAACTCATGATAAAACCGCCAGCGACGCAGGGTCTCGCGCACCCGCGACACTTCGGGAAAACGATGCGGTTCGCCGAGCTGACCAAATACCGACTCGTTTTCATAAATGCTTTCGGTGAAAGTACTTTTCTCCCCCGTCACATCGACGAGGAACGCCGCCTGATTTTTACGTTGTAATACGCGAGAGGAAGGCCGGCGGGCGTAGCCGGCCAGCCAGATGTTCTCTTCTTTAACGATCGGATCGAGCATGAACTGCGTCGGATAGGGTAATTTTTCCGGGAAACCTATCTGCAGCTCATAATCAAAGCTGTCCGTCCGGCAGGCGATTTGCAGCCGCCGGGGGTGGCGATCAACCGGCGAACGCTCCCCGGACCACATCATATTCTCCAGACCGCCCTCTTCGCTGATAAATCCCGACAGCCTGCCGTCAGCGGCGGCGGTCAGCAGGTGGATGGCGTTATAAATATTGGATTTACCGCAGCCGTTGGGGCCGAAGACAATGTTCAGCGGCCCAAGCTCCAGCGCGATATCCCTCACTGAGCGAAAGTTTTGAATACGGATGTACTGGATCATGATGCGTCCTGCCCAAAGAAGAAGGCTGCCACGGTAGCACAGCGGCGCCAGAGAGCCCCTGTCACACCCCTTTCAGGCAGGGTTTAACAGAACATTTTTTTCATTCCACGGGTCAGAGCCACCCGCGTCAGCTTATCGCTATCCTGATGGGCGTCACTGAAGACGCCAAAGAAATAGCGTTCATCGTCAATGGTTTGACTTACGATGCGATAGCTCAGCGGTTGCCCGGATGGCGCACCATACTGCGCAGGCGTCACCGAGACCTCGGTTGCGTCGCCGGCGACGCTGACCAACAGCCCGTCCGCCTTACCTCCCACCAGCATGACCTTAATTATCGGGTGCACCTGTTCCTCCCGGGATGGCATATATCATTGGCGAACCGCGGAGACCGGCGGGCGTTATCGTCAACAAACGGCGCCAGCCTGAGTGCGGTATTACGTACTTTCTTATAGTTCATCGCGGCCTTGAGTCAAAAAAATAGCGTGCTTAGGCTGAGCTACATATTGATTATTCGAAATAAAAGCCGACAAATGATGAAGGAAAAAAGAGGAATTGTGAATCAGCAAAACGCCGGGTTATTCTTATTTGTCACTCCCGGACGCGTCTTTTTCGGCTCTCACTCAAGGAAGTATTGCGGTTATGCGTTATGTTCACCTGTGTGTTATCTCCCTGTTCGCCTGCCTGCCACTGCCGCTATTCGCCGGCCCGCAACCGCTCGAGCAGATAAAAATAAGCGAAAGCCAGCTGTCGGGCCGCGTGGGCTATGTCGAAATGGATCTGGCCAGCGGCCGCACGCTGGCCGCCTGGCGCGCCGATGAACGTTTTCCGCTCACCAGCACCTTTAAAGTCCTGCTCTGCGGCGCGGTGCTGGCCCGGGTGGATGCCGGGGTCGAACGACTGGATCGGCGGATCCACTACCGCCAGCAGGATCTGGTGGCGTATTCCCCGGTCAGCGAAAAACACCTTGCCGACGGGATGACGGTCGGCGAACTCTGCGCCGCCGCCATCACCATGAGCGATAACAGCGCCGGCAATCTGCTGCTGGACACCCTCGGCGGTCCGGCGGGATTGACGGCTTTTCTGCGCACTATTGGTGACAACGTCACGCGCCTTGACCGCCGGGAAACGCAACTGAATGAGGCGCTGCCCGGCGACGTGCGCGACACCACCACCCCGGCCAGCATGGCCGCCACGCTGCGCAAACTACTGACCGCGAAGCATCTGAGCGCCCGTTCGCAACAGCAGCTCGTGCAGTGGATGGTGGACGATCGGGTTGCCGGCCCGCTGATCCGCGCCGTGCTGCCGGCGGGCTGGTTTATCGCCGATAAAACCGGGGCTGGCGAACGGGGTGCGCGCGGCATCGTCGCCCTGCTCGGCCCGGACGGCAAAGCGGAGCGCATTGTGGTGATTTATATGCGGGATACGCCGGCGACCATCGCCGAGCGTAACCAGCAGATCGCCGCTATCGGCGCGGCGCTGATCGAGCACTGGCAGCGCTAACCGGCGCGCAGCACTTCGCAGGCATGCCGGGCGATATGACTGGCGGCGGCATCGGAGAGATGCCGGTCGGTAATGATGGTGGTGAACCGGGTCAAGGGTAACGCCATAAAGGTGGCCACCTGATTGTATTTCGAACTGTCGCACAGCAGGATGCTTTTCGCACTGACCTGGCTGACGGTCTCCTTGACGGTAACCTTGTTCTCATCAGGGGTGAAAATACCGCGGCTGTCCCACCCGCTGGCGGAGATAAAGGCCGTATCAATAGCCAGATGGCGTAACGTTCGCGCCGCCGATTCGCCCACGCAGGAGCGGTTCTCCCGGCACAGCGTGCCGCCGGTGTGGATCACCCCGCACTGGCTGGCATCGATCAACAGCTGGGTTATCTCAAAATCATTGGTGACCACCTGAAGATCATCCCGGTCGAGGATCGCCCGCGCCAGCGCCAGGGTGGTGGTCCCGGCATCCAGATAGATACAGCTGTTTTTAGCGATTTGACTCGCCGCCAGCGCGCCAATCGCCTGCTTCTCTTCACTCTGCAGGGTGCTCTTCACCAGATGGCTGGGCTCCGTGGCCAGCCGGCTGACGGCGCGTACACCGCCCGAGACGCTGACCAGCAGCCCCTGTTCCTCCAGCTTACTGACGTCCCGACGGATGGTCATATGGGACACGCCGAGGATCTCCGTCAGCTCATTGATGCTTACTGCCCCGCGCTGCTCCACGAGGGCTAAAATACGCTGATGACGTTCTACTGGAATCACCGCTCTCCCCTTACCATTTTTTCACACCTGGCGTCACAAACTGCGCTGTGCACCTGGTGACACCCTGTGTCGTTATCGCGCTTTACCGCTGTTTTTTCACTATTTTAGGGCAAGAATCGGCAATGTGCAGCCTCTTTCAACCTGTGAATTTTTTATATTCATGTGGGTTATTCGTGATTACCCTCACATAACTTCACATGATAACGCTTTATTCTATCATTAAATCACATTAATTAACGAATATTCACAAGGAGACCGTCATGACTGTACACACTAACGTCTGCGTGATTGGACTGGGTTCGATGGGCATGGGCGCCGCCCGCGCCTGCCTGCAGGCGGGCCTGAACACCTGGGGCGTTGACATCAACCCTGATAACTGGCGCGCACTGCTGGAAGCGGGCGCCAAAGACACGGGTCCCAGCGCGGTGCCTTTCGCCGCTGAACTGGATGCGGTCGTCCTGCTGGTGGTCAATGCCGCCCAGGTGCGAGGGATCCTGTTCGGCGAGAACGGCCTCGCCGCCCATCTGAAGCCGGGCACCGTCGTCATGGTGTCGTCCACCATCGCCTCTGCCGATGCCCAGGCGATTGCCACGGCGCTGGCGGAGTACCAGCTACTGATGCTCGACGCGCCGGTATCAGGCGGCGCAGTGAAAGCGGCCGCCGGCGACATGACGGTGATGGCTTCCGGGAGCGATGCCGCCTTTGCCCGCCTCGCACCGGTGCTGGACGCCGTGGCCGGCAAAGTCTATCGCATCGGGAGCGATATTGGCCTTGGATCGACGGTCAAAATTATTCATCAGCTGCTGGCCGGGGTGCATATCGCCGTTGCCGCCGAAGCGATGGCGCTGGCCGCCCGTGCCGGGATCCCGCTGGAGACGATGTACGACGTGGTGACCCATGCGGCGGGTAATTCCTGGATGTTTGAGAATCGCATGCCGCACGTCCTCGATGGCGATTACTCGCCAAAATCCGCCGTCGATATTTTTGTCAAAGATCTCGGCCTGGTAAATGACACCGCCCGGGCGCTGACCTTCCCGCTGCCCCTCGCCACCACCGCGCTGAATATGTTCACCGCCGCCAGCAATGCCGGATTCGGTCGGGAAGATGACAGCGCGGTGATCAAGATTTTCAACGGCATCACCCTGCCGGGCCACAAACAGTAAGGAGAGACAAGATGCAGCTTGGTGTCATTGCCGATGACTTCACCGGCGCCACGGATATTGCCAGCTTCCTCGTGCGTAACGGCATGCCGACGGTACAACTGAATGGCGTGCCGACCCGCGATCTTCCGCTGACCAGCGAGGCGGTGGTCATCAGCCTGAAAACCCGCTCATGCCCGGCGCAAAGCGCCGTTAGCCAGTCGCTGGCGGCCCTGCGCTGGCTGCAGGCGCAGGGCTGTCAGCAGTTTTATTTCAAGTACTGTTCCACGTTCGACAGCACTGCGGAGGGCAACATTGGCCCGGTGCTGGATGCCCTGCTGGCCGAGCTGGGTGAGACCAGGACGGTGATTTCCCCGGCGCTGCCGGTGAATGGCCGCACGGTCTATCAGGGATATCTGTTTGTCGGTCAGCAACTGCTGAATGAGTCCGGGATGCGCCACCATCCGGTGACGCCGATGGAGGATGCGCACCTGGGGCGCTTAATTGAACGCCAGGGGCGTGGAAAAGCGGCGCTGATTGCCTGGCCGATCGTCGACCAGGGGCCGCAGGCGGTCGCTGCCGAGCTGGCGGCAATCAGCGATCCGGCGGTGCGCTATGTGGTACTCGACGCCCTCCGTGAACAGGATTTGCTCACCCAGGGCGTGGCGCTACGGGAGGTGAAGCTGGTCTCCGGCGGCTCGGGTCTCGCCATCGGTCTCGCTCGCGACTGGGCGCAACGCCATGGCGCCCGCGGCGAGAGCGCTCACGCGGGCATGCCGCTGGCCGGCCCGGCGGTGGTGCTCTCGGGCTCCTGCTCGGTGATGACCAACAGCCAGGTGGCGGCCTACCGTGAACAGGCCCCCGCCCGCGCCGTCGACTTAAGCGCCTGCTTTACCGATCTGGAAAGCTATGTCGAGACCCTGACAGACTGGGTAGAGGCGAACCGCGATGCGCCGCTGGCGCCGATGGTCTATGCCACCACCGAGCCGCAAACGCTGCAGCGGATCCAGGCGCAGTATGGCGATAAGGCCAGCAGCGAACGGGTGGAACAGCTGTTTGCCGCCCTCGCTGCCGCCCTCAAGGCGAAAGGGTTTACCCGCTTTATTGTCGCCGGCGGGGAAACCTCGAGCATTGTGGCGCAGACGCTGGGCGTCGAGGCGTTTCATATCGGGCCGACGATCTCCCCAGGCGTTCCCTGGGTCCGCGACACCCGCCAGCCGCTCTCCCTGGCGCTGAAGTCAGGTAATTTTGGCGATATCCAGTTCTTTGCCCGTGCCCAGCAGGAGTTTCGTCATGACTGAGCAACAACTGCGAGAGGAAATGGTGCAGATTGGCGCCTCACTGTTTAACCGCGGCTATGCCACCGGCTCCGCCGGTAATCTGTCGCTGCTGCTGCCGGACGGCAATTTGCTGGCGACGCCGACCGGCTCCTGCCTGGGCGAACTGCAGGCGCAGCGGTTGTCGGTGGTGACGCTGCAGGGGGAATGGATCTCCGGCGACAAACCGTCGAAAGAGGTCACGTTTCACCGGGCGGTCTATTTGCATAACCCGGCCTGCAAAGCGATCGTCCACTTGCACAGCCACTACCTGACCGCGCTCTCCTGTCTGCAGGGGCTCGATCCGCACAACTGTATTCGCCCCTTTACCCCCTATGTGGTGATGCGCGTCGGCGACGTCCCGGTGGTTCCCTACTACCGACCGGGCGATGAGCGTATTGCCCAGGCGCTGGCCGGGCTGGCGCCGCACTATAACGCCTTTTTACTGGCTAACCACGGTCCGGTGGTCACCGGCTCATCGCTGCGCGAAGCCACCAACAATACCGAAGAGCTGGAAGAGACCGCGCGGCTGATGTTTACCCTCGGCAATCGCGAGATCCGTTACCTGACCGCTGACGAAGTGAATGAACTGAGATAACACTATGCCAAAATTCGCTGCAAATTTATCCATGCTGTTTACCGAACTGCCCTTCCTGGACCGCTTTGCCGCCGCTGCCGGCGCCGGTTTTGAAGCCGTCGAGTTTCTGTTTCCCTATGAGTATGCCGCCGGGGAAATCAGACAGCGCCTGCAGGAAAACCAGCTGCAGCTGGTACTGTTCAATACCCCACCCGGCGACGTCAACGCCGGAGAATGGGGTCTCGCCGCCCTCCCCGGAAGAAGCGCGGAGGCCCGGCGCGATATCGAGCTGGCGCTGGAGTATGCCCGCGAGCTCGATTGCCCGCAGGTGCATATCATGGCCGGCGTGGTACCGCCGGGAATGGATCGCGCGGCCTGCGAGGCGGTGCTGATCGATAATCTGCGCTACGCGGCGGAGTGCTTTGCCCGCCACGACAAGCGGATACTTATCGAAGCGCTGAATCCCCAGACCAAACCGGGCTATCTCTATCACAGCCAATATCAAACGCTGGAGATGATGAAGCGGGTCGACAGGCCGAACCTGGCGGTGCAGTTAGATCTGTTTCACGCGCAGAAAGTGGACGGCAATTTAAGCCATCTTATTACCGAATATGCTGGCCAGTATCGCCATATTCAGATTGCCTCTTTACCGGACCGTCATGAACCGGATGAGGGCGAAATTAATTATCCGTGGATCTATGCACTACTGGATAAAACTGGTTATGACGGCTGGATCGGCTGCGAATATATTCCCCGGGCGGACACGCTTTCCGGACTGGGATGGTTCTCGCCTTACCGCAAAAAATAAAGCCGTTTAATAAAAAATATCTCTCTGTACACCTGTTAATACCCGAGGCAAACCTATGTCGACATCGGCGCTGTTACTTATTGCGTTAGCCAGCGTAGTGCTGTTGCTCCTGCTGGTGATTAAAGCGAAAGCGCATCCTTTTGTGGCGCTCCTGATCGTCAGCCTGCTGGTGGCGTTCGCCACCGGCATTCCGGCGGATAAAATTATTACGACAATCGAAAAAGGTATGGGTGGCCTGCTCGGCCACATTGCCAGCATTATTATTTTAGGATCAATGCTGGGGGTGCTGATTGAAATTTCCGGCGGCGCCGAATCGCTGGCGAAAACATTAACCGGCGTGCTGGGCTCTAAACGGACGATTGCCGCCTTAACCATCGTGGCTTTTATTCTCGGCACCCCGGTCTTTTTTGAAGTCGGTTTTATTATCATCATTCCGTTAATTTACGGCTTCAGCAAAGTCGCCCATCTGTCGCCGCTGAAGTTTGGTCTGCCGATGGCCGGCGTGATGCTAACCGTCCACGTGGCGCTGCCCACCCACCCTGGCGCAGCGGCCGCGGCAGGCATTCTGCATAGCGATGTCGGCTGGCTGATGCTGGCGGGGATTGGTGTATCGATAGTCGTCGGTATCGTGGGCTATTTTGTCGCCCGGTTTATCAATCGACGCCATTATCATCTGTCGATTAATGTGCTGGAGCAGCAGCAAACGGCTGAAGTGCCCGACCTCTCCGTTAACGCGCAACAGACCCGTCTGCCACCGCCGAATGCGCTGGTTATCGGCGGCCTGATCGTGGTGCCTATCGTGCTGATTGTTTCCGGGACGTTGTGTCAGGCGCTGTTGCTGCCGGAAAACGCGGTGCGCCAGCTGATGACCGTCATTGGAACCCCGCCGGTCGCTCTGCTGATCTCCCTGGGACTGGCCAGCTGGACGCTGGGCATTCGTCGGCGGATGAGCCTGAAAAAGCTGGGCGACGTCACCGGCAGCGCGATCCCCTCCTCGGCGGATGTAATCCTTGTTGCCGGGGCCGGCGGCGCCTTTGGCGGCGTGCTGGTCGCCTCCGGCATCGGCAATGCCTTAGCCGAGGCGCTGGAGACCATTCATCTGCCGCTGATGCCCGCCGCTTTCCTGCTCTCGCTGGTACTTCGGGCCTCGCAGGGGTCGGCCACCGTGGCGATCCTCACCACCTCCGGTCTGCTATCGCAGGCGGTTATCGGGCTGGCCCCGATTCAGCTGGTGCTGGTGACGCTGGCGACCTGCTTCGGCTCACTCGGGTTGTCGCACGTTAACGATGCTGGTTTCTGGGTGGTCACGCGCTATCTTGGCCTCTCCGTTCCGGACGGGCTCAAAACCTGGACCGTGTTGACGACCATCATGGGAGTGACGGGCTTTCTGATCACCTGGCTGCTGTGGTTTGTACTGTGATATTCGCGAAGGTGGCCGCCAGGCCACCTTTATTTGTCATTTGTCAGTTACCGGGACGCTGGCAGGCTGTCACCTCACCAGACAGCGTCACCGGGATAAAATAGCGTACGCGATAGCGCCTTTCCGCCGCGGGTCCACCTTCCGTATGGCGCTCCACAAAACATTCAATATCGACCCCCTCTCGTCGGCTTGCTCCCAGCGCTGGCAACAACTCCATATACAGATCGTTGGATAATCGGGCGTAGCGCGCCCAACTGCCGTAAAATTCGACGCCAACATACAGCCCGGACCTTGTCGTCAGCGTGCTGCTCATCTTCAGCGCAGGCAGCGCCTCTCGCTGCAGATGACAACCGACAAAGGCGTTAACCTCGACGTTAAGCTCATTGTTTCTCGCCGCATAATAATCGGATAACACAGAGAGGCTGTCTCCGCCGGCGGTAAAAAAGCGGTCAATCTTTTGTCTGACAGCCGTCTTCGAGGGGCTTTGCAATACCATATCCGACAGGCGCAGTTCATACGTCATTGAAGAGCCACGATAGACCCTTTCAGGCAGCGAACAGAAACGGGCCAGAGGCAGGCTCTCTCCCTCGGGGTCGAATTTCTTTAACAGCAAAGCCGTGTCCCAATGCACAGCGCATCGGTATTCCCGAGGCGAGAGCGAGAAGCGCTTCTTAAACTCCCGGGAAAAGGTTTGCGGCGAGTCATAGCTTAACTGCCAGGCAATGGCGGCGATCGGCTGCCGTGTTAATCGCAAACTTACCGCCGCGATAGTCAACCGCCGTAGTCGGATATACTGTCCGATAGGTAACTGGCCATACTGATAAAACACCTCATAGACAAACCGACGCGAATAGCCCATATACTGCGCCAGGTCATCGATAGCCGGGTTACAGTAGATATTATCCTCGAGCCACGCCAGCATTTTTAAATAGAGCATCTGCTTCATAAGTACCGCATACTTCCTGTATTCTTGTCCTCCGCTAATTTTAGCAACAGGTGGTAGCCCGCACTAAGCTTTTTATGCATCGCAAAAATAAAAAAACAAGAAACCACTTAAAATACCGGCATATATATGCTTAACGTTTTGTTTATTAGGAATTTTCGCATGCCAATATACCATTATCTTACTTTCCTCGCCAGATATTGCATTAATGAAAAACATCCCTTAGATTACCTCGGCTAAAAATAGTCTTTGCATCATCATTATATTCTTTAATTTATCCTGACATGTTATTTAATGCCCACAGGGAAGTTATATGACTTATTTTTTGTTCAATATAAAAAATCACTATTTGCGGATCGCTATTGCGGAACTAATTGATGAAGCGATGAAGGCCTCCGGGCGGCCAGACTATCAGTTTTCTCAACAATGGGATGCAGGATCGATGGCGCAAGCTGATGTGGTATTCACGGAAATGGTCGCAGGTGAATGGTACCTGTGTCATGATCTTTTTCAGCATGCCCCAGAACAATACTCGCTTTTTATTTTCCCGGACAATGAACACATTACCGTCGAAGAGGGTTTACCCAACTGTCTACGGCATGCGGTGTTTATGCCCCCTCACGCTTGCGTTCAGCGTCTAAAAGATGAGATAGCTCACGCAATTGAGCGTCCTCTGCTATCGCGGCAAGACCAGACGTTCAATCGCCTGCGGCGTTGCATTAATTGCGCGTGTAAGTCGGTCAGCGACGCGCAAACCAAAGTTATTTACGCGTTTAGTATTGGCCTAAGTCCGCATGAAGTCGCCGCTGCGCTAAAAATTAGTCACAAAACGATTCATTCGCATAAAAAGAATATTATGAGTAAGTTTAATTTGAATAGCCGCCAGCAATTTAACAATCTTGTGCAATTACTCACCAGACGCTGATACGAATCGTTAGTTTATCCCATTCACAGGTCATCGTTTGGAACGGAAGACGTATCGTCTCTTACGTCTTTCCTTTATATAAGAAATACCTTTACATAAAGAAGTAATGGGACATAAAACAAGGCGCAAAATAATAAAAAGATCGCTCCCGTCAGTCCTGATAAAATAATTTAATTTAGACTGATAATATTCACTCAATTTTATTCAGGCAAGACCAACACCACTTTTTGAGAGCGAGAAATACTATGGTAGGATAATTCCTAGTGGCGGATTTTAAGTAGCAAATTAAAACGCTGCACCAGTACTTCAGAAGGGGAATGAGAGGCCTGTGAGGGCCTTTTTCCATTGAGGATGAGAAAAAGATAGCTAAATATATGATTCCCTGTAGAGTGAAGGGAATCACAAAGTGAAGCTCCCGTTCCGCGTAGCGGACATCACGGTTGGTTGAATGTCGGAAAATGCAGGCTTCCCTCTCCGAGGTCAGGCCATACCTCCCTGTTAACGCGCTGTACAAGCCATTATACCTTGCTACAGTGACCGGAATAACTATGCTAACCACCCTGATTTACCGCAGCCAGGTTGATCCTGCACTCCCGCTCGTCGATCTCGATGCCCTTATCCTTCACGCCAGCGCCAAAAATTTACCCCTGGGGATCACCGGCATTTTACTTTTTAATGGCCTGCAGTTCTTCCAGGTACTGGAAGGGCACGAGGAGAGCCTTGAGGCGTTATTCAGTGAAATACAACACGACTCGCGCCATCGTGACGTGGTGGAGCTCATGCGCGACTACTCGGCCTATCGCCGCTTCCTGAACGTTGGGATGCACAAGCTGGATCTTCGCGATTACGCAAACGATGCCGCGCTGGAGGAAATCCTGCGCTTTAGCTCGTTCGGCGAATCCGAACCGGTCAATGACCGTATGTTCAGGCTGATAAGCGCCTTTATCGCCGATGGCGGACGCTATTGTCTGCCCGACGCCTTGCAGCCCTCTCGCTGGACGATGATGCCCTCCTCTACCACCGTGCCGCCGCGCAATCTTCCCGGTCAACCCTGCCAGTTTGCGCTGCAGGCGATTGTTGAGCCGGCTAAAAAAAGGGTCTCTTCCTATGAGGCGCTGATCCGCAGCCCAACCGGGGGTTCGCCGGTGGAAATGTTTGCCGCCGTCCCTGCGGAGGATCGGTACCGGTTTGATCTGGAGAGCAAGGCCTTTGCTTTTTCTCTCGCCGGCCAGTTGCCGCTCGGCAAGCAGCAACTGGCGATCAACCTGTTGCCCGGGTCGCTGTATAACCATCCTGACGCGGTAGGCTGGCTTATGGACAGTCTGCAGGCTGCGGGTCTCAGACCGAATCAGGTACTGATTGAGGTCACCGAGACAGAAGTTATCTCCTGCTTCGATCAGTTCCGTAAGGTGCTGAAAGCGCTGCGCGTTGCTGGCATGAGAGTGGCCATCGATGACTTTGGCGCAGGCTATTCCGGGCTGTCGCTACTGACCCGCTTTCAGCCTGATAAAATCAAAGTAGATGCAGATCTGGTGCGCAATATTCATATCAGTGGCACTAAACAGGCGATCGTCGCCTCGGTGGTCCGTTGCTGCGAGGATCTGGGTATTACCGTCGTCGCCGAGGGCGTCGAAACCCTCGAAGAGTGGTGCTGGCTGCAGTCGGTCGGCATTCGCCTGTTTCAGGGGTTTCTCTTCTCGCGACCGTGTCTTAACGGTATCGGAGACATTCACTGGCCGGTGGCGCGCCAGACCACCGACCTGTAAGGTCGACGGGCCGGGGCGCTTCACTGCCAGTGGGGAAGCTTTTCACCCAGCGCTGACAGGGCGTAACGCACTGCCTGCGCCAACACCGCCTCGCAGTCGCCGGCAAAGCACATCCTTTTGGTTTCAGTCTGGCCGCGAAAATTCCACGCGAACCATACGGTACCAGCGGGAGTACCATCTTCTCCTCCTTCCGGGCCGGCATAGCCGCTAATGGCGATAGCAATATCGGCCCTGGCAATCTCCAGAATACCGGCGGACATCTCCTTGACGCAGGCTTCGCTGACGGCGCTGTGGACTGCCAGCGTTTCCTCACGAACCTGCAGCACATGACGCTTGGCCTCATCGCTAAAGGTCACGACGCCGGTATCATAAAAGGCCGCAGTATCCGCCTGCGCACAGAGCGCGGCCGCCAGATTACCCCCGGTGCAGGATTCCGCTGTCGTCAGTCGCCATCCGCGCGCGATCAGCGCCTGGGCCACTTCTGCCGTCAGCGCCTGGGTGGTTTTCAGATAGTCTCCGTTCTCGTCAGTCATTGTGAGTCCTCACCGCCAGTAACAGGAATAAAAGCCTTACAGCGTCAGTAAACAGAATAGCATACGGGGTTTCTCCTCCCCTGGCAGGCCGCACTCCCCATAAAAAAGGCCCGCAACACCGCGGGCCTTGACAGTATTTACCCAACGCAAACAGCGAATCATACCTTGTGTTCAATCACCCGGCCCTGATTCTCGATGGCGATTTTGCGCGGTTTTTCACTCTCAGGGATCTCCTGGTGAATGGCTATTTTTAAGATCCCCTTATCCAGCTGCGCCTGATTGATCTGGGCATGCTCAGGAAGAGAGAAACTGAGCTGGAAATTAGCGCGGCGGATGCCTTTATAAATCCAGCGTTCACCGCTGTCTGTCGAGGGTTCAGTTTCCTGGCGTTTGCCGGAAATATGCAGATTGCCCCCAACGGTTTCTATTTCCAGCTCCTCGTCTTTCCAGCCAGGCACGCTGACGCTGAGCAGGAAATTGCTGTCATCGACTTTCTGTAAATCATAAGCCGGTAATGTACCCACCGGCGTGTCGCCTGTTAACTGGCTGAAAAGGCGATCAATGCGGTTAAAACGATCGGCAAAAAGAGAATCAGCAAAAACGGGGAGTGCTGACAAGGTTTTGAGTGCCATAATTAACCTCCTGAATATCCATTCAAAAGCTCAACATAAAGGCAAGCATTGCTTGTCCGCTATATAAAATAATATCCATTGGGCATTTTTCAAGGGCGGAAATAAAAATTTTTCTTTCCAGCGACGTGGCTATATACACCACGCCCTGAAATAACCCCCGCCGGACGGCGGGGGCGTTAGCGCTTCTGCATCCCATAACTGATGCTGTTTAACATTCAATAAACAGAAGCGACATGTATATATAATCTGTCGGGGGTATTGTCAACAACCCGAGCGCCACACGCTACAGGCCCCCAGCGCCTCTGTGCCAGTACCAGAGCAGCGTCGTACAAACGTCGGCCACTTACATCGCCGAACGAAGGTGCATTGCCTCCATTGACCGGGTGCCCGGCCTGCCTGGACCACTGGTGGAAATATAGCTGCAGCAGGAAGGAACCTTTCTTGTGAGCCCGTGCCTAACAGAATGCATACGCACTCATTGAGGTCTCATTATGATCGGCATTTTTATCACCACCAGTCTGTTCGCCCTCCTCGCGTCGATGTTGTTCGGCCTGGGAATGGTGTGGAAAAGCGTCTCGAACAACCCGGATAACTGATCCTTTGGCACGCCGTTGCCATCCCTCTTCTGCAGCGGCGAAACATGTTCTCTCCCCGTAATAACCACCACACGCCTTATTCTGGCAACGCTGACTCAGGAAGCATGGTTGTACCTTTTTTTTCTGAAAAAACAATTCATATAGTGAATGTATTGCTTGAATTAATCTATCAGGACCTAAAATTAATGTGCGCTGAATAAGCAATTTAAGCAGTTTGTGCCAAACTATTGAAAACCTAAACATAACAATGACTCACAACCCTATGATTCAAAAAGAATAATTATAATAATTGAACAACAGGTCCAAAATTGGACTTGTTGCTTTTGCTGTGTATTAGAAATATCCTAATCCCATATCCATAAAGCACGCCTGCTGGGAAATTAGCTCATCAACATTTATTGACTTTGTGTCTACCACCACTATGCCTGATTTTTTAATTAACACTGAGAATATTTTCCTGAAACGAGGGGTTTGCGAACTTCTTCTCGAAATCGCCAATGAAGAGAATATTTGCACTCCCTTTTTACTGCACGCCTACAGCCCTGACACCATTAATCTGGTTGATATGTTGTTTACTGAAATGGAAAGCGGCGAGCATTATCTATGCCACCCATTATTCAAGAAAACTCCTCGTCAGAGCCGTATTTTCATTTTTGTTTCCAAAACCGAACTTGTACGCGCTGACCGGCTACCGCTTTGTCTGCAGAATGCGACTTTTATCAATAAAAATACCGATCTACACAGTCTTAAAAAGCTGATCGCTTATCGTCTGGCGGAGTTAATCAGGCCCAAAATTATCGAATCGGAACCAGACAGCCGCCGCTGTCTTAAATGCCCGAGGTTAACATTGACCAAGTCACAGCTTTTTATTATCGACGCGATAAATACGGGAATGAGCAACCAGCAGATAGCGCAAGAGCTGGGTATCAGCCACAAAACGGTATTTTCACATAAAATTAATATAATGAAAAAATTCCAAATCGACACCAGGCAAGAGCTTGCGATATTTTCATCCGTCGCCCATGCGCTATCCTCGGGCAGAAACCGCTAACGACGGGTTTTGTTAAACCGCATCTTCAGTTTTCTTCGCTCCTTAACATATGAAAGGCCAAAAAATAATGATATTAACAACAGCACCACAGTGAGAACTAATAACAGAAAATTACTCATGCATGACCTTTCCAAAGATAAAGATACTGCAGAGATAATAAGGGGTATAAGTTTTCAAAAACAACCCGACGCCATGCCTTTAAGATAAAGGTAAAGCCTTGTAGGATAATTCCGAATGTTAATAAAATAACTGACATTATTTTTAGCTTTCGGCGGCTGTTTGAGGTCTTAAAAATTAATCGTAAAATGCGTTAAATCAGACGTAACGCTAAAAGCTAAGCGATAAAGCCACCGTGACACGACGGATAGCGCCACTCTGGCGAAAACACCGCTGCCGAAGGTAGACCTGTCGGCGAGCGGTGTTGCTGCAGATTACATTTCAGGCGTAAATCCCGCTACGCGCTCAACCCGCGGTTTTTCAGCATCGGTTCAATTTGCGGATCGTGCCCGCGCCACTGGCGATAAAGTTCCGCTAAATCAGTACTGTTTCCGCGTGACAAAATCGCGTCGCGGAAACGCTGGCCGTTCTCGCGGGTCAATCCCCCCTGCTCCACGAACCACTGATAACCATCGTCGGCCAGCATCTGCGTCCACAGATAGGCGTAATAGCCAGCCGCATAGCCGCCGCCGAAGATGTGAGAGAAGTAGCTGCTGCGATAGCGCGGGGGTACTGCCGCCAGATCCAGCTGTTCATCCCGCAATATCTTCTGCTCAAACGCGTCGACGTCTTCCGGTAACGCCGAGGTCGACAGGCTATGCCAGCGCATATCAAGCAGTGCGGCAGCCAACAGTTCGCTCATGTCGTACCCTTTATTGAAAGTGGCGGTACGCAGCATATTGTCGCGCAGCGCCTCCGGCATCGGTTCACCGGACTGATAGTGCTTCGCATAATGAGCAAACACCTGCGGCTGGCTGGCCCAGTGTTCGAAGATCTGTGACGGAAACTCGACAAAATCCCGCGGGGTATTGGTTCCGGCAAGGCTGGCGTAGCGCTGGCTGGCAAACAGCCCGTGCAGGGTATGACCAAATTCATGGAACAGGGTGATCACCTCATCCCAGGACAGTAGCGCGCTCTGCCCGGTCTGCGGCCGGGCGTAATTGCACACATTGTAGATAACCGGTCGCTGCTCTTGCAGGGTCGACTGCTCGACAAACACATCCATCCACGCGCCACCGCTTTTTGAATCCCGCGCATAATAGTCGCCGTAAAACAGCGCCATACCTTCACCGTTACAATCGAAGATCTCCCAGACCCGCACATCCGGGTGATAAACCGGGATATCGAAGCGCTCGACAAAGCGGATACCAAAGAGCCGGGAGGCCGTCCAGAATACCCCGTCATGCAATACGCGCTCGAGGGAGAAATAAGGTTTTAGCTGCGCGTCATCGATGGCGAAGGCGGCCCGACGCACCTGCTCGCTGTAATAAAGCCAGTCCCATGCCTGTGCGTCAAACTCGCCACCTTCGTTGTCGATAACCTGCTGGATGTCCGCCAGCTCGCGTTCCGCCCTCGCCCGCGCCGCCGGCGCGATCCGGCGCATAAAGGTCAATGCCTCTGCCGGGGAAGCCGCCATTTGATCGGTCAGCGCCCAGCTGGCGTAATCGGCCGCCCCCAGCAGCTCCGCCTGCTGCGCGCGGATCGCCGCCAGTCGCAGCACCAGGCCACGGGTATCATGCTCATCGCCCTGCTGATTGCGGGTCCAGCCGGCGTTAAAGAGGTTCTCCCGCGTTTGCCGGTCGCGCAGCGAAAGCAGTAGCGGCTGCTGGGTGGTATTGGTCAGCGTCAACAACCAGCGGTCGCTGAGCCCTCTTTCCCGCGCTGCGTCTGCCGCCGCCGCCATCTCCTCTTCGGTCAGGCCATCCAGTTGATGCCGGTAATCAACGACCAAGCCGCCGCTTTTAGCCGCTCCCAGCAGTCGCTGCTGGAACTGGCTTTGCAGCGTGGCCGCTTCGGTATTCAGCGTGCGTAGTACCGCCTTTTGCCCGGGCGTCAGCGTCGCCCCGGCGTGAACAAAACGGTGCCATGTCTGGGTCAGAAGACGGTGGGATTCGCTATCCAGCGTCAGCGCATCGCGCTGCTGGTAGACGGTATTGACTCGTTGAAATAAGGCCTCGTTAAGCCAGATGTCGTTTCCCAGCTCGGCAAGCTCGGCGGAAAATTGTTCATCCAGAGACTGAATAAACGGATTGGTATGGGCGCCGGCCATGGCGAAAAACACTCGCGTAACCCGCGCCAGCAATTGCCCGCTCTGCTCCAATGCCTCAAGCGTATTGGCAAAATTTGCCGGCTGTGGATTGTCGATAATAGCGCGGATCTCGGCGCGCTGCTGGCGGACGCCCTCATCAAATGCCGGACGATAGTGACTGTCCTGGATCAGATCAAACGGCGGCGCCTGGTAAGGCAATAAACTGACGCTCAGAAAGGGGTTACGCTCAGACATCTTTTTCTCCTGCACAGGCTAATTCTGTAAGATTAGGCTTCTCCTTAAGGGGTCGCAATGATTTCCGTTACCGGTCGCCGTCTGCGCGTGCTATGGTATGAAAACACAAAAAGCGTTGAGGAACAATAAGATGATTATCATGGTCACCGGCGCCACCGCCGGTTTTGGTGAAAGTATTACTCGCCGTTTTATCGCTAACGGTCATAAAGTGATTGCTACCGGACGTCGCGAAGAGCGCCTGAAGACGCTGAAAGACGAACTGGGCGATAACCTTTATATTGCGCAACTGGACGTCCGCAACCGCGCCGCCATCGAGACGCTGATCGCTAACCTGCCCGCCGAATGGCAGGCGATTGACGTGCTGGTAAACAACGCCGGCCTGGCGCTCGGTCTGGAGCCAGCGCATCGCGCCAGCGTAGAAGACTGGGAAGATATGATCGACACAAATAATAAAGGGCTGGTGTATATGACCCGCGCCGTCCTGCCGGGAATGGTGGAACGCAATCGCGGGCATATCATCAATATCGGCTCCACGGCGGGCAGCTGGCCTTACGCTGGCGGCAACGTCTATGGCGCGACCAAAGCCTTCGTCCGCCAGTTCAGTCTCAATCTGCGCACCGACCTGCACGGCACCGCGGTTCGCGTCACCGACATCGAGCCAGGTCTGGTCGGTGGCACCGAGTTCTCGAATGTTCGTTTTAAAGGTGATGATGCCAAAGCCGGCAAAACTTACGAGAACACCGAAGCGCTGACTCCGGAAGATGTGACTGAAGCGGTCTGGTGGGTCGCCACCCTGCCAAAACACGTCAACATTAACACCCTGGAAATGATGCCGGTCAGCCAGAGCTTTGCCGGACTCAGCGTCCACCGTCAGGGCTAACCGCCAGCCACCCGGCCTGCGGGCCGGGTATGGGCGGAACCGCAAAAAACGCGTAAAATAGTGCGCATAATCCCTTAAAAAGTAACCATCAATGGCCGCAGAAACGCAACTGAATCCGACACAACCCGTCAATCAGCAAATTTACCGCATCCTTCGTCGGGATATCGTTCACTGCCTGATCCCGCCAGGCACGCCGCTGTCGGAGAAAGAAGTCTCCGTGCGTTTTGATGTGTCGCGTCAGCCGGTGCGCGAGGCCTTCATCAAGCTGGCGGAAAACGGGCTTATCCAGATACGTCCCCAGCGCGGCAGCTACGTTAATAAAATTTCGTTGTCGCAAGTACGCAATGGTTGCTTTGTCCGTCAGGCGATTGAGTGCGCGGTGGTCCGCCGTGCCGCGGGCATGATTAACGATGAGCAAATTTATCAGCTGGAACAGAATCTCCATCAGCAGCGTATTGCCGTCGACCGGCAGCAATTAAACGATTTTTTCCTGCTCGATGATGAATTTCACCAGAAACTGTCAGTTATTGCCGACTGTCAGCTGGCGTGGGATACCGTAGAAAATATTAAAGCGGCAATTGACCGTGTGCGCTACATGAGCCTGGACCATATCACCTCTCCGGAGATGCTTTTGCGTCAGCACCATGAGATTTTCAGCGCGCTGGAAAAACGCGACGCCGTCGCCGTTGAACAGGCGATGAATGTCCATTTGCATGAAATCAGCGAATCCGTACTGCTGATCCGCCAGGAAAATCGCGACTGGTTTAGCGAAGAGTAACGTTCAGACGGCTGCGAAAGATGCTCGCAGCCGTCGAGACTGAGGGGGTTATCTGACCACCAGCACCGGCGTTTTGGCGTAGCGCAGAATGGACTCGGCGTTGGAGCCCAGCAGATGGGTAGAAATGCCCGGTTTGCGCGAGCCCACCACGATCACATCGAACTCTTCGTTGTTGCTGATAGCCAGAATTTCATCACGCACGTTACCAAACACCACCCGGGTATGGATCCGCGACATCGGGATGTCGAACAGTCGCGCTACCTCGCGCATCTTTTTCTCCGACTCTTCTTTCATATAGGCTTCGAATTTACGAATATCCGCCGTAAAGCCGCGTAATAGCGAACGACTGCTGTTCGGCAGCACGTTGAGCAATGTGATTTCACCGTTTTCCGCAGTGGCGAGGAATTCCGCGTGACGCACTGCTTTGTCACTTAAATCCATTTCAAAGACATCAACAGGCAATAAAATTTTTTTATACATGGCCCGTACTCCTTTTCCAGAGAAAGTTCTTTTTCAATGACTTAACTATGCCATTCTGGCGCTGAAATACCAGCCATTATTCGGAAAAATAAGGCCAAATTATCTTTAGTAAATCAGGGAAATATAGAGTTATGTATAGACATTGCGTTCGATCATATTTTCCGCCCAGCAAAAGCGATCGACAGCAAAAAAAAGGAAATATCAGCGGAACGTGCTAGTAATAGCAGAACAGCCGGTGTCGGCCCCAGGCCGACACCGGAAAATACTTATTGCGCCTCGGCCCAGGCGGCAACGGTGGCTTTGGCCCCCTGCCGCTGTAGCGCTAAGTAGGCACGGGTCACCGCCGCGACAAAGCGTGCTTCCTGTGGCAGTTCCACGCCGAAAATCGCCTCAATGCCCAGCAGCGCTTTGACTCGCGCTTCGCCATCGGCGCTCGCGGCCACCGCCTGCTGGATAACCGGCAGCAACGGGTCGCATATTTCGATTGCCTGACCCGCATCGTCAACACCGCCGACGTAGCGCATCCACCCTGCCACACCCAGCGCCAGCAGCGTAAAATCACGCTGGTGCAGCAGATGCCAGCGCACCGAGTCCAGCATCCTCTGCGGCAGTTTCTGGCTGCCGTCCATGGCAATCTGCCAGGTACGGTGCTTCAGCGCCGGATTACTGTAACGGTCGATCAGCAAACTGGCATAGCGTGAGAGATCCACCCCCTTCACCTTCAGCGTTGGCGCCTGTTCGTCCAGCATCAGCGACAGCGCCGCACGACGGTAGTTGTCGTCCTGCATGCAGTCGTTAATATGCTGATAACCGGCCAGATAGCCGAGATAAGCGAGGAACGAATGGCTGCCATTGAGCATTCTCAGCTTCATCTCTTCGAAAGGCACCACGTCAGCGACCAGTTCCGCCCCCGCTTTTTCCCACTGCGGACGCCCGGCAACAAAATTATCCTCAATGACCCACTGACGGAAGGGTTCGCAGGCCACCCCGGCCGGGTCGCGTACCCCGGTCAGCTGTGCAATTTTATCGAGGGTTTCCGGCGTAACGGCCGGGACAATCCGGTCCACCATCGTCGACGGGAAGGTCACGTTCTGTGCAATCCACGCGGCAAGATCCTCGTCTAATGCCCGGGCGTAGGCGCAGACGACGTTGCGCATGACGTGGCCATTTTCCGGCATGTTATCGCAGGACATCACGGTAAAAGCAGGCAGGCCCGCTTTTTTACGGCGAGCTAAGGCCTCCACCACCACGCCCGGCGCCGATTTCGGCTGATGCGGGTTCTGCAGATCGGCGACGATCAGCGGATGATCGAGCTGCAACTCACCGCTGGCCGGAGAGTGGCAATAGCCTTTCTCAGTAATGGTCAGGGAGACAATGGCCACCTGCGGCTCACACATCGCCGCCAGCACCGTTTCGAGTCCGTCGACCTGCGCATGCAGGGCCTGCTTCACGACGCCGACCACGCGCGCCGTCCACGCGTCGGCGGACATTTCGGCTACGGTAAACAGCAGGTCCTGCTGTTTCAGATCGGCGATTTGTTGTTCGCCACCAATCAAATTCACTTCGGTATAGCCCCAGTCGCTACCGTGGTCGCTGGCCAGCATATCGGCGTACACCGCCTGATGGGCACGGTGAAACGCGCCAAAGCCAAGGTGGACAATACGGGGGATCAGTGCGCTGCGATCGTAGCCAGGCAGCGTGGCGCGAGCGGTTAAGAGGGTGTTTTCCATGATGACTCTCATTGTTATGTGTCTCATCAACCATTCTCGGGGAGAACTCTCGAGGAGAATGCCTTTGTGCCACCCACCTTCTCACGCAATTGGTATAACATCTTTGATTTCTGTCAACTACCATACAAGAAGATCTTACCTGATAATGTTTCGGGCATGGCTGGCTACCCTCACCGCAGGGACGGGGTAGTAAAAGGCAACGGAAAGGGAAGAACATGGCGGCCCCGCGTCCCTGCGGGCCTGCTGTTAACGGCTTAACGAGTGTCGTTAGTCAATGCGGGTTCTGACGATAAAGAAGTAGCAGAGCGCTCCGGCAAAGGTCACCCCGGCGGCGATGACCAGCGCCAGATTGAAAGAATGGGTGGTATCCACTACCCATCCGGTGACGATCGGCGCGAACGAGGCAAACACAAAACTGCCAAAGTTCTGAATAGCTGCCACCGAGGCCACTTTGTGTTCCGCCACCAGCACCTGCACCAGTCCCCAGGCCGAGGTCCCGGCGAAATGAACGCAGAATAACGCCATGGAGATGAAAGCGACCGCCTGGGTCGGGGTGGACGATTGCACCACCAGCAGGGTCCCCAGCGCCGACAGCACCAGACCGATAACGATCGCCGTTTTGCGGGTCTTCGCCAGATCGTAGCCTCTGCGCGCCAGGGCATCAACCACCAGGCCGTTGACCCACATGCCCACCGCCGCGGCAAGGAACGGGATCGCCGCCACCCAGCCGGTGCGCGCCAGGCTTAACCCTTGCTGCGCCTGCAAATAGCCGGGCAGCCAGGCGATATATAACCAGCCGGTGTAGTTCACACCGGAGAAGCCCAGGATCATCCCCCAGGTGGTGCGCCGTTTGAACAGCGCCAGCCACTCACTGAACTTCAGCGCCGGGCGGGCCACCTCCTCGCTGGCCAGATAGCGCTGCTCCTCCTCCTGCAGGGAGAAGTGCCGGCGGTTTCGGTAGCCGACATACCAGCACAGACCGACCAAGATCCCGGCTAAGCCAATCACCACAAACATCATCCGCCAGCCCCAGGCCAGCTGCATAATGACCAGGGCCGGCGGTGCGATGGCCTGACCCAGCACCGTCGAGGAGTTAAAAATCCCTACCGCCGTGCCGCGCTCTCTTTGCGCATACCAGTCGTTGATCGATTTCACGCCGGCAGGCATAAACGGCGCTTCGCCGATCCCGAGCCCAATGCGCAGCAAAATAAAATGTGAAAACGAATTGACCATTCCGGTCAGGGCCTGCATCGCAGACCAGAAAATCAGTCCGGCGCCCAGCACAATCCGCGGCCCGACGCGATCGAGCAAAATACCAGACGGCAGTTGCGCAAAGCCGTAGGAGAGCGAGAAGGCGGAGAGCAGTACCCCGAACTCGGTGGCGCTCAGCCCCAGATCGGCGCGTATCGCCTCCCCGGCGACACTGAGCGAAGAGCGATCAAGAAAGTTAACGATACCGGCGATAAATAACAGCGTTAACGTGATCTTCTGCACCCGGCGGATGCGCACAGGCGTCGCGCCCGGATGGGCGGTAAGTGTATCGATGGCCATCATTGTTCCTTACAGAGTCATAACCAAATATGATGTCTGATAAGTAAGGCAACAGGTCGACTACCATACAAGAATCAGGGTTAAAAAAGGTGGCCGGGATCACACAGGTGATTCACGCCCGTCCCCAGCCCGCCACGATAATCAGCATCCCACACAGGGCGATGGACGCCCCCGCCCAGTCGTAAAAGCTCAGTTTGACCCCGTCCACCACCCGCAGCCAGAGCAATGCGGTACAGACGTAGACCCCACCGTAAGCGGCATACACCCGTCCGCTGGCGGCAGGATGGAGCGTCAGGAGCCAGACGAAGAGCGCCAGGGCCAGAGCGGTGGGGATCAGCAAGAGCGGCGTGGCCCCGCGTTTTAACCATAACCATGGCAGATAACAGCCGATGATTTCACACAGGGCAGTAGCGAAGAACAGCAGCGTTGTTTTGAGCATTAAAAGATTCGTAAAAGAGACCAGCCGTTGAACTATTCTACGCGATAATGGCGCCTGCCCCACGCTGTTTTGTCGGCTATGCCCGGTAAAAGAGCTGTAGTAAACTTAACCTGAGGGTTAACCCATCACTTAAAGGAAATCGTGATGAACATGACACTGAACAAACGCTGGTGCCTGACCGCCATTCTGGCGTTAAGCGCCGTGGTCTACACCTCCAGCTCGTTTGCCGCTACCGACCGGCTGGTGATTGAATCTGGCGACAGCGCGCAAAGCCGGCAGCAGGCGTCGATGGAAAAAGAGCAATGGAACGACACCCGCAGCCTGCGCCAGAAAGTAAATAAACGGGCGGAAAAAGAGTGGGACAAAACCGATGTCGCTTTCGACGCGCAGGATAACTGCCAGAAAAGCGCCAACGTCAACGCCTACTGGGAGCCGAACACCCTGCGCTGCCTTGACCGTCGCACCGGTCGGGCTATCAATCCCTGATCTGCCACCTGACAACGCTGGCGCCTGCGGGCGCCGCCTTTCCTATTGTTCTGTTCAGCTTTAACCACAGGATCACCCATGACCGACGCGCTACACGTCAGACTCCGCCCCCTTGAGCGCGAAGATTTGCGCTTTGTCCACCAGCTCGATAACAACGCCAGCGTAATGCGCTACTGGTTTGAAGAGCCATATGAGGCCTTCGTTGAACTTTCCGATCTCTACGACAAACATATTCACGATCAAAGTGAGCGCCGCTTTGTCATCGAATGCAACGGCGATAAAGCCGGACTGGTCGAGCTGGTTGAGATCAACCATGTGCACCGCCGGGCCGAGTTCCAGATCATCATCTCCCCTGAATTCCAGGGAAAAGGCCTCGCCACACGCGCCGCGCGGCTGGCCATGGACTATGGCTTTACCGTGCTCAATCTGTATAAGCTGTATCTGATCGTCGATAAAGAGAATGAAAAAGCGATCCATATTTACCGCAAGCTCGGCTTTATGGTCGAGGGTGAACTGATCCATGAGTTTTTCATTAACGGCGAGTACCGCAACACCATCCGCATGTGTCTGTTCCAGCATCAGTATCTGGCCGAGCACAAAACACCCGGCCCCTCTCTGCTGAAGCCGACGGCTCAGTAATAGTCGATGCGGTTTTTAATCGTGTAGTGGCGGGTCAGCGGCGGCTGCACGCTTTCATCGATAACCTGCAGTTCACAGCTCAGCGGATTGTCGTGGCGATCGTAGTCGCAGGTCTGGCGCACCGTGCCCAGCGTGCGTTCGTTGAAGGTGCTAATGGCGGTATAGTCCATTTTCTTGCGAGGGTCCTTCGACGGCGTGGAGGCAACGGTAAATTGCTCTTCTTTGGCAGTGGTGGTTTTTCCCAGCGGATAGCCATCGCTGTCATAACGATAGGTGGCGGTGGTCTCTTTGCCGCGGGCGCTAATAATAAAACCGTTCTCATCCGTCTCCCAGATCACCCCGGCGGCGGGCATCTCTGCCAGTTGACACTTGCCCTGCAACCGTAGCCGCTTCTCGTGGGTGCGTCCATCGACATAATAGTTGGCGTCCAGCAGCAGCGTGGCGCCGGTATTGTTCTCCCTATCTTCCAGGGTCAGGAGATCAAAACACCCCTCTTTTGACAGCTGAGCGCTTACCTTTTTTACCACCACATCGTGTTCATCCAGTAGCGTCTGGCTGAAATCTTTCACCGGCCCACGCAGCGGATCGAACTCAAATTCATTGGAAAAACTCGCCATCTCCGGGGTGAAGACTTCCGGAGCGCTTTGGCGGTCGCACGCCGTCAGCAGCAGCGCTGCCGGGATCAGCCAATACAATCTTTTCACAGGCGATTCCTTTTGTGTACATCCGATCATATTAGCAAATACAATTGTTTACACCAGTTCTGCTATGCTTAATTCTGGATAACATCGATAAGGAGCGTAAGATGAAACTATCCCTGTGGACAGGCGCCGCACTACTGCTGTGCTCCACCACCGTGCTGGCCGCGCCCGATTCCTGTGAACGGGTAAAGACCGAAATACAGCAAAAGATCATCAATAATGGCGTACCGGAAACGGCCTTCAGCCTGGCCATTGTGCCCAACGATCAGGCAGATCAGGCCGGCGTTCAGGTAGTGGGACATTGCGCCAATGACACCTTTAAAATCACCTATACGCGTAACAGCGATACCCCCGTCGAAAGCGACACTCAGTAAGCCTTTCCCGGCTTTCAAATGAAAGATCTTATCTCTGGTTGACCAGGGATAAGATCTGCTGGCTACCCATAACGTATTATCGCTCACCCCTGCGTCTGTTGATGACGCGGGCGGCCCTTCTCCGCACAGCATAACTATCATGGAGTGAGCAATGTCGAATCAGGAATCTCCCGGCGGCGTCACCCGACGCGCGCTCATCAAATCCACAGCCCTCGGTTCTCTGGCGCTGGCCGCCGGCGGCCTCACCCTGCCCTTTACGCTGCGCAGCGCCGCGGCGGCAGTGCAGCAGGCTACCGGCGACACGACCCGCGTCGTCTGGGGTGCCTGTTCGGTTAACTGCGGCAGCCGCTGCGCGTTGCGATTGCACGTGCGGGATGACGAGGTTATTTACGTTGAGACAGATAACACCGGCGACGACCGCTACGGCGACCATCAGGTGCGCGCCTGCCTGCGCGGGCGTTCAATTCGCCGGCGCATTAACCACCCGGATCGCCTTAACTACCCGATGAAACGCGTTGGTAAACGCGGAGAAGGCAAATTTGTCCGCATCAGCTGGCAGGAGGCGCTGGATACCCTCGCCGACCGCCTGAAAAGCGTGGTGGCGCAGTACGGTAATGAAGCGGTGTACATTAACTACTCTTCGGGAATTGTCGGCGGCAACATCACCCGCTCGTCGCCTTCCGCTTCGCCGGTCACGCGGCTGATGAACTGTTACGGCGGCTCGCTCAATCAGTACGGTACCTACAGTACCGCCCAGATTGCCTGCGCCATGCCCTACACCTACGGCAGTAACGACGGCAACAGCACCTCGGATATTGAAAACAGTAAGCTGGTGGTGATGTTCGGCAACAACCCGGCGGAAACCCGGATGAGCGGCGGCGGTATAACCTGGTATCTGGAGCAGGCCCGCGAGCGCTCGAACGCCCGGATGATCGTTATCGATCCGCGCTACACCGATACCGCCGCCGGTCGGGAAGATGAGTGGATCCCTATTCGCCCCGGCACCGACGCCGCACTGGTGGCCGGTATCGCCTGGGTGCTGATTAACGAAAATCTGGTGGACCAGCCTTTTCTCGATAAATACTGCGTTGGCTACGACGAGAAAACGCTGCCGGAAGGCGCCCCGGCCAACGGCCATTATAAGGCCTATATTCTCGGCGAAGGCGATGACGGGATCGCCAAAACGCCGCAGTGGGCCTCGCGCATTACCGGTATCCCTGCCGATCGCATCATCAAACTGGCACGCGAAATCGGTATGAGCAAACCGGCGTACATCTGCCAGGGCTGGGGACCGCAGCGCCAGGCCAACGGTGAGCTTTCCGCCCGGGCGATCGCCATGCTGCCGATCTTAACCGGCAACGTCGGCATTAACGGCGGCAACAGCGGCGCCCGCGAGTCAACCTACACCATCACCATTGAGCGCCTGCCGGTGCTGGAAAACCCGGTCAAGACCGCCATCTCCTGCTTCACCTGGACCGACGCCATTGCCCGTGGCCCGGAGATGACCGCCACCCGCGACGGCGTGCGCGGCAAAGAGAAGCTGGATGTGCCGATCAAGTTCCTGTGGAACTATGCGGGCAACACCATCATTAACCAGCACTCCGACATCAATAAGACCCACGATATTCTGCAGGATGAGAGTAAATGCGAAACCATCGTGGTTATCGACAACTTTATGACCTCCTCGGCGAAATATGCCGACCTGCTGCTGCCCGACCTGATGACCGTCGAGCAGGAAGATATCATCCCTAATGATTACGCGGGCAATATGGGCTATCTGATTTTTATCCAGCCCGCCACCTCGGCGAAGTTCGAACGCAAACCGATTTACTGGATCTTAAGTGAAGTCGCGAAACGACTCGGCGACGACGTATACCAGCGCTTTACCGAGGGGCGCACCCAGGAACAGTGGTTGCAATATCTGTATGCCAAAATGGTGGCGAAAGATCCGGCGCTGCCGGACTACGACGACCTGAAGCAGATGGGCATCTACAAGCGTAAAGATCCGAACGGCCACTTCGTCGCTTACCAGGATTTCCGCCGCGATCCCGACGCGCATCCGCTCAAAACGCCGTCCGGCAAAATTGAAATCTACTCCAGTCGGCTCGCCGAGATTGCCGCGCGCTGGCAGCTGGAGAAAGACGAAGTCATCAGCCCACTGCCGATCTACGCCTCCACATTTGAAGGCTGGGACGATCCGTTGCGCAGTCAGTACCCGCTGCAGCTGTTTGGTTTTCACTATAAAGCGCGCACCCATTCCAGCTATGGCAATGTGGACGTGCTGCAGGCCGCCTGCCGTCAGGAAGTGTGGATCAACCCGCTCGATGCCGAGAAACGCGGGATTAAAAACGGCGATCTGGTGCGGGTGTTCAACCCGCGCGGCGAAGTCCGTCTTCCGGCGAAAGTGACCCCGCGCATCATGCCGGGGGTCTCAGCGATGGGCCAGGGCGCCTGGCACGACGCCAATATGGCCGGCGATCGGGTCGACCATGGCGCCTGCATGAATACCCTGACCACCCACCGTCCGTCGCCGCTGGCGAAGGGGAGTCCGCAGCATACCAACCTGGTCGACATCGAGAAGGTGTAAGGAGTAAACCATGAGCACGCAATATGGATTCTTTATCGACTCCGCTCGCTGTACCGGGTGCAAGACCTGCGAGCTGGCCTGTAAGGACTACAAGAATCTCACACCCGAGGTCAGCTTCCGCCGTATTTACGAATATGCCGGCGGCGACTGGCAGGAGGACAACGGCGTCTGGCAACAGAACGTTTTTGCTTATTACCTCTCCATCGCCTGCAACCACTGCGAAGATCCGGCCTGTACCAAGGTCTGTCCGAGCGGCGCAATGCACAAGCGCGAAGACGGTTTTGTGGTGGTCAACGAAGATGTCTGTATTGGCTGCCGCTACTGCCATATGGCCTGTCCCTACGGCGCGCCGCAGTACAACGCCGACAAAGGCCATATGACCAAGTGCGATGGCTGCCATGAGCGCGTCGCCGAGGGGAAAAAACCGATCTGCGTCGAGTCCTGCCCGCTGCGGGCGCTTGATTTCGGTCCGATTGCCGAGCTGCGCGCAAAGCACGGCCAGCTGGCCGCGGTGGCGCCGCTGCCGTCGGCGCACTTCACCCGGCCGAGCATTGTGATCAAACCTAACGCCAATGCCCGGCCGTGTGGTGATACCACCGGTTACCTGGCGAATCCGAAGGAGGTGTGAGATGGGAAGCGGATGGCATGAATGGCCGCTGGTGCTGTTTACGGTGCTGGGGCAATGCGTGGTTGGCGCGATCATCGTTAGCGGCCTCGGCTGGCTGTCGCTCGCGGACCAGCACGCCGCAAGACAGCGGCTGGTGCGCTGCATGTTTTTTATCTGGCTGCTGATGGGCATCGGTTTTCTTGCTTCGGTGATGCATCTCGGCTCACCGCTGCGCGCGTTTAACTCGCTGAATCGCGTCGGCGCTTCGGCGCTGAGCAACGAAATCGCCAGCGGCGCCTTGTTCTTCGCCGTGGGTGGATTCTGGTGGTTGCTGGCGGTGCTGGGGAAAATGCCGGCAGCGCTGGGAAAAGTCTGGCTGATCGTCACTCTGCTGTTGGGCCTGCTGTTTGTGCTGGCGATGACCCGGGTCTATCAAATCGATACCGTGCCGACATGGTACAATGGCTATACCACCAGCGCGTTCTTTCTGACGGTGCTGCTCAGCGGGCCGCTGTTTGCCGCCCTGCTGCTGCGGCTGGCGAAAGTCGACTTTAACGGCTGGTTTTTTGCCGGACTGAGCGTGGCCGCGCTGGCGATCAGCGCCGCGGTGATCGTTATGCAAAGCGCCGGGCTCGGCGCCATCCACAGCCCAGTCCAGCAGGCAGCCACCCTGCTGCCAGACTACGGCAAACTCCAGGCGTTGCGCCTGATCCTGCTGGCCCTGGGTCTTGGCTGCTGGCTCTGTCCACTGATCCGCCGCCAGCCGCCGCGCGCCGTGGGGCTGCTGGTTGGTCTGCTGCTGGTGTTGATCGCTGAATGTATAGGCCGCGGACTGTTTTATGGTCTGCATATGACCGTCGGTATGGCGGTTGCCGGTTAATGAGACGGCGCTCGAGCGCGCCGCAGTAAGGAATAATGTCATGATGCCGTTCCCAAATCGCGACGCTGTCGCGTTAAGCGCCCGCACCCTGGGCGCGCTGTTCTCTTATGCGCCGAATAGCGTGGAAATTGCGCCGCTGGTCGCCGCCTTCCAGGACGGGAGCTGGCAGCAGCAGTGGCCCTTCCCGGTAGCGGCCCCGCTGGCGTCAGGGTTTACCGCATCGGCGGAAGAGACGTTGCCTGAAGCCTGGCAGCGCCTGTTTATCGGGCCGTGGGCCCTGCCGGCGCCGCCCTGGGGCTCGGTTTGGCTGGATAAAGAGTCGGTGCTGTTTGGCGATTCCACGCTGGCCCTGCGCCAGTGGATGCGCGAGAACGGCATCGCGCTGCAGGGCGATGGCAACGAACCCGAAGATCATTTCGGCACCTTGCTACTCCTGGCGGCATGGCTGTGCGAAACCGAGCAGGATGCGTTGTTTGCTCAACTGCTGGCCTGGCATCTGCTGCCGTGGTCCGGGCGCTTCCTGCGCGTTTTTGTCGAACACGCCGCCCACCCCTTCTACCAGACGCTGGGTCAGCTGGCGCAGACGACCCTGGCGCAATGGCAGGAGAATCTGCCGATCGCCGTGGCGGAGAAACCGCTCTATCGTTAATCCTTTCACCGCGCCGGTATCCGGCGCGGTATTATTTTGCCACTTTTCAGCCCTTCCCCCGCACTTATCGCTTTTGCATCTAAGGTTATTCCCTATCACAATAAGGCCATGTTTTCCGAACCTTGCCGTGAGTGATGCACCGTCTCCATCCCTATCCTGATGTGCAGGTGATGTTTCGCCGCCTGCTGATCGCCACCCTAATTGGTCTTCTCGCCGCGCTGGCGGTGGCGCTATTTCGCCACGCCATGGTGGTGCTGGAAACGCTGTTTCTTGGCAATGACAGCGGGAGCCTGGTCAACGCCGCACAGTCGCTGCCGGCGTGGCGGCGGCTGATTACCCCGGCGCTGGGTGGCCTGGCGGCAGGAACCTTACTCTGGCTCTGGCAGCGTCGCAGCGTCACGCGCCCTCATGCCGCCACCGATTACATGGAAGCGCTGGAAACCGGCGATGGCTGTTTCGATACCCCGGCAAGCCTGGTGAAATCGCTGGCCTCGCTGCTGGTGGTCGTCACCGGCAGCGCCATTGGCCGGGAAGGCGCCATGATCCTGCTGGCCGCGCTGGCGGCTTCGCTGTTTGCCCGCCGCTTCACGTCGCAGAGTGAATGGAAGCTATGGGTCGCCTGCGGCGCCGCCGCCGGGATGGCCAGCGCCTATCATGCCCCGCTGGCCGGAAGCCTGTTTATCGCCGAGATCCTCTTCGGTACGCTGATGCTGGCCTCGCTCGGGCCGGTGGTTATCTCGGCGGTGGTCGCCCTGCTGTTGACGCAGTTTCTCAATGGCGGCGCCGCGCCGCTGTATCACGTCGTCCTGCAGCAGAACCTCAATGCGCTGCACTATGGCTTAATGCTGGCCACCGGGCTGCTGGCCGGGGTGTGTGGGCCACTGTTTATCTGGCTGATGGACTACAGCCACCGCGGATTCGTCAAACTGAAACTGTCTCCGCCGTGGCAGCTGGCGCTGGGCGGGCTGATTGTCGGTGGCTTATCGCTCCTCACTCCGGCGGTATGGGGCAACGGCTACAGCGTAGTGCAAAGCTATTTGCTGGTACCGCCGCCCGGCGCGCTATTGCTCGCCGTGTTCCTGTGCAAACTGTTGGCGGTGCTGGCCAGCAGCGGTTCCGGTGCGCCCGGCGGGGTCTTTACCCCCACGCTGTTTGTCGGCCTGGCGATGGGCATGCTGTTTGCCCACCTCAGCGGGCTGTGGTTAGCGGGAAATGAGGAGATAGCCATCCTGATGGGGCTGACGGGTATGGCGGCGTTTCTGGCCGCTACCACCCATGCGCCGATCATGTCGACATTGATGATTTGTGAGATGACCGGGCAGTATGTCCTGCTGCCCGGCCTGCTGATAACCTGCGTCGTGGCGTCAGTGCTGTCGCGGACGTTACGCCGGGATTCGATCTATCGCCATCACGTTGCCGAGCATGTCTAAATCGACGTAACGGCTCAGCTCACGCTGTTCGGCGCGCGGCAAATACGGCAGTTCGCCAATCAGCGGTGCCGGCAGCTTTTTGCTGAGTACATTGATGATTTCAGCATAGTGCGCCAGACCGGGGTTGATCCGGTTGGCCACCCAGCCGATCAGCGGCAGCCCGTCATTAGCGATCGCCTGGGCGGTAAGCAGCGCATGATTAATGCACCCTTCCTGGATCCCCACCACCATCAGTACCGGGAGCTGCTCCTGCACCACCCACTCGGAGAGCGGTCGCAGGTCGTTCATCAGGCTGCGCCAGCCGCCGGTGCCTTCGACCACCACATGCTCGACCTGCCCGCTAAGCCGCTGCAAACCATCTGACAACAGACCATAGTTAATCGGACAGCTGTGCGCCACGCTGCTTTCGTCTTCACTCAGGGCGATAGGATTGACCGCCTCATAGGGTAACGCCAGCGTGGAGACGCTCTGCAGTACCAGCGCGTCTTTGTTGCGCAAACCGTCCGGCGTCTCTTTGCTGCCCTTCGCCACAGGCTTGTACCCGGCCACGCTTTTGCCTCTGGCAGCAAGTGCCTGCAACAGCGCACGGGTAACCACTGTCTTCCCGACAGAGGTGTCTGTACCTGTAATAAAGAAACGCTTAAACATCACTAACCCCACAGTTTTGTCGATGAAATATACGGGAGAGAAATAATCAACAGTGGGCAAAGTCTACGTGAAGCCGCTGGGGGTCGGCTTGAGATAGCGCAATTTTTGGTGTGACTATGAAAAAATGTTAACCCTGTAACAGTCGTATGAGTAAGGATCCGTTATAGAGCGCATCCTTGACCAGCGCCGCGCCAGCCATCGTTCCACGGTTGGAGAACTGGGTGCTTTCGACAGCAATATGCTGACTGTAGGCGGGGAGCGATTGTTGCCGAATGCAGCTGGAAATTGCCGGAAAAAGGATCTCTGCCGCCAGATTAAACGGCGAGCCAATCAGGATTTTCTGCGGGTTAAACAGGTTGACCATGATCGCCAGAATACGACCAACGTGGTTACCTACGCCGCTGATAATATCTCGGGCCAGCAGATCGCCCTGCAGCGCCGCCTGGCACAACCACTCCACGCTCAGCGGACGCTGGTGCAGCAGAGAGCTCATCGACTGCGCCATGCGCATCTGCGCCAGCTCCAGCACGCTCTCCACGCTGGCAATGGTTTCCAGACAGCCATGGTTGCCGCAGTAGCAGCGTTTGCCGTAGGGATCGACCTGAGTATGGCCGATCTCCACCAGGCTGCTGCTGCCGGCATGCAGCAGGCGACCGTCGGTAATGACGCCGGCGCCCACGTTATGGTCGATCACCACCTGAATGACGTCACGAGCGCCGCGCGAGGCGCCAAATAACGATTCCGCCATGGTCCAGGCGCTGATGTCATGCTGAATATAGACCGGCACGCCGGTATGATTAGCCAGCGCTTCGCCCAGCGGCACATCTTTGACATCCTCATAAAACGGCATTCGATGGATAATGCCATTTTCGGTATCAATAATTCCCGGCATCGTCATGGCGATGGAAGTAAGGCGTTCCAGCTTCTTTTGATGGCGAATAAAGAACCGATCAATGTGGTCGATAACCCGGGTGAGAAACGGCGTACTGTCGGTGAGCGCCAGTTCCAGCTGATCCTCCACCACCAGCTGGCTACTTAAATCTCGCAGCGAAAGATGGATCTCGCCGCGGCTGATGCGCACCGCCAGATAGTGCCAGGCTTCGGTTTCCACCATCAGTCCTACCGCCGGACGGCCACGGCTACCGGGCTCCTGGATCTCCGTCTCCTGCACCAGATGCGCTTCCAGCATTTCGCGGACGATTTTGGTGATACTGGCGGGCGCCAGTTGCGCAAATCGGGAGAGGTCGATACGCGAAACCGGGCCGAGCTGATCAATCAGGCGATATACAGCGCCCGCATTGGTCTGCTTAATTTGATCGATATGGCCTGGTTGACTATCCGCTACCACCATTGACTCCCTTATTTTCGCGCTTCGAAATAAACTTTCGGCTATGGTGAAGCACTTCGATGGTGAACGTCAAATTTTTACTTAGCCTTGTGATTTACTGCACATTTCCAGCCTGTTTTCGCCTCAATTCTGCTCGGTTTTCCAGGCCAGCAGCGCATCGCGAAAGCGTTTTGCCAGCGCCCCCTGTTCGTGGTGCTTCGACCACACCAGCCACATCTCCGATACGGCATCCTGCTCCTCAATCGGCAGCCAGCGCATTTCACTGAGCTGCACGCGCTGAAAGGAGGCCGGCAGAATCGACACCCCCAGCCCGGCCGCCACCAGGCCGATAATGGTCATCGCCTCCCCCACCTCCTGGGCAATCACCGGCGTATGCCCGTAGCGGCGCAGCAAGCCGAGGATGTCGTCATACAGGCCGGTGCCGACGTGCGGGTCGAAAAAGACGAAGGGTTCACGCGCCAGCGCCGCCAGGCTGACCGAGGGCAGACCGGCCAGCGGATGGTTGGCCGGCACCATCGCCAGCAGCGGTTCGCGCAGCACCCGCTCCCATGCCAGGGTGTCCGGTAACTGAGTATTGCGCAACAGTCCCAGGTCGAGGGCTCCCTCGCTCAGCGGCACGATCTGTTCGCGAGTGTTGGTCTCCCGGGTCAGAATATGCACATCCGGATAGCGCTGGCGAAACATCGACAGCGTATCAGACACCGCCTTAATGAAAGGCGCCGACGAAGTAAAACCGATACGCAGCTCGCCAGTTTCCCCATGATGCAGACGCGCGGCGCGGGCGGCCGCGTCATCGACCTGGGCGAGGATTTGGCGGCTGTCGGCGAGAAACTGTTTCCCGGCCGCCGTCAGGCTAACGCTGCGGTTGGTGCGGGCGAACAGACGCGCCCCGGTCTGCTGCTCAAGGATCTGAATTTGCTGACTTAACGGCGGTTGCGAGATGTTCAGTCGCGCCGCGGCGCGGCCAAAATGCAGCTCTTCGGCGACAGCGATAAAGTAGCGCAGATGACGCAACTCGATATTCATATTTAAAACGTCTTATTTGAGATTATTAATATATTAGACAGAATATTTACATTTTCATACCCTAAAAATGTGAGCTGAATGGTCACAACACTCTGTTGGTAAGCAGCAACTTCTACGCAAGGAATTCTCTGTGAGTCGTACAACAACCGTTGACACCGTGCCGGCGGGCGAGGTCAGCGTCGCTGGTGCATCCCGCCCGGATCAGTTTATTAAGCGCGGCACCCCGCAGTTTATGCGCGTCACCCTCGCACTGTTCTCCGCCGGGCTGGCCACCTTCGCCCTGCTCTACTGCGTGCAGCCGATCCTGCCGGTTCTGTCGAACGAGTTCGCTGTATCGCCGGCCAGCAGCAGTATCTCACTCTCCATTTCCACAGCGATGCTGGCGGTGGGCCTGCTGTTTACCGGCCCGCTCTCCGATGCCGTTGGCCGCAAACCGGTGATGGTCACCGCTCTGCTGCTGGCCGCCTGCTGCTCGCTGTTGTCGACCATGATGACCAGCTGGCACGGCATCCTCATTATGCGCGCGCTGATCGGCCTGTCGCTAAGCGGCGTGGCGGCGGTTGGCATGACCTACCTGAGCGAGGAGATCCATCCCAGCTTTGTGGCCTTTTCCATGGGGCTGTACATCAGCGGCAACTCCATCGGCGGTATGAGCGGCCGCTTGCTCACCGGGGTATTCACCGATTTCTTCGGCTGGCGCGTGGCGCTGGCGGTAATCAGCGGCTTCGCGCTGGCTGCGGCCATTATGTTCTGGCGCATCCTGCCCGAGTCGCGCCATTTTCGTCCAACGTCGCTGCGACCAAAAACATTACTGATTAACTTCCGCCTGCACTGGCGTGACCGCGGCCTGCCGCTGCTGTTCGTCGAAGGTTTCCTGCTGATGGGGGCCTTTGTCACCCTGTTTAACTACATTGGTTACCGGCTGATGATGTCGCCATGGTCGTTAAGCCAGACAGTGGTGGGTCTGCTGTCGGTGGCCTATCTCACCGGCACCTGGAGTTCCCCGAAGGCGGGCGCCATGACGGTACGCTATGGCCGCGGGCCGGTGATGCTCGGCTTTACGGCGGTGATGCTCTGCGGTCTGCTGCTGACGCTCTTTTCTTCACTGTGGCTCATTTTCATCGGCATGCTATTGTTTTCGGCGGGATTTTTCGCCGCGCACTCGGTTGCCAGCAGCTGGATTGGCCCCCGCGCTCGCCGCGCCCGCGGCCAGGCGTCATCGCTGTATTTGTTCAGCTATTATTTAGGCTCCAGTCTGGCGGGGACATTAGGCGGAGTGTTCTGGCACCACTACGGTTGGAACGGCGTCGGAGGCTTTATCGCGCTACTGCTCCTTGCCGCGCTACTGACCGGCACGTGCCTGCATCGGCGACTGAAATAGTCGTTTGTGACGTGGCCTGCGGGCCACGTTTCACCACATGCCCATGATGGATGACAAACCCATCAGCTCTCTCAAGGCATCAATGGACAATAAAGCAATAAACAGCCAGGTGAACGGATTCATAAACCACCCCCGAACCTCCAGACCTGTGTAATCGATCACAGTTTAGTACCGATATGTTACCGTTTTCTGTCACACCGATCACAGAGGTGAGCTTATTCTCCCACCATGTGTCTTTCCCTTCCCCTGTGCGCAACGCTCGACCCGCGGGGCGTATCAGGATAGTGTAGAAGCAGACCGATAATCTCTTTATTCACCTGTCACGGACCGCACGCTACTATGACTGAAAATACGCCTTATCAGCAGCTTACCCGCACCTTTCAGCGCCTGTCGCGCTTTTCGCATCTCTCCGCCATCGCCGGCTGGGATATGTTCGCGATGATGCCCCCGGGCGGGAGCGTCGCCCGCAGCGAAGCGCTGGCCGAGCTCGGCGTGCTGCAGCATCAGATCCTGACCGATAAAAAAGTGGGGCAATGGCTTCAGGAGGCCCGCCAGCAGGATCTCAATGATGTCGAACAGGCCAACCTGCGCGAAATGCAGCGTCAGTACGATCAGGCGGCGCTGCTGCCGGAGAGCCTGGTGGAGGCCAAATCGCTGGCCGGTAGCCGCTGCGAGCATGCCTGGCGCAGCCAGCGTCCCGCCAACGACTGGACGGGCTTTGCCGACAATCTTCGCGAGGTGGTCAAACTGAGCCGTCAGGAAGCGCAGATCCGCGCCGATGCCAGAGGCGGTTCACGCTACGACGCGCTGCTGGATATTTTCGAACCGGATATGACCAGCGCGCGGCTGGACAGCCTGTTCGCCGATCTCAAATCGTGGCTACCCTCCCTGCTTAGCCAGGCGGTGGAGAAGCAGGCGAAGCAGACGTTAATCGCCCCGCAGGGGCCTTTCCCCATTGCTGAACAACGGGAACTGGGCCTGCAGGCGATGCGCATCCTCGGCTTTGACTTCGACGGCGGGCGCCTCGATATCAGCGCCCACCCGTTCTGCGGCGGCGTCCCCCAGGACGTGCGCATAACCACTCGCTACAATGAAAACGATCTGCTCAGCGCCCTGTTCGGCGTGATCCACGAAACCGGCCACGCCCGCTATGAACAGAACCTGCCCCGACCGTGGATCGACCAGCCGGTTGGGCTCGCCCGCTCCACCGCCATTCACGAATCGCAGAGCCTGTTCTTTGAGATGCAGCTGGGGCGCAGCGAGCGCTTCCTCAACCGCCTGTTGCCGGCGGTGCGCGAGCGCTTTGGCGACCAGCCGGCCTTCAGCCAGGACAATTTTGTCGCCTGGAATCAGCGAGTGAAACCGGGCTTTATTCGCGTCGATGCCGACGAGGTCAGTTACCCGGCGCATGTGATCCTGCGCTATGAAATTGAACGCGCGCTGATCGACGGCGAGATTGAGGTGGAAGATATTCCATCGCTCTGGGACGAGAAAATGCAGCACTGGCTGGGGCTGTCGACCACCGGCAACTATCGGGATGGCTGCATGCAGGATATTCACTGGACCGACGGCGGCTTTGGTTACTTCCCTTCCTACACCCTGGGCGCAATGTATGCCGCGCAGCTGATGGCCGCCGCTCGCCGTGCGCTGCCGACCTTAGACCGCGATATCGCCGAAGGGGATTTCAGCGCCCTGTTCGACTGGCTGCGACAAAATATCTGGCAGCATGGCAGCCGCTTCACCACCTCGCAGTTGATCCAGCAGGCCACCGGCGAAGAACTAAGCAGCCGCTATTTCCGCGACCATCTTACCGCCCGTTACCTGTGATCGTGCGCGCCGGGCTACCCGGCGCGTCCTTCCCCCCTGGCTTGTACATTCGGTTACACGCCGATACCAAACACTCACGGAAAGCCCGAAAAGACAAGCATATAGTGATTTCACCGGCCCCGCAGTGGGGTTGAAATTAAGAAAACTTTTCGAGGATATCAGAATGAAAAAAGTATTAGCTCTGGTCGTTGCCGCTGCTATGGGTCTCTCTTCTGCCGCTTTCGCTGCTGATGCAGCAAGCACCACTCAGGCGCCAGCTGCTACCCACAGCACGGCTGCCAAGACCACTCATCACAAAAAACAGCACAAAGCTGCGGCAAAACCGGCTGCAGAGCAGAAAGCGCAGGCTGCCAAAAAACACAAAAAAGCAGACGCTAAACCAGCCGCTCCGCAGAAAGCCCAGGCAGCGAAAAAGCACCACAAAACTGCGGCTAAACCGGTAGCCCAGAAAGCCCAGGCAGCAAAAAAACACCACAAAACCACTAAACACCAGGCCGCTAAACCGGCTGCACAGCCGGCAGCATAATTCCTACCGGTGAACCAACCTTCTTAAATAATCGGCGCTGTTTCAGCGCCGTTTTTTCTGGAGAGCACTATGCTGCGGCGCTATCGTTTTGAGCTCATCCTGATCCTGTTAATCATTTGCGCAGTGGTTGCTACCCGCTTTTTCCTCTATTAATCCTGTCCACCCCGCTCTGATTTTGTTGCTCCTGCTGGCTTTTCAGTTAACTCACTATCGTGCGGCTATCGCTGACCACACCTTCCTGCATCTCTTTTACCTGAAAATTCCAGCAGCACAAAAATGTCCGGCGCCCGAAGACGCCAGACACTTAAGTCATAAACTATTGCGCGCCGGCCACCTCGCAGTGACCAGACTCTTCACAGTACGCGTACCGCTTCCATCACCAGATAACCGGTCGCACCCCAGATAGCGACCGAGACCAGGGAAACATAAACCAGTGCGCGAATACCTTTTTTAGACATATACCCTCCGAACCACGGGGAAATAGAATTGAGGTATCATCGCCGGTATTACCTCTCTATTTACTCAACGGCTGGTTGACCGTAACAACGTTTTCAGTGAGAAAATGTTTCGCATTGAAAATAATTACGAGGGGCGTAAAGAAGTGCGAATTCTGGTGAAGTTCTGCTGGGTAAACGTATTATTTTTGCGCCCATCCCTGACAAACCAGGAATAGTCCCAAGAGCGAATTGATGCAATATTAATCAGATTCAGTACGTTCTGATACACGAATTGAGTTGCGCCGCACGCCGCTTTCTGCGGAAATAATCACTGAAGACTGTTGGCATTAACTGTTTGAAATCAGACGGTTTAGCCGGCAGTCTTTCCAGCCGCGCTTCGGTAAAAATTGCCGTTTGGGCTGACTGGAATTAGTGTTTACTTTCAAAAACTTAAATCTCCTGCTACTGTCAATAGACATCATAGCCTCCCCAGAGAGTGATATGCGTAGAGACGTTCTGTTATTACTGTGTTCATTTTATCTGTTGCCTCTGGGCGCCCATGCCGATGAGAGCGGTCTGAGCGCCAAAGACATTAAAACGCTCTTTTTCGGCCACGATGATCGTAAAGCCGTCAGCCACCCTGAAGAGAGCCCGTGGGATGCGATTGGCCAGCTGGAAACCGCCAGCGGCAATTTGTGTACGGCCACGCTCATCTCTCCGCATCTGGCGCTAACCGCGGGACACTGTCTGTTAACCCCCCCGCGCGGCAAGCCGGACAAAGCGGTCGCCCTGCGCTTTATTTCCCGCAACGGCAACTGGGTGTATGAGATTCACGGTATTGATGGGCGGGTGGAGCCAGGTTTAGGTAAGCGCCTGAAGGCTGATGGCGATGGCTGGATCGTCCCCTCCGCCGCTGCGCCGTCAGATTTTGGCTTGATCGTCCTGCGTTACGCCCCGTCGGGCATCACGCCGATCCCGCTTTTCCCCGGCAGTAAGGCCGATTTAACCGCCGCGCTGAAGGCAGCGGACCGGAAAGTGACCCAGTCAGGTTATCCTGAAGATCATCTGGATAATCTGTACAGTCACCAGGATTGCATTGTGACCGGCTGGGCGCAAAGCAGCGTGCTGTCGCACCAGTGCGACACCCTGCCAGGGGACAGCGGCTCGCCGCTGCTGCTGAAGACCGAGGATGGCTGGCAGGTGATCGCCGTGCAAAGCTCCGCTCCTGGTCCGCAGGATCGCTGGCGGGCCGACAACCGCGCCATTTCCGTCACCGGCTTTCGTGATAAGCTCGAAACGCTGGCCGGAGAGTAATAGACCGTGATCGGCGAGAGAATGTATTTTTGCCCCCTCGTGGCGGAAGAAATTTTTCGCCAGCCGAAAGCCGTGAACCTGCGCAGTCCTCATCATCACCGGGCATAATTACAAGCTGGCCATCACCACAGTGGGCCTGTTTGCCGCCTGCCTTCGCAGGCGGCAAGACGTCAGGCGAGCTTAATGAGCACCATGCCGGCCACCAGCAGGATGAGCCCCGCCCAGCCTTTGTTATTCAGGCGCTGACCAAACAGCACCCAACCGGCGGCAATGGTCGCCGCGATACCGAAGCCGCCCCACAGCGCATAGGCGACTGAGAGATCGATCCCTTTGACCGCCTGTGACAGGGCGCTGAATGCCCCCAACACCGCCGCCAGGGACAGGATACCGTAGATTTTGCGGCGGAAGCCGTCGGAAAACTTCAAAAAGACGTTGGCGATGATTTCAAGCACGATGGCGATAGCCAGCCAGGCGGCGTGTACCCACTCAAACTGCTGCATGGCTCACCTCCTGCGGCTTCGACGTTTTTTTCTGAGTCCCGGACTTAATTAAGACAATCCCCGCCACCAGGGTCGTCAGGCCGGCTATCTTCAACAGCGACAGGCTTTCATCAAACAACAGAACGCTAAACAGAGTAATCAGCAAAATGCCAATTCCTTCCCACAATGCATAAGCCACGCCGAGGGCTATTTTTTTAACTGCAAAGGCGAGAAAAATATATGAGAGGGCAATCATGGCCAGCATTAAAATAAAGCCGGTGAGCCCACCACTCACGCTTGCCCATTTCATAGACAAGGTGCCGGTAATTTCAGCGACAATCGCTAAAGCCAATAAAATCCAATAAAACATGATCCTTTCTCCTGCTTGAGAATATAATCCATTACCGTTTACGCGAAACGTAAACCGGAAAATTTCTGACGTAGATTTCGCTGTGCGCTTGGCGCCAGCTCAGGCAGTAAGAAAGGTGACTATAGCGCCGAATGCCAGTGCTGTTCGCCGGCAAAACGGGAAAAAGAAAGGGATACTGCGGGGTGATTTAAAATATACATCCTGAACTGATTGTCCATAAAATTACAATTATCCGCGGTGTTGCTTCTCGTCCGGTGCGGATGAAAATTGTCCTCAGTAGTTATACACAGCTAAATTTGTAGCATAGTGCTACATTTAATTCAAAGACTTTGCAATTCTTTACGCCGCTGTTTTGCTTCAATGCGTTTTTTCTGCAAAAAAACGTCATTATGCTAATGTAACGCAACCTGTTAATAGGCAAGGAAGATCGAGGTCGGGACCCTATGGCTAAACCCATTATTACACTTAACGGATTAAAGATGGTCATCATGCTGGGCATGCTGGTGATCATCCTTACCGGCATTCGCTTTGCGGCGGACATTATTGTCCCTTTTATTCTCGCCCTCTTTCTGGCGGTGATCATCAATCCGCTGGTACAACTGCTGGTCCGCTGCCGGGTACCGCGCGTACTGGCGATTTCGCTGCTGATTGGCCTCATTGTCATGCTGGCCGTGGTGCTGCTGGCTTCGCTGGGGACCTCGCTGAACGAGCTGGCGCGTACCCTGCCGCAGTATCGCAACTATCTGTATGAGCCGATGCAGACCATCGCCCCCTGGCTGCAGCGCATGGGGTTCACCGTCTCGGTGGTGGAGCTGAATAAATACATCGACCCTAACGCGGTGATGACGCTGGTCACCAGCCTGCTCACTCAGCTGTCGAACGCGATGTCCTCGATTTTTCTGCTGCTGCTGACGGTGGTATTTATGCTGCTGGAGGTCCCCCAGCTTCCCGCCAAGCTGCAACAGCTGATGTCCCGTCCGGTTGAAGGGATGGGCGCCATTCAGCGGGCCATCGACAGCGTGTCGCATTATCTGGTGCTGAAAACCGCGATTAGCCTGGTGACCGGCCTGGTGGTCTGGGGCATGCTAGTGCTGCTGGACGTGCGCTTCGCCTTCATGTGGGGACTGTTGGCCTTCGCGCTCAACTATATTCCCAATATTGGCTCCGTGCTGGCGGCCATCCCGCCGATCCTGCAGGTACTGGTGTTTGGCGGGCTGTACGAGGCGCTGGTGGTCCTGGCCGGCTACTTGATCGTCAACCTGGTGTTCGGCAACATTCTGGAGCCACGGGTGATGGGACGTGGCCTGGGGCTCTCCACGCTGGTAGTGTTTCTGTCCTTGATCTTCTGGGGCTGGCTATTGGGCCCGGTCGGCATGCTGCTGTCGGTGCCACTGACGATTATCGCCAAAATTGCCCTCGAGCAGACCAGCGGCGGTCAGAGTATTGCTTTCTTATTAAGTGATGTCAGTAAAGAATAACCCCTTCCCACGGCCGGCCGTGTATCGGCCGGCTTCCTCACCTGCGCTCTTCCCTTAGACCACTACGCCTTTCGTATTATTGATCCCTATCACAAACGGTAAGACCCAATCGTTACTCTAAAGCTAACAATTAGCCGCCGTGCTTAATTGATGCGCAGCGCCGCGCATCGCACACTAACTTCCACCAGGACAAACAAAACGATTTGTCGAATCAGGAGGTTAACAATGAATGCTGAACAAACGACGGCGCGGGTCTGGAACCGTCGCCGGACGGAAAAACAGCGGCGGCTGGCCGAAGCGAAGATCGCCGGCAAAGTCATCCCCACTGACCAGCTGGTCAGCGTACTGGAAAATCTGCTCGCCCCGGGCGATCGGGTGGTGCTGGAAGGCAACAACCAGAAACAGGCTGATTTCCTCTCCCGCATGCTCGCCGAGGTCAATCCGCAAAAAATTCACGACCTGCATATGGTTATGCCCAGCGTCGGGCGCAGCGAGCATCTGGACCTGTTTGAAAAAGGCATTGCCCGTAAACTGGATTTCTCTTTCTCCGGCACCCAGAGCCTGCGCATTTCGCAGCTGCTGGAAGATGGCCTGCTCGAAATCGGCGCCATCCACACCTATATCGAACTCTACTCCCGCCTGTACGTTGATCTGTCGCCAAACGTCGCGCTGATCGCGGGCTATAAAGCCGACCGCAAAGGCAACCTGTACACCGGGCCAAGTACTGAAGATACCCCGGCGCTGGTCGAAGCCGCCGCCTTCCACGATGGCATTGTGATAGCCCAGGTCAACGAACTGGTGGACGACGAATGCGATCTGCCGCGCGTCGATATTCCCGGCTCGTGGATTGATTACGTGGTGGTCGCCGACAAACCGTTCTTCATTGAACCGCTGTTCACCCGCGACCCGCGCCTGATTAAGCAAGAACACATTCTGATGGCGATGATGGCGATCAAAGGCATCTACGCGGAGCATCAGGTGCAGTCGCTTAACCACGGTATCGGCTTTAATACCGCTGCTATTGAACTGCTGCTGCCCACCTACGGCGAACAGCTCGGCCTGAAAGGCAAAATCTGTAAACACTGGACGCTGAATCCGCATCCGACCTTAATCCCGGCCATCGAGAGCGGCTGGGTGGAGAGCGTGCACTGTTTCGGCGGCGAACTGGGGATGGAAGAGTACATCCGCGCCCGCCCGGATATCTTCTTTACCGGCCCGGATGGCTCAATGCGCTCTAACCGCGCCTTCTGCCAGCTGGCAGGTCAGTACGCGGTAGATATGTTTATCGGTTCGACCCTGCAGGTTGATGGCCTGGCTAACTCCTCCACCGTCACCCGCGGCCGCCTATCCGGCTTCGGCGGCGCGCCGAACATGGGCCACGACCCGCACGGTCGCCGCCACGCCACCCCGGCCTGGCTCAATATGATCACCGAGCCAGACCCGATGCAGCGCGGGAAAAAACTGGTGGTGCAGATGGTGGAAACCTTCCAGGCCGGGGTGAAACCGACCTTCGTTGAAACGCTCGACGCCGTCGACGTCGCCAAAACTTCCGGCATGCCGCTGGCGCCGGTGATGATTTACGGCGACGACGTGACCCATGTGCTGACCGAAGAAGGTATCGCCTACCTGTACCGCGCGGAAAGCCTTGAAGAGCGCCGGGCAATGGTCGCCGCGGTGGCCGGGATCACTGATATCGGTCTTGGGGTGGACGCCAAACGCGTCGCCGCGCTGCGCCAGAGTGGCAAAGTGGTGTACCCGGAAGATATCGGCATTCGCCGTAGCGATGCCACCCGCTCGCTACTGGCGGCCGGCAGCGTCGCCGACCTGGTGGAGTGGTCCGACGGACTGTACAACCCACCGGCAAAATTCCGGAGCTGGTAATGAAAAATCTCTCCCCCCTGCACGCAGAAAGCCGCGTCAGCTGGCTGGCGCATACCGCCAGCGCGTGTCTGATTGACGAAGCCCGTCTGAGTCCGAAACCGGGCCTGGTCGATAGTCGCGGCAACGGCGCGCATCAGGATCTCAATCTGGACCTGATGGAACGCTCCGCCCGCAGCCTGCAGCCGACCTTTCACGCGCTGGCGCAGCAAAGCTGGCAGCGTCCGGCGGATATCGCCCTGCGCGAAACCGTCGGCCGCCTCGGTCGCGAAGGTGAAGCGCAGATGATGATGGCGACAGGTGGAGTTAACACCCACCGCGGCGCCATTTGGGCGCTGGGCCTGCTGGTCAGCGCGGTGGCGATGTTGGGTGGAGAGGGTCAATCACAGGCGATCGCCGCCGCCGCAGCCGCCCTTGCCCGCCTGCCGGACGGTTTCGCGCCGAAAAGCTTTAGTAAGGGTCTGCGCGCCAGCCGCCGCTGGCAGGTGCCGGGCGCACGCGAGGAAGCGCAGCGCGGATTTCCGCATGTTACCACCCTGGCGCTGCCGCAACTGCAGCAAAGCCGGGCGCGAGGCGCCAGCGAGCCGCAGGCGCGCCTTGATGCGCTGATGGCCATCATGACCTCGCTGAGCGATACCTGCGTGCTGTCGCGCGCCGGCATGACCGGCCTGCACACCATGCAGCAAGGCGCCCGCGAGGTGCTGGCCGCCGGCGGTTGCGCCAGTGCCGCGGGTCGCGCCGCCCTGGCGCGTCTTGATACGCAAATGCTGGCGCACAACGCCTCGCCGGGTGGCGCGGCCGATCTCCTTGCCGCCACCCTGTTTCTCGACCGGGTTGCCGGCTAACGCATTCAGAGGATGTTATGGAACAGATTACATTGTCATTTCCTGCCAACCGCGCCCTCAGCGGCAAAGCATTGGCAGGGGTCGTAGGTTCAGGCGATATGGAAGTGCTTTATACCGCCGCACAGAGCGCCACGCTCAACGTACAGATCACCACCTCCGTGGATAACAGCCAGGCGCGCTGGCAGGCGCTGTTCGACAGGCTGAACCTGATCAACGGCCTGCCTGCCGGGCAACTGATTATCCACGACTTCGGCGCCACGCCGGGCGTCGCCCGTATTCGTATTGAACAAGTCTTTGAGGAGGCCGCTCATGCGTAACGATCGCAGCTTTATCGAACTGTGCGCTCGCGAACGCGCCCACGCCCTGCTGGACGACGGCAGCTACCGCGAACTGCTGGATCCGTTTGAAGGCATTATGTCGCCGTGGCTCGGCGCGCAGGGCATCGTCCCACAGTCCGACGACGGTATGGTGGTCGCCAAAGGCACGATCAACGGCCAACCTGCGGTGGTGATTGCCATCGAAGGCACCTTCCAGGGCGGCAGTATGGGCGAAGTCTCCGGCGCCAAAATGGCCGCCGCGCTGGAGCTGGCGGCGGAAGATAACCGCAACGGTATCCCGACCCAGGCGGTGCTGTGCCTCGAAACCGGCGGCGTACGTCTGCAGGAGGCCAACCTTGGTCTGGCCGCCATCGCCGATATTCATGCCGCGATTGTCGACCTGCGCCGCTACACCCCGGTCGTCGGCATTATTACCGGTACCGTCGGCTGCTTCGGCGGCATGTCCATCGCCGCGGCGCTGTGCAGCTACCTTATCGTCACTCGTGAAGCCCGTCTTGGCCTCAACGGCCCGCAGGTTATCGAGCAGGAAGCCGGCATTGAAGAGTACGACTCCCGCAACCGGCCGTTTATCTGGAGCATGACCGGGGGTGAAATTCGCGCCGCCAGCGGCCTGATCGACGCGCTGGTTAACGATGGCGTTAACGCCGTTAAAACCGCAATGAACGAGGCGATCGCCAAAGGCGTACCGGTACAGCACCGTAGCGACAACTATGACGATTATCTGCGTCGCTTGAGCCAGTTCGATACCCGCCAGCAGGCGGATACCGCGCAGATTAAACAGCTTTTTGCCCGGGAGGATAAATAATGAGTCAGTTCCCAAACCGCGCCGCGCTGTGGCTGAATAAACTGGCGCCCGACGCGCCGCTGATGAGTGGTCTGTGCCCTTCGGTGCAGGTCGCAGATGGCCAGATTGATGGCGAAAGCGTCCGCTTTATCGCCGTGGTGCCAGACGCCAACAACCACTACCCGCGCGCCGCCGGCGGCGAAGTCGGCTTGCTGGAAGGCTGGACGCTGGCGAAAGTGGTCAATGAAACCATCGCCGCTGACGCTGACCAGCCTGTCAAACGGCCGATCGTCGCGGTAATTGATGTCCCAAGCCAGGCCTATGGCCGCCGCGAAGAAGCTTTCGGCATCCACCAGGCGCTAGCCGGGGCGGCAGGCGCCTACGCCAAAGCCCGTCTTGCCGGCCACCCGGTGATTGGCCTGATTGTCGGAAAAGCGATGTCCGGGGCGTTTCTGGCCCACGGCTATCAGGCCAACCGCCTGATCGCCTTTAACGATAGCGGTGTGCTGGTCCACGCGATGGGGAAAGAATCGGCAGCGCGCATTACGCTGCGTACCGTGGAGGCGCTGGAGAAACTGGCGGCGACAATCCCGCCGATGGCCTACGACGTCAGCAACTATGCGACGCTCGGCCTGCTCTCCGCCCTTCTGGATATTAATAATCCGGATGCGCCAGACGAAGGCGATCTGTCGCTGGTCAGCCGTACCCTGCGCGACGCCATCGCTGACGCGCGCAAAGATACCTCACTGAAGTGCCGCCTGGGCGCGGAAAACCGCCGCAGCTCACAACTGGTTCGCGATCGCATGCGCGCCAGCTGGTAAGACGTTCGTACGTAAGTAGTAGAAGAAAACCTGCCGGAAGCGGTCCCCCGGAGCGCGGAATACACGCTCCGGGAAGGGACGGCTTTTAGAAAAAATAACAATCGCGCCAGTACTCTATTTTATTTACAGGTGATTTATGACTTATGTGATTATTCATGCTCTTGCCCCGATTTTCGTCATTATGCTGCTGGGCTTCTGGGCCGGTAAGGCCGGGATGGTAGATAATAAAAATGTCTCCCTGCTCAATATCTTTGTAATGGATTTTGCCTTACCCGCCACGCTGTTCAGCGCCACGGTACAAACCCCATGGGCCGGTATTGTCGCCCAGTCGCCGCTGGTGCTGGTGCTGACCGGCGCGATGTGGATAACTTATGCCGCCATCTACTTCCTCGCCACCAGCGTGTTCAAACGCACCCCGCAGGATGCCGCGGTGCTGACCCTCACCGTCGCCCTGCCGAACTATGCCGCGCTGGGTCTGCCGATCCTCGGCAGCGTGCTGGGTGAAGGCGCGTCAACCTCGCTGTCGGTGGCGGTTTCTATCGCTTGCGGCTCGGTGCTGATGACCCCGTTCTGCCTGCTGATTCTGGAACGTGAAAAAGCCCGCGCCGCAGGTGAAAACACCGGTTCCACGCTGGCGATGCTGCCGGTGCTGATGTGGCGTTCGGTGAAAAAGCCGATCGTCTGGGGTCCGCTGCTCGGGGTGGTGCTTTCCGCTATCGGCATTAAAATGCCGGATCTGCTGCTGGCTTCCATCAAACCGCTGGGCCTGGCCGCCACCGCCGCCGCGCTGTTCCTCACCGGGGTGATCCTGTCGGCGCGTAAACTGCAGCTCAATGCGCTGATCGCCACTTCCACCATCGTCAAACTGCTGGTGCAGCCGTTTATTGCCTGGGGTCTGGTGATGGTGCTGGGTCTGCACGGCTCCATCGCCATTACCGCGATCCTGATGATTGCCCTGGCCGCCGGTTTCTTCGGCGTGGTCTTCGGCAACCGCTTTGGCGTACAGTCCCCGGATGCTGAAGCCGTGCTGCTGTTAAGCTCGGTTCTGTGTATCCTGTCGCTACCGCTGTTTATCTCTTTGACTTCAGGACTGTAAACCATGTCAGCAACGCCGCGTCCCCACGACTTAATCTGGTTAAACCACGCCAGCGCCCTGGAAGCTATTGCCGAGCCGTGGGTGGCTCAGCAGTGGCGAGCTGCGCTGCCGGTGGTGGTGAGGCGCGACGTTGACGACCAGGCCCGCATCCCGGTGGGGGTGCGGGGCATGAAGCGCGAGCAGCGTGCCGCCGGCTGGGTCCAGGCGCACAATATCGTGCGCTGCGTGACGCCGGAAATGCTGGTGGAGCGCGAGCGTCTGCTGGGCTCCCCTTTTGTTTCACAGCCGCCGGTTCAGGCGGCTATCGCCCTTACCTTACACCCCTGGCCCTGGCGCTGGGGCGTCACCGGCAGTACCGGCTACGCGCTGGCCACTGAGATCCCGGTACTCCATGCGGCAAGCGATCTGGATCTGCTGATCCGCGCGCCGCAGCCGCTGGATCGCGAGGCGCTGCGCGAGTGGCAGGCCCGTGTGGCCCAACTCCCGTGCCGCGCCGATACCCAGGTCGAAACGCCGTACGGCGCCTTTGCCCTTAATGAATGGCTGCGCGATGGCCGCGCGCTGTTGAAAACATCCCGCGGCGCGCGCTTAACCGCGACGCCGTGGCACAGGGAGGAATGATGAAGATTTTATTTACCTTTCCCGGCCAGGGCGGCCAGCATCCTGGCATGCTGGCGGCGATCCCCGATCGTGAGGCGATCCTCACCCAGGCGCGCAATGTGCTGGGGGAGGAAGTCGATACTCTCGATAGCGCCGATGCGCTACAACACACCCGTGCAGTCCAGCTTTGTCTGCTGATCGCCGGTGTCGCCTGGGCGCGAGAATTACAGCGCCAGGGCGTCAATCCGCAGATGGTCAGCGGCCTGTCGATCGGCGCGTTTCCCGCCGCAGTCATTGCCGGCGCGCTCGATTTCACCCGCGCGCTACGACTGGTGGCCCTGCGCGGCGACTTAATGGAGCAAGCCTATCCCGAGGGTTACGGTTTGACGGCGATCATGGGTCTGACCCGTTCTCGGGTGGAAGCCCTGATCCAGGGCCATGAGGTTTATCTCGCCAACCTGAACGCCGAAACGCAGTTCGTGATCGCCGGTCGTGATGAGGCCATGGCCGAGGTGGCGCAGCGGGCGCTGCAGGCGGGGGCCAGTAAGGCCCGGCGGCTGGCGGTGAGCGTTCCGTCGCACTGCGCGCTGCTGGATAAACCCGCCGCTGAACTGGCAAACGCCTTTGCCGGCATCACCTTAACGCGTCCGCAATGCGCTTATTTAAGCGGCTCAACCGCGCGCGTGCTGTGGGACCCGCAGCGGATCGCCGACGACCTGGCGATGAATATGGCGCGCCCGGTCCACTGGCAGGAAGCGATGATTGCCGCCGATGAGCGCGACGCGCGCCTGGCCATTGAGATGCCCCCCGGCGGCGTGCTCACCTGCCTGACCCGCCAGGCGGGCTGGCGCGGAGAAACGCTTTCGCTGGAACGCAGCGGTGTGGACGTCGCCCGCCATCTGGCGCAGCGGTTTAGCGACTAAGGCTGCGGGCGTACATCCGCCCTTCCGCGGCCAGCGCCAGCAGATCGGCGTCGCGTTCACGGTGGTGCGAATAAACAATCGAGATCAGCTGGCGCATCTGGTAGGGCTCCGCCAGCTTCAACAGCTGGACATCCTTCTCATAGACTTTCTTCATCCGCCCCGGCAGTAGCGCAAAACCGACGCCCGCCTGCACCAGGCTAATCATCGAAAAAATATCATTTACCCGGGTGACAATTTCTGGCTCAAAACCGGCAATATGGAACGCTTCCCGAAACCCGGCATAGGTGGCAAACCCTTCCGCCAGCGAGACAAATTTCCGGTCGGCGAAATCGCGCAGGTCGGCGAGCTGAGTGGCATCCAGCCGCTCCGTCGCCGGCGCGGCGAGAAAGATATCATCTTCAAACAACGGCACCACGTCGAAAGCAGTCTGGCTGAACTCCCCTTCGTTGGTGGCGATTAAGATAGCGTCCAGCGCATCATCTTCCAGCATATCGAGCAGCATCTGGTTGGAACCCATGGTCAGATCCAGCTCCAGCTCCGGGCGGCGCAGCTTCATTCCCATGATAATGCGCGGGACGGTTTCCAGCGTCAGGGAGTAGAGCGTACCGATACGTAGTCTTCCCTGACCGACGCCAGCGACCTTGCGCGTCGCCTCAAGGCCGCGACTCATCAGGCTCATCACATCCTGACAGTATTCCAGTAGCGTCCATGCCGCCTGCAGCGGCAGCAGATTGCGCCCTTTGTGGACGAACAGTGGGCAGCCGACGCCCTCTTCAAGCGTATGCAGCGCGCGGTGGACGCTGACGCTGCTGAGCTTCATCGCTTCGGCGGTTCTGGCGATATTGCCCTTCGCCATAAACATCATAAAGACCGACAGCTTGCGGAAGGTGATCTCCTGGTTAATATCGTCTTGCATGGCCCTTCCACACTCCTGGTTAGCGTTTTCTTATACAAATTCAGGCCAGTATAACAATAACCACTAAAACTGTGTTGCTGGCGACCACTATTGTCTGCCGCCGCTATGGCGATGAGTCCATGCCAGGAACAGGCTGGCGAGAGTAAACGCCGCCATAATCCATGCCATGGTCCAGGGTGTACCGTCGTGCAGCCATGCCAGCAGCAGCGAGGAGACAATACCGCTGCCGTACTGCAGCGAGCCAATTAGCGCCGAAGCAGAACCGGCATATTCCCCGGCCTCATCCAGTGCTGCGGCGGTGGAGGTGGCGGCAATCACCCCATTCATTGAGAAATAGAGGAAAATGCTCACCACGATCAGCGGCAGGCCGCCGACCTGTAAACGCACGCCGGCAGCCAGTACGCTAACGGCGATTGCCGATACCGCCAGCGCCGCTTTCAGCAAGGTGCCCAGCGCATGCCGCTGAACCAGCCGGCGGTTCGCCACGCTCATCAGCATGACGCCGACAATATTGACCGCAAACAGCCAGCCGTAATGCTGCGGGGCGACGCCAAAATAGCGAATATAGACATCCGGCGAACCGGTAATAAACGCGTAAGCGGCCACGTAAAAACAGGTCAGACTGAGGGTATAGCGCATGAACGTGCGGTTTCTCACCAGCGCGGCGTAGTTGCGAAAAGCGCCCAGCGGCGACCCTGGCTGTCGACGCGCCGGCGGCAGGGTTTCCGGTAGCCAGCACAGCGCAACCAGCATCAGCCCGCCAATCGCCACCAGCAACCAAAAAATGGCGTGCCAGCTGGTGAATTTAATCAGCTGCCCGCCAATGAGCGGACCGGCAATCGGCGCAATCGCCATCACGATAGTCAGCGTCGAAAGCATCTGCGCCGCGCGGGTACGGGCAAAGAGATCGCGGACCATCGCCCGCGCCAGCATCGGCCCGGTACAGGCGCCCAGGGCCTGAAATACGCGCCAGAAAACAATCTGATCGATAGTGGTCGATAGCGCACAGCCCGCGGAACCGATAATAAACAGCACCATGCCGATAAACAGCGGTATGCGACGCCCGAGTCGATCGCTTATCGGTCCCCATACCAGTTGCGCCAGCGCAAAGCCAATCAGAAAGCCAGTGATGGTCAGCTCCGCGTCGCCCTGCAACTGCGCGGCCATCACTGGCATGGCCGGCAGGTAAATGTCGGTGGAGAGTGAAGTGAAGGCCATCAGGCCGCTCAGAATCAAAATAAAAAGCGCCCCATTGGTGGCGCGCTGATGCGATGACGTCATTTAGGCTATCCGTTAAGGAGAGAAAGGCGGAAAAACGGCCCGCAATGGTAGCCGTTTCAGGGACACGGACAATCCCCGCCAGGCAAAACAAGGCTATGAATAAAATTCATAAATGGGTTCGATACATCGGAGACACAACATGCAAAATCATCAGGCTGTGAGGCCATCCATCAGGTCTGATAAGCGAAACGTCATCAGGCACTGTTTTTAATCATCAGGGGAAGACCGTAGTCTTCCCCTGATGTTCACCGCACGAATGTGGCGTTACAGCGCCATATCGTGCTGCGGCGAGGCCTCGCGCTGCGGCTCAGCCGGTTTGGCGGTCGCGGTGGGCGCCGCCGCTGGCATCTGGATCACCGGCGGCTTCGTCAGCTGCAGCGCCGCGGCGGTGTCATCCCATACCTGCTGGGTCAGCGCCACGTTGCCGTTCAGCTTCTGGCCGTAGCTCGGCACGATCTCATGGATGCGGCTCTGCCATTCCGGCGAGTTAAACTGCGTCGGGAACATCTGTTTGAGCACGTTCAGGGTGATCGGCGCGGCAGTGGAAGCCCCCGGCGATGCGCCGAGCAGCGCGGAAATGGTTTTCTGCTGATCGACCACCACTTCGGTACCGAGCTTCAGTACGCCGCCCTTCTCCGCGTCTTTCTTGATGATCTGTACGCGCTGGCCGGCCTGGATCAGTTTCCAATCTTCTTTACGCGCGTCCGGGTAGTACTCTTTCAGCGCCGCAAAGCGGTCGTCATCGCTGAGCATCACCTGGCTGACGAGATATTTCACCAGATCGAAATTGTCGAGACCGACGTGGGTCATCGGCAGCACGTTATCGGTGGTGGTGGTGCTCAACAGATCAAAGAACGAGCCATTTTTCAGGAACTTGGTCGAGAAGGTGGCGAATGGCCCGAACAGCACCACGCGCTTACCGTCGAGATAACGGGCGTCAAGGTGCGGCACCGACATCGGCGGTGCGCCGACCGAAGCCTGGCCATATACCTTCTCGAGATGTTGCGCGGTGACCGCCGGGTTCTCGGTCATCAGGAACGAGCCGCCCACCGGGAAGCCGGCATAGTTATCCGCTTCCGGAATACCGGTTTTTTGCAGCAGCTTCAGTGCGCCGCCGCCGGCGCCGATAAAGACGTATTTGGCGTCAATAGTCTGCGCTTCCCCGCTCTGCACGTTCTTAATCGTCACGTGCCAGGAGTTATCGGCATTGCGTTTGAAATCCGTTACCTCAGAGGAGGTTTGCAGGCTGAAATGGCTGTTTTTCTTCAGGCTGCCGATCAGCTGGCGGGTGATTTCGCCGTAGTTAACATCGGTGCCCACCGGCGTCCAGGTAGCGGCCACTTTCTGCTGCGGATCGCGCCCTTCCATCACCAGCGGCGCCCACTGTTTAATTTGCGCATGATCGGTGGAGAATTTCATTCCCTGGAATAAGGTGGTCTGCTGCAGCGCGTTATAACGTTTCTGCAGATAGTCGACATTATCACCCCACACAAAACTCATATGCGGCGTGGAATTAATAAAGGAGTGCGGATCGTGCAAAATACCGCGCTTCACCTGGGCCGACCAGAACTGACGGGAAATCATAAACTGTTCGTTAATATCCAGCGCTTTGCTGACGTCAATCGAACCATCGGCCCGCTGCGGCGTATAGTTCAGCTCCATATTCGCCGAATGACCGGTACCGGCGTTATTCCAGCCATTGGAAGATTCCAGGGCTACGCCGTCCAGTTTCTCCACCATGGTCAGGTTCCAGTCCGGCTGCAGCGCCTGCAGCCAGGTGCCGAGCGAGGCGCTCATGATCCCGCCGCCAATCAGCAGGAAGTCAGTTTTTTTAGAGGTATCCGCTTCAGCATGCGTCGCCGCGCTGACGAACATGGCTAAGGCGGTAAAGGAAATCATCGTTTTTTTCATTGCAGGCATAATAGAATTATCACGTAGCACACGGTAATAAGAGGCAGCATATTAACGCACTTTTACTTTATTTTAAAATATCATTTACACTCTCGCATTTTTAATCAAACAGTTATTTAACTTAAAAAAGTGAATTTTAAAATAAAACCACGCCACAAAAAAATAGCGCTGAAAATTCAGCGCCATTGCTGGATGAAATAAAAGATAAGCATTTCTTTAATTACTAAAGTCCAGGCGCGCATGCTCATCGCGCGCGCCTGGCAGAGGAGGGATTACTGGGCGGGAGTGACAGCGCTGCGCTGGGCTTCGCGCAGAGCGAGACGCAGATGATCGTGGTGCTCAGTCAGCAGCGCGCGCGCGCGCCAGGCATCCAGCCCGCTGAGCAGCATCAGGATCGCGGTGCGGCAGTGGTGATGGCAACTGGCCAGCGCCGCTTTGGCTTCGCTGCGGGTGCAGTCGGTGGCGGCCATCACAATCGCTATCTGCCGCTCTGCCCAGTGCGGACCGTCAGCCTGCAGATCCACCCGCAGGTTGCTGAACACCCGACCATCACGGATAGCAAGACCGGTCGACACCATGTTGATAATCTGCCGCTGGGCCTGCTGGGCCTTCGGATTGGTTAAGCCCGCCACCGCTTCGGGTCCGGTTTGCGGAGCAATGATGATATCCGCCAGTTGCGCCGCCTCGCTGGCCGCCTGCTGCGTGATGACCGCAATGGGCGCCCCCAAAGACCAGGCGTGGCGCATCGCCCCCCACACCCACGGCGTTTTGCCGCTAACAGTGAGCGCCAGCAGCATGTCGTTGCTGGTAAAGTCCAGCGACTGCAGCTCAAAAGCGCCAAGGTCGTAATTATTCGCCGCGTTTTCCATCTCAGCCATCGCCGCTGTCGGGCCACCGGCAATAAGCCCTACCAGCGCGTGTTTGCCTTCCGGCGAATAGTCGCTGACCGCCTGGACGGCGGTACGGCCCGAGGCGCCCGCGCCGATAACGATCAGACGCCCTCCCCGGCTCATCGTTGCGGTGGCGATATCAATTAACCGGGCAATATCCGGCAGGCAGGCGCCGACCGCCTCCGATATCTGCTTATCATCCTGGTGCAGTATCGCCAGCATGTCGGCCGTGGCGAGACGATCAATGTGGGTGGTATCGGGGTGACGGCGTGCCTGCATTGAAGCGGTTAGCGAACTGCTCATAAAAACCTCCATTTACAACAGAAAAAGCGCATCGCGGCGGGATCAGCGGCCTGATGTATGTCCTTATATTCATCAGGCCTATTTAACCTTTGTCGCCACTATAAGGTGAATCTTCTGCGCTTTACCGCCGCCGGGGTCACAGTTTATCGTCCCGAGCACCCGTTCGCGGGCGATTGCCGGTTATCTGAACAATAGTGTCTTAGACCTCATCTTCCCCGCCCGCCGACATGGTCAGCCAGAAGGATCGCTGGCAGAGGTTATAAAACGGTTTACGCATTGGCTGAACCGCCTCGATCGACTTTGCTTTCACGGCTTTATGAAAACCGCCCTATCAGCGATAATATGCCTTCACTGAATCTATCCGGGATCGTCATGAAGGCATCTGCTCACCAGCCACCCGTTCGTCAACGCGCCTTATCCTTAAAACTGAGCACGGCCGTCTCGTTGATGATCGGCAGCGTTATCGGCGCCGTACTGCTGCTGGTGTATGCCCTGTGGTATATGCAAATCAGCAATGCCACGCGCGATGGCCTGAAAGAGACCGCGCTGGCGGTGGCGCGCACCATGGCCGATATGCCGCAGGTGAAGCGCGGGCTGGAGGCGCCCCCGCAGCAGCAGATCATCCAGCCGCTGGCCCAGACCATTACCCGGCGCAACGACCTGCTGTATGCGATCGTCACCGATATGCAAGGCATTCGCTATTCGCATCCGGATAGCTCGATCATCGGGAAGCCGTTCATCGGCCAGGATATTCTGCCGACGCTGCAGGGCAAAGAGAACGTTGCTATCAACCACGGCGTGCTGGCCCCGGCGCTGCGGGTGTTTACCCCGGTGTTCAACGACCAGCATCGGCAGATTGGCGTGGTGGTGGTCGGCATTTCGCTGAGTAAGGTGGATCAACAGATCGCCAACAGCCGCTGGGATGTCCTGCTGACCATCCTGTTCAGCGCCCTGGTCTGCGCGCTGGGCACCTGGAGCCTCGTGCGCGGCCTCAAGCGCGTCCTGCTGGGGCTGGAGCCGCACGAAATCTCCACCCAGTTTCAGCAGCGTCAGGCCATGCTTCACGCCCTGAAGGAGGGGGTGGTGGCCGTCGATGCCCATGGCGAGGTAAATCTCATCAATCCCGCGGCGCAGGAGATCCTTTTTTCCGGCCCGGATAAGACCCTCGCCTCAAGCCCCCTGCTCGCCGACCTGCAAACTGTCTTGCAGAGTGGCGAGCCAATGTATGACCGCGAGCTGGGATGCAATGGCCTGCTGCTGATTAGCAATACAGTGCCCATCCGCAGCCAGGAGGCGGTGGTCGGCGCCATTTGTACCTTCCGCGACAAGACCGAGGTCAGCCAGTTACTGCAACGGCTGGACGGCATGATGAGCTATGTGGATGCCCTGCGCACCACCTCCCATGAATTTATGAATAAACTGCACGTGATCCTCGGCCTGCTGAATATGAAAAGCTATGGCAAACTCGAGGAGTATGTGCTGCAGACCGCCCACCGCTACCAGGCGGATATCGGTGATATTCAGCACCGCATTAAATCCCCGGTGGTGGCCGGCTTTCTGATCGGTAAAATTCAGCGCGCCACCGAGTGCGGCTTTACTCTGACGCTGGCGGAAGAGAGCCTGGTACCGGATTGCCCGAATGAGAAGCAGGTCACCGTGCTGGTGACGGTGCTGGGTAACCTTATCGAGAACGCGCTGGATGCCATGAGCGGCCAGGCGGAGGGTGAGATCGGCCTGCTGTTGCACTATCAGGACGGCTGGCTAAGCGGTGAAGTGAGCGACGACGGGCCGGGGATCCCGGAGAATAACATCGACGCTATCTTTACCAAAGGCTTCTCCACCAAAGGCGAGAATCGCGGCGTCGGGCTGTTTCTCGCCAACCAGCAGCTGCGCGAGCTGGGCGGCACCCTCGCCGTCGAATCGGAACCCGGCGTATTTACCCAATTTTTTGTTCATCTCCCCTGGGATAGTAAAAGGAAACGTGCGTGATAAATGTGTTGATTGTTGACGATGATGCGATGGTGGCCGAACTCAATCGCCTGTATGTGGCAAGGGTTCCCGGCTTTCGTTGCAGCGGGAGCGCTTCGACGCTCAGTCAGGCCCAGGAGATGATTAACGATCCGCAGCAGGAGATCGATCTGGTGCTGCTGGATGTCTACATGCAGCAGGACAGCGGGCTCGATCTGCTGCCGACCATCCGCGAGTCGGGGCGCGCTATCGATGTCATCATGATCACCTCAGCGGCGGATGCCGCCACGGTGCAGACCGCCATGCATTACGGGGTGGTCGATTACCTGATCAAACCCTTCCAGTTTCCGCGTTTTGAAGAGGCGCTCACCACCTGGCGGGAGAAGCGCAAGCTGATAACCGGCCAGCCCTATTACGAACAGGCCGACGTTGACCGCCTGCTGCACGGCGGCGCGCCGGAGGCCAGCGACGCACGCAAACTGCCCAAGGGATTAACCGCGCAAACGCTGCGCACGCTCTGCCAGTGGATTGACGCCCATCCGGACGTCGAATTCTCTACCGATGAGCTGGCGGCGGCGGTCAATATCTCCCGCGTCTCGTGCCGCAAATATCTGATTTGGCTGGCGCAGATCAATATTCTCTACACCACTATCCACTACGGCGCTACCGGGCGGCCGGTCTATCGCTACCGCCTGGTGGCCGAACAGTACAGTTTGCTTAAGCAGTACAGTCAGTAATGCGGTAGCCGCTGTCCAGCGGCGCAAAACGCAGCCGCTGCGGCGATGAGAGAATAATGTCGCGATTTTTGGTGACGAAAATCGCGTCGATATCCTGCCGCTGACGCAGCGCTGCGCAGCCCTTCTCCACGCCGAGGCCGAACAGCAGCGTGGTCCAGATATCGCCGTCTAAGGAATCCGCGGAAATCACCGTCACGCTGTCGAGCTCGTTATCCAGCGGATAACCGCTGCGCGGGTCGAGAATATGGTGCCAGCGTTTACCGTCCTGCTCGAAATAGCGTTCGTAGGTTCCCGAGGTGACCACCGATTGCCCGTTGACCGTCAGGGAACCGATCAGCGCCTGCGCATCGGCAAACGGTTTTTTCAGGCCGATAGTCCATTCTCCGAGGGTATGCACATTGCCGCCGAGGTTGATCAGCGCCTTCTCGACCTGCTGCTGACGCAGATCGTCACGCACCCGGTCAGCGATATAGCCTTTGGCGATCGCCCCCAGATCCAGCTCCATCCCCGGCTGCTGGAGAAACACGCTGCAGGTTGCCTCATCGAGGATCACCTCCTGCGGGCGGGTCAGTGTCAGTCGGGCTCGGATATCAGCCGCGTCAGGCACGCTGTGCCCCTGAAAGCCAATTCGCCACAGCTTCACCAGCGGGCCGATAGCGAGGTTAAAGGCGCTGTCGCGCACCATACTGGCGGCTTTCGCGCACTGGATCAGCTGAAACACCGGCCGGCTGACGGTGACCGGATGGCGCCCGGCGGCGTGGTTAATATCCATCACCTGCGACTCGGCGCGGTTAACGGTTAGCAGGTCTTCGTAGCGTTTGATGAGCTGAAAAACACGGGAGGCCAGCGCCTCATCGTGGGAACAGAGTTTGAGCAGGATGGGGGATCCCATCAGGACAGCGGAGTAGCTATAGACGCGGTTATCGGACATCGGGCTCTCCTTAGAAGGGACAAACCGGGCGGCGAAAGCGCCAGCCCGGATAAAGCAAGGTTACAGATTATCCTCTCGCACGTTTCGCCGCCTGGTGTCCCGCGAGGGTACCAAAGATGATGATATCCGCGACCGCGTTACCGCCGATGCGGTTACCACCGTGGATCCCGCCCACCACCTCACCGGCAGCGTAGGCGCCGCGGATCGGCTGCCGGGCTACGTTCAACACTTCGCCATCGGTGTTAATGGTCACGCCACCCATGGTGTGGTGCACCCCGGGGGCGATGCGAATAGCGTGGAACGGGCCTTCGTTGATCGGCGCACGCAGCGCGGTGGTGCGGCCAAACTGTTCATCATGCTGTTTTTCCACCGCGCCGTTGTAGCATTCCAGCGTGGCGAGGAAGGCATGGTAATCCATCCCCAGTTTCTCCGCCAGTTCGCGTGGTGAGCTGGCGCTGGTGACGAAGCCTTTGGCGATGTACTCATCAGCGGCTTTGTTTTTCGCCCGCACATGCTCGTCAAAGACGATGTACGCGTAATGTTCCGGCAGGGCAATGATCGCCGCGGAGACTTTATCGCGGGTCTCCATCTCGTTAAAGAAACGGTTGCCCTGCTGGTTGACGAGGATTGCCCCACCGCCGCGAATCGACTCGGAAATCAGGTACGAGGTCTGCTGCTCGACGGTCGGGTGAATTTGAATTTCCCCCATATCCACGGTGCCGGCGCCGATGCGCTCCAGCAGCGCGATACCGCTCCCGGTAGCCCCTTTGTGGTTGGTGGTGACGAAGCCTTCGAGGTCCGGACGATATTTCACTACCATGGCGCTGTTAGCGCTGAAGCCGCCGGTGGCCACTACGATGCTTTTGGTCTGTACTTCAATGACTTCTTTCTCGTCGTTGACCAGCCGCACGCCGCTAACTTCGTTACCGCTCATCAGGATCTCTTCCACCGAGGTATCCAGCAGGACGTCGATGCCGCGTTTGGTGATGTTGCGCACCAGGCCGCTGATCAGATAGCCGCCGACCGCCGACCCGTCACGTGGGCGGTGGGTACGGTCGATGCTCATCCCACCGGTGGTAGTGATATCGTTGAGCATAATGCCGCGACGCGCCAGCCACTCAATGGCTTCCGGCGCATTCTCGACGAAACGGCGCAGCAGCTGCGGGTTGTTTTTGTTGTGGCCGCCTTTCAGGGTTTCCTGATAGAACAGCTCTTTGCTGTCCTGAATCCCTTTTACGCGCTGGAAGCGGGTTTCCGCCGCGTTCATCCCGGCGGAAGCCTTAATGGTGTTGCCACCGATGGTCGGCATTTTTTCGACGATCAGTACGCTGGCGCCTTCGTCGTGAGCCTGAATGGCTGCCGCCAGACCGGCGCCGCCGCTGCCCACCACTACCACGTCATAACTTTTCGGCGCGGCGTCATTGCCGCCCTCTTCCGCCGCCAGCGCTTTGCTCGATTTCAGCATCGCTTTGGCGACCGCTTTTTTCACCGCCTCGGTCTGGCTGGTGGCGCCGGAAATCGCATCCACATGCGGGGTATTGGCGGTGAGGATACGTTCGCGGATCTCTTCGAAGCTGGTGGTGAATTCCACGGTCTGCACCGGACTCGCCGCCAGTTCGATATCGGCAATATGGTCATTTTCGAGGCTGACGTTGATTACCAGCTCATTGGCATCGTCATGGACAGTCTCGACAAACATCCCCGGCTTAAATTTGGCGTCGCCCATGCTCATGTCGCGGATCATCGCTTCCACCAGCGAGAAGCGCCACAGCGGTTCAGGAATGTGCAGCGCTTCACGCTGGGTGCTGTCGATAAACAGTTCCAGCTCTTCGCCGGCGGCGATACGTGACGCCCAGTCCGGATAGGCGATACAGGCGCGGCCTACCGCAATCAGGTCATAGCCGTGATCGAGGCCCTGCTCGGCATCAGCGGCGTTGACGACCCCGCCGACCCCCATCACCGGCACCTGGGCGAGGGTTTCAGAGCGCATGGCGCAGTATTTTTCAATCAGCGGCGTCGGATCGCGGGTATCGACGATAGACGGACGCAGGGTTGCGCCCACCGAGAAGTGGAGATAATCGACGCCGCGGGCGGCCAGTTTTTCCAGCAGGTACATGGTGTCGTCGAAGCGGATCCCCGGGACCTCCATCTCCTCCGGCGAGAAGCGGTAGCCGATGATAAAGGCATCGTCGGCGTACTGGCGGGCCATTTTGTGGGTAATATCCAGTACCGCCAGCGGGAAACGGGCGCGGTTGTCGCGGCTACCGCCCCACTGGTCGTCACGCTGGTTAGAGTTCGGCGAATAGAACTGCTGGATGAGGTAGGTGTTGGCGCCGTGAATTTCGACGCCGTCAAAACCGGCGAGGATCGCGCGACGGACGCCGTCGCCAAACTTGGCGATCATCCCTTCCACTTCTTCACCACTGAGCGCTCGCGGCATAGCGGCGCCCTCACGCGGAGCGGCGATGGCGCTCGGCGCCACCGGCTGGCGGCCACCGATCAGCTGCGGGTCGACCATACGGCCGCCGTGGTAGATCTGCAGAATCGCTTTTGAACCTTGCGCTTTGATCGCCTCGGCAATTTTGGCGAGGCCGGCAATTTTTTCATCATTATCAATGCCGATCGCGCCCGGGAAGGCCAGGCCATAGTCATCAATAAAGCAGCACTCGACAATAATGGTACCGATGCTGCCAGCGCGTGCGCGGTAGTACTCCACCAGCTCGCTGGTGACGGTGCCATCGAAATAACCGGTGCAGGTGGTCATTGGCGCCATGAGCAAACGGTTTTTCAGCTCGGTACCATTTGGTAAAGTAAATGGCTGTAAAATACGTTCGTTACTGGTCATAAGTTACGCTCCAGATTTTAAAATATTAAAAGCTCAGAATGGGGTGACGGAATCATTATTGGTTGTGGTTTTTAATTCCTGTTGTCATGCCAATAATATAGCGTGTTTTTTAGTTACTAAACTAATTACGTTAGTTATAAAACTATTTAACCCCAGTAATAACATCGCTACCTCTATTGTATTATTAAAATAATAAATTACATTTACATAATACAAATGTGTGATAACATTTTGGATACGTTCATTAACATAATCAACTGTGCGTGCAGGATAATTACTCATTACAAATCATAAAGATACAGATAAATGTAATAACTAAAGCATTAATCGTTCATTTAAAATTTAACATTCATTGATATTTTAGCCAAATTAACACCTCATCATATAGGGTTATACTGATAATAAAAAAAATAGTGAAATCACCTGCTTTTCTTGATCTTGATCAATTGCAACAGCCATTGAAAGCGCAATATATAAATAACCAACAAATTTAATTTAACGCCTCATAAAACGCGTTAAATAACCGCCCTGACGATACTCAGAAACTCAAAATAAAAACTAAAGTAACTTTTGTAATTAAAGAAACCACCGAGTATGTCACTGGCGTAAACGTTATTTTCAACAACTTGCAGATACTCATTATGAAAGAGAAAAAGACAACCATACCGCCTGCCGGTGCAGTCAAGCCAACGACTGCGACTAAAAAACGTCTCCTGATGATGGCGCTGCCAATTATCGTTGCCGTACTGTTATTGTTCGTTCCGGTCCCGGACGGCCTGCCGCCGTACGCCTGGCACTACTTCGCTATCTTCGTCGGGGTGATCGTTGGGTTGATTTTTGAACCGCTGCCCGGCGCCGTTATCGGCATCACCGGCGTAGTGGTCATCGCGCTGTGCAGCCAGTGGCTGCTGTTCAGCCCGGATCAGATGGCCGCGCCAGGCTTCAAAATGGCCGGCGCCTCCTTTAAGTGGGCGGTGAGCGGCTTCGGCAACTCCACCGTGTGGCTTATCTTCGGTGCGTTCATGTTCGCCGCCGGCTACGATAAAACGCAGTTCGGCCGCCGCCTGGCGCTGATTCTGGTGAAATATCTTGGCCGTCGCAGTCTGACGCTCGGCTACGCCATCACCTTCGCGGATCTGCTGCTGGCGCCGTTTACGCCGTCTAACACCGCACGCAGCGGGGGGACTATCTACCCGATTATCGCTAACCTGCCGCCGCTGTACGGTTCAAAGCCAAACGACCCGAGCGCACGTAAAATCGGTTCCTATCTGATGTGGGTAGCGATCACCGCCGCCTGTATCACCAGCTCGATGTTCCTGTCGGCACTGGCGCCGAACCTGCTGGCGCTGGCGCTGGTAAAAAGCATTGTCGGCATCAATATCTCCTGGGGCACCTGGTTTATCGCCTTCCTGCCGCTCGGCGTGCTGCTGATCCTCGCCATGCCGCTGCTGGCCTACTGGTTCTACCCGCCGGAGGTGAAAGTCAATAACGAAGTGCCGCTGTGGGCCGCACGTGAACTGGAAAAACTGGGCAAACTGTCGCGCAATGAAATCCTGCTGCTGGTGTTCGTCTGCTTCGCGCTGATGATGTGGATCTTCGCCGCCGACTGGATTGAGCCGGCGCTGGCCGCCCTGCTGGTTATCGTACTGATGCTGTGGACCGGCGTGCTCTCCTGGAGCGACATCACCAACAACAAAGCGGCATGGAACACCTTTGTCTGGTTCGCCACCCTGGTGGCGCTGGCCGACGGCCTCTCCTCCACCGGCTTTATCGCCTGGCTGGGTAAAGAGGGCGGCGCGCTGATGAGCGGCATCTCTCCGGGCATGGCGACCATCGTTCTGCTGCTGGCGTTCTACCTGCTGCACTATCTGTTTGCCAGCACCACCGCGCACACCACCGCGCTGCTGCCGGCCATGCTGACCATTGCCTCGACAATCCCGGGGATGAATATGGAAGTGTTCGTCCTGCTGATGGTCACCTCGCTGGGCGTGATGGGGATCATCACCCCGTACGGTACTGGCCCAAGCCCCATCTACTACGGCAGCGGCTACCTGCCGACCAAAGATTACTGGCGCCTCGGCACCATCTTTGGCGCCATCTTCCTGGCCGCCCTGCTGCTGATTGGCTATCCGTGGATGTCCATGATGTTCTGATTCATAACCGCCGGGACTACCCCGGCGGTTTTTATCTTTATGGAGTAAGTGATTATGTCGACTAAACCGTTTGTTTATCAGGATCCGTTCCCGCTGGCGCACGACGATACCGAATACTATCTGCTCAGCAAAGAGCACGTCTCCGTCGCCGAATTTGACGGCCAGCCGGTTCTGAAAGTGGAACCGCAGGCGCTGACCCTGCTCGCCCAGCAGGCCTTCCACGACGCCGCTTTTATGCTGCGCGTTTCCCATCAGCAGCAGGTCGCGTCAATTCTGCTCGACCCCGAGGCCAGCGATAACGATAAATATGTCGCCCTGCAGTTCCTGCGCAACTCGGAAATAGCCGCCAAGGGCGTACTGCCGACCTGTCAGGATACCGGCACCGCCATCATTATGGGAAAAAAAGGCCAGCGCGTGTGGACCGGCGGCGGCGATGAAGCCGCCCTGGCGCAGGGCGTTTACAACACCTATACCGAAGATAACCTGCGTTACTCACAGAACGCGCCGCTGGATATGTATAAAGAGGTTAACACCGGCACCAACCTGCCGGCGCAGATCGATCTCTACAGCGTCGACGGTGAAGAATACAAGTTCCTGTGCATGGCGAAAGGCGGCGGTTCCGCCAACAAAACCTATCTCTACCAGGAAACCAAGGCGCTGATCACCCCGGCGAAGCTGAAAAACTACCTCGTTGAGAAGATGCGTACCCTCGGTACCGCCGCCTGCCCGCCGTACCATATCGCGTTTGTGATCGGCGGCACCTCGGCGGAAGCGACGCTGAAGACCGTCAAGCTGGCCTCGACCCGCTACTACGACGGCCTGCCGACTGAAGGTAACGAGCATGGTCAGGCCTTCCGCGATGTGCAGCTGGAGCAGGAACTGCTGCAGGAAGCGCAGAACCTCGGCCTCGGCGCGCAGTTTGGCGGGAAATACTTCGCCCACGATATCCGCGTGATCCGTCTGCCGCGCCACGGCGCCTCCTGTCCGATCGGCATGGGCGTCTCCTGCTCCGCCGACCGCAACATCAAAGCGAAAATCAACCGCGACGGTATCTGGATCGAGAAGCTGGAGAGCAATCCGGGGAAATATATTCCTGAGCATCTGCGTCAGGCCGGCGAAGGCGAGGTGGTGAGTATTAACCTGAATCAGCCGATGAGCGAGATCCTCGCTCAGTTGTCTGCCCATCCGGTCTCCACCCGCCTGAGCCTTAACGGCACTATTATCGTGGCCCGCGACATCGCCCACGCCAAGCTGAAGGAACTTATCGATAACGGCGAGGCGCTGCCGCAGTACGTCAAAGACCATCCGATCTACTACGCCGGCCCGGCCAAGACCCCGACCGGTTATGCCTCCGGCTCCCTCGGCCCAACCACCGCTGGCCGCATGGACTCTTACGTCGATCTGCTGCAGTCCCACGGCGCCAGCATGGTAATGCTGGCCAAAGGCAACCGCAGCCAGCAGGTGACCGACGCCTGTCACAAACACGGCGGCTTCTACCTCGGCAGCATCGGCGGCCCGGCGGCAGTACTCGCGCAGCAAAGCATTAAGAGCCTCGAGTGCGTGGCTTATCCGGAGCTGGGGATGGAAGCTATCTGGAAAATCGAAGTGGAAGATTTCCCGGCGTTTATCCTCGTCGATGACAAAGGCAACGACTTCTTCCAGCAGATCCAGAACAAGCAGTGCGCCGGCTGTAAACAGCACGGTTAACGCTCTCCTCTGACGCTAATTCAGGCCGTCGCCGTTTGGGTGACGGCTTTTTTTATGCCCGCGCGCCCCGGCTTGAATTCACTTCGCGCCAGGCTATGCTCATCTAAAAGCCCTCCGTTTTTTGCTGAAAAATAACAATAATTCTTATCTCAGGTGCCGCTATGAACAGGATGAGCATCGTTATCCTCTGGGCGCTGGCGCTGTTGGTGCTCCAGCCAGCGCAGGCCGCCGAACCGCGACAGCAGCCAACGGCCCGTGAACAGGCGCGCACGGTGTATATTTTCCACCAGCCGGTAGTGATGCTGCAGGCCACCTTTGGCCAGACGACGCCTGAAGAGCGCGTTTTGCGCACCCGCAGCGCCCTGCGCGCGTTTACCGAGGATGATATTCGCCAGCCACTGCGGATCGTGCCGGTTATCCGCTATGGTCAGCCAGGCCGACTGTTTATGATGAACGGCAAGCCGGTACTGCTGCTGAGCCAGGGGGATCTTGATGAGGGCGACGATTTAACCCTCGACCAGGCGGCCCAGCGGGTGCTGGCGCGAATGGAAGCCCAGCGCACCGGTTTGCGGGAACAGTTCAACACCCGCTATCTGCTGCTCTCTGCCGGCAAAGCGCTGGCCGGGGCGCTGCTGCTGGCGCTGTTTTACTACAGCGCCTTTCGCGCCTGGCGACGCGTGCGGCGTTTTTTCCTGCTGCGGATCCTCGAAAAACGCAGCGCCATTCCCCAACACTGGCGGCGCTATCTCGGCAATATTGAAGTTCGACTCTATGCGGTGCTGGTTATCTTTATCGGCATGCTGGCCTGTTATCTCTGGCTGAGCTGGGTCTTCAGTTTATTTCCCTGGACGCGGGTATGGAGCGAATCACTGGGCGAATGGTCGCTGGGCGTGATCCGCGATCTCTCGCTGTCGATTGTCGCCTCCCTGCCGGGGCTGATGATTGTGGTGCTTATTTTCCTCCTCACCTGGCTTATCATTCGCCTGGTAAAAGTGCTTCTCGACCAGGTCGCCGCCGGCCGCATCCAGGTGCCAGGCATCCATCCGGAGACCGTTAGCGCCACCCGTCGGCTGATCTCGGTGGTCATCTGGCTGTTTGCCCTCTCCGCCGCCTACCCGTTCCTTCCCGGCGCCAACTCCCTGGCCTTTAAGGGCATCAGCGTGTTCTTCGGCCTGATGCTGACCCTCGGGTCGACCGGGGTAATGACCCATGCGATGAGCGGCCTGGTGCTGATCTACTCCCGGGCGCTGCGCAAAGGCGACTGGATCCGTCTTGCCGACAATGAGGGACAGGTCAGCGAGATTGGCGTGCTGGCGACCAAAATTCTCACCCGTGAGAATTACATCGTTACCGTTCCCAACGCGGTGGTGGTCAGCGGGAAAATTATTAATCTCAGCGCCGGGAGCGCCGATGGCGGGATCAACCTCACCACCAGCGTCACCATCGGCTACGATACGCCGTGGCGTCAGGTTCATGCGCTGCTGGAGCTGGCGGCAAGACGCACCCCCGGCGTGGATCAGCAAATCGCCCCGGTGGTGCGTAAGCTGGGGTTGCTTGACTGGTACACCTCGTATGAGCTGCAGGTGCGCTTACTCCCCGCGACGACGCTACCCGAGGGCCGTAACGCGTTGCACAGCAGCATTATTGATGTGTTCAACGAGTTCGGGGTGCAGATAATGTCGCCGAACTTTGTGATGCAGCCAAAGGCGGCGGTGGTGGTGCCGCAGGAAGCGTGGTACACCGCCCCGGCCGTCGCGCCGCAGGAACCGGAGAAATAAGGGATAACATAGCGGCATTTCCGCCGGGTGTCGGCGGCGCCGCTGAGCAAGAACAGCCAGCGCAGTGCCGCGTTTGTGCCGGGCGGTGGCTAACGCCTTGCCCGTATATGGACACCTCCCGTTATGCAAGCCATTCTGCATTTTGTGTAACGGGAGTAAGATGCTTTCGTATATCCGGCCTCTCTTTCGGTACCGTCGTATCCCGGCCATGATGTTATCTGCACACCTGGTTCCATTCGGCCTAACGGCTTTGCTTCGCAGGGAGCCTTCGGGTAAACCGGAGTTTTCAGGTGTCGGTCTTACCTGTTACACATCACTGCTTAATGACTCCGCAATCTCACGACAGGATGACGCTTCTCTGACATTCAGTCAGGTCTGTATCACATCACACGATACTCTTCCCCCCGGCTCAGTACCGACCAGGCTATACGTGCATTTTTGTTCGCCATGGCGACCGTTGCGATATTCCTGTTACGTCTTTCTGCCACCGACTGAAGCCACCGGCTTCGCCGGTCCTCCTTGTGATCACACACATTCAGCACCGCACGGGCACCGTGGATCAGCAGCGTTCGCAGGTAGCTGTCGCCCCTTTTGCTGATGTGACCCATTTTTGTTTTTCCGCCGCTCGAATGTTGCCGGGGCACCAGCCCCAGCCAGGCTGCCATCTCCCGCCCGCTCTTAAACTGTTTTGCATCACCCACTGCGGCGACCAGGGCGCTGGCGGTTACCGGACCAATCCCGCCGATCTCCTGAAGTCGTCTGATACGCTCATCTTCCTGCGCCAGCTGTTTAAGCCGGCGGTCATAACGATTCAGTCGCTCATCAAGTGCCTGAAGTTCTTCTGTTAACTCACTCAGCAGACGGATAAAGCGGTTATCCCATTTTTCCTGCTGAGAAAGTATTTCCGGCAGTGCTTTACGGAGAGCGGACAACCCAGCGGGAAGTACAAAGCCAAATTCACCCAGCATCCCGCGTATTTCGTTGCTGAGCGCCGTTCTGTCGTGGATCAGGCGGGCACGAACCCGGTGTTCAGCCTGCATGCTCTGTTGTGCTTCAGACTTAATGGCAACATAGCGCATCCCCGGCCGGCTGACGGCCTCGCAGATCGCTTCGGCATCATTGGCATCATTTTTATTGCCCTTCAGATAAGGCTTAACGAACTGAGGCGGAATAATGCGAACCGTGTGACCGAGTCGGGTCAGCTCGCGTGCCCAGTAATGCGAGGAGCCGCATGCTTCGATACCAATAAGACAGGGTTCGAGCCGGGTGAAAAAGGTGAGCATCCGGGCGCGATGCAGGGTTTTGCGAAGCACAACACGTTCCTGGTGATCAACCGCATGAAGCTGAAAAACCTGTTTTGCGAGATCGAGGCCAATACGTTTAATATTCATGTGGACACCTCCCCCTGGGAACTGAAGTTAACACCTCAGTCTGGCACATTGATGCCGTAAGGTGGGAGGTGTCCATTACATCGGCCTACGGTCCGTGCGGCCTGCCGTTAATTTATTCACCATTCTTGCTGAAACTGCCGGTGCTGGCGGCCTCAAAATCGCTGAGACGTTCCCGGAAGGCCGGGGCAGCCCGCATGGATGCGGGCTGAGGGCCGTGTCTTGCAGGGACGCTGCCTCGGCCCGACCCGCAGCCTGCAGGGATAAGTCGAAGGCACCACGCAGTGGCGATTTTGCTGGCCGGAGCCCGGGGGTACAGGGGGCGGCGGCGACTGGCCGCCCCCTGTGCGCTCCCTGCGCCATAAGAGACATAACGCAGAAGATCAACCGGGAGCGCAATCTGCCCGGAATTAACATAGAAGTTGTAGCCCTGCCAAACATAGTGCGAACAGGGACATTTCCGGTTGTGCCGTGATTTCGCCGGGTGGCGGCTGCGCCTTACCCGGCCTACAACGACTGCCGGGCAATCCGACTCGGACGGCGACTCACCCCTGCGCGGCGTCGATGTCGTCAAACACCTGCTGCGCCAGATGCATCGTGGCATTGGCCGCCGGCAGCCCACAATACAGCGCAGAGTGCATAATTAGCTCTTTCAGCTCATCGCGGGTCACCCCGTTGTTAAACGACGCGCGCAGATGCATCTTCAGCTCCGCCTCGCGATTGAGAGCGATCAGCATAGCGATGGTGATCATGCTGCGGGTATGGTGATCGAGCCCCGGACGCGTCCAGGTTTCCCCCCAGGCGTAGCGGGTGATAAAGTCCTGAAACTCTTCATTCAACGGCGTCAGATGCTGCAGCGTACGGTCGACGTGAACGTCGCCCAATACTTTGCGCCGCACCGCCATGCCGTCCTGATAGCGCTGTTTATCTTCCATGGCGTTCTCCCTGAAAAAAGCTCAGCAACGCTGAGGTAAAATGGGTCGGCGCCTCAATATTTGACAGATGCGATGCCGCCAGCACCACCACCTCGGAGGCGGGGATCTGCTGCTGCAGGAAATGAGCGTCATTAACCGTAGTGACAGGGTCACTTTCCCCGGCGATGATTAACGTCGGTAGCGGGATCTGCCCTACTTCACCCCGCAGGTCGGCGGCGGCCAGCGCCTCGCAGCAGGCGGCATAACCTTCAGCGTCGGTATGGGTCAGTTGATGACACAGTGCCTCCACCACCTCCGGTGCCTTCTGGCGAAACGCCTGAGTGAACCAGCGGTCCGCCGCCCCGGCGGCCACCACCGCCATTCCTTCCTGGCGTACCGCCCGCGCCCGCGACAGCCAGCTGGCCTGATCGCCAATGCGCGCCGCGGTGTTGGCAACGGCCAGCCCATAGAAACGCTCGGGTGCAAAACGGCCAAGCCACAGGCCGGTCAGACCGCCCATCGAGATCCCGCAGAACCAGGCGCGGTCGATATTCAGGTGATCGAGCAGCGTAATCACATCTTCCCCCAGCTGGGCGAGGGTCACTTTGCCATTTTTCGTGGTTTTACCGTGGCCGTGCGTGTCATAGCGCAGTACCTGAAAATGGGCGGTTAACGCCTCGATCTGCGGCTGCCACATCGCCCGGGTGGTGCCCAGCGAGTTGGAGAGGACGATAACCGGCGCGCCCGCCGGTCCGTCGAGTTGATAATCAAGATTCATCACGTTGCTCCTGATAACGCGCCAGCACCTGGCGCACAAAGCGTTCGGCGCTGCCGGTCGCCGTTGCCGGGTCCAGCAGCGTGGTTAAGCGTTCACGAGAGAGATACTGACTGACCTGCGGGTCAGCCGCGAGCAGATCGACCAGCGGGCAGCGACGGTCCAGCGCCTGGCGGCACAGCGTCTCGATATGATGGTGCGCCTCGGCTTTGCCGATGAATTCCGCCAGCGCCAGGGTCACCGCCTCGGCCATAATCAGCCCATGGGTGATATCGAGATCGGCGCGCATCTTCTGCGGGAAGACCTGCATATCGCGCACCAGCGCTTCGCTTTGCGCCAGCGCCCCGCCCACCAGAGTAATCAGCTCCGGCAGCGTCTCCCACTCCGCCTGCCAGCCGCCCAGCGCCCGCTCGTGCTGCTGGAGTTGGCTGGCGTAGAGGGTCGCCATCAGCCCCGGCGTGCGCTGGGCAGCGGTCAGGATCGCCGCGCAGGCCACCGGATTGCGCTTATGCGGCATTGTCGACGAGCCGCCGCGGCCTTCCGCTACCGGCTCGCCCACTTCAGCCACTTCGGTCTGCATCAGCAGGGAGAAGTCATTGGCGAATTTCCCCAGGGTACCGCAGACGCCGGCAAACCAGGCGCCCGCCTCCAGCAGCCGATCGCGCTGGCTGTGCCACGGGGTATCCGGCAGCGACAGACCGAGGATCTGTGCCAGCGCCTGGCCAACCGCCGGCCCTTTCTCTTTTAGCGCGTCCAGAGTGCCCGCGGCGCCGCCAAACTGCAGCACCAGCAGCCGCGGACGCATCTCGCGCAGCCGCTGCTGCCAGCGCAGGAGCGCGTCGAGGGTGCCCGCCAGCTTCAGGCCAAAGGTCACTGGCAGCGCATGCTGCATCCAGGTCCGACCCGGCATGACAGTATCGCGATAACGATCCGCCTGGAGAGCCAGGGCAGCCAACAGCTGCTCAAGCAAGGTCTCAGCGGCATCCAGCGCCCCGCGCAGCTGGAGCACCAGTCCGGTGTCGATGGCGTCCTGACTGGTGGCGCCCCAGTGGACGTAGCGCGCAGCCTCAGGATCTCGCGCTTTTACCTGTACCGTCAGCTGTTTCACCAGCGGGATCGCCAGGTTACCGGCCCCCACCGCCGCCTCGCCCAGCGCGGCAAAATCGATTGCCTCGTGGCGGCAGGCCGCGACAATCGGCCCGACCGCTTCCGGCGGCACCATCCCGCAGACGGCCTGCGCCTGCGCCAGCGCCGCTTCAAAATCCAGCATGCCCTGCACCCGCTGCGCGTCGCTGAACCAGTCGGTCAGCGGACTGCCGCGCAGCATTGGGGTCAACAAACTCATTCTGGCTCCTTAAACACGTTCAATAATCAGGGCGATCCCCTGTCCGACGCCAATGCACATGGTGCACAGGGCGTAGCGGCCGCCGGTACGCTTCAGCTGATAAGCCGCGGTCATCGCCAGCCGGCCGCCGGAGGCGCCGAGCGGGTGGCCCAGCGCGATCGCCCCGCCGTTAGGGTTAACGTGGGCGGCATCATCCGGTAAACCCAGATCACGGGTCACCGCCAGCGCCTGGGCGGCGAAGGCCTCATTCAGCTCGATCACATCCATCTGGGCTAATGTCAGGCCGGTCTGCGCCAGCACCTTACGCACCGCGGGCGCCGGGCCAAAGCCCATGATCCGCGGTGCGACGCCCGCCGTCGCCACGCCGACCACCCGGGCCAGCGGCTGGAGATCGTTGGCCGCCAGCGCCGTCTCACTGGCCAGCAGCAGCGCGCAGGCGCCGTCGTTAACGCCGGAGGCGTTGCCGGCGGTGACGCTGCCGTCGGCGCGCACCACGCCGCGCAGTTTAGCCAGCGCCTCCAGCGAGGTGCTGCGCGGATGTTCATCGCGGCTAAACAGCAGCGGCTCGCCTTTGCGCTGCGGCACCTGGACGGCGATCAGCTCATCGGCGAAGCGTCCCGCTTCCTGCGCCGCGGCGGTGCGCAACTGACTGCGTAACGCAAAAGCGTCCTGGTCGGCGCGTGATATGGCAAACTCGTCGGCGACGTTTTCCGCCGTCTCCGGCATGGAATGGACGCCGTACAGGGCTTTCATCTGCGGGTTAATAAAGCGCCAGCCGATGGTGGTATCTTCCATCTGCATGCTGCGGCTAAAGGCGCTCTCCGCTTTCCCCATCACAAACGGCGCGCGGGACATGCTCTCCACGCCGCCGGCGATCATCAGCTGTGTTTCCCCGCTTTTAATCGCCCGCGCCGCAACCCCGATCGCATCGAGGCTGGAACCGCACAGGCGGTTGATGGTGCTGCCGGGTACGCTCTCCGGCAGCCCGGCCAGCAGCAACGCCATCCGCGCCACGTTGCGGTTATCTTCCCCGGCCTGGTTGGCGCAGCCAAAGATCACATCGTCAATGCGCGAGGGATCCAGTCCCGGGTTCCGCGCCAGCAGGGCTTTCAATGGCAGCGCCGCCAGGTCGTCGGCGCGCATCGTCGCCAGGGTACCACCGAAACGGCCAAAGGGTGTACGCACCGCATCGCAGATAAATGCCTGATTCATCATAGGTTCCTTACGCGCTTTCCGCCAGTTGTTCAAAGGTCAGCGCCACCGGAGTGATGCGCTGCAGCTCTTCAAAAGAGAGACCGTTAAAGATTTCCCGCACCACCGGGCCGCGATCGGTAATGTCGATCACCGCCAGGTCGGTATAGATCCGGCTGACGCAGCCGACGCCGGTCAGCGGGTAGCTGCAGTGCGCCACCAGCTTGCACTCGCCGTCGCGGGTCAGGTGATCCATCATCACAAACACCTGACGGGCGCCGATAGCCAGATCCATCGCCCCGCCAACCGCCGGAATCGAATCCGGCGCGCCGGTGCTCCAGTTGGCGAGGTCGCCGCTGGCGGAGACCTGATAGGCCCCCAGCACGCAGATATCAAGGTGGCCGCCGCGCATCATGGCGAAGGAGTCGCCATGATGGAAGAAACAGCCCCCCTGCAGGAGCGTGACATACTCTTTGCCGGCATTAATTAGCTCCGGGTCTTCCTCTCCGGGCTGCGGTTTCGGCCCCATCCCCAGCAGTCCGTTTTCGCTGTGCAGGAACACCTCTTTATCAGCGGGCAGGTAATTGGCGATGCGGGTCGGCAGGCCAATACCGAGGTTCACATACGCGCCTTCGGGAATATCGCGGGCCACGCGCTGGGCCATTTCGTCACGGGTCAGTTTTTGCATCTCAGGCTCCTCAGGCGCGTTGTGCGGCAGTCAGGTTTTCCAGCGAGAAGACTCGCTGGACGAAAATGCCGGGGGTGATGATGTTTTCCGGGTCAAGGTCGCCCAGCGGCACCAGCTGCGAGACCTCCACGATGGTGGTTTTCGCCGCTGTCGCCATGATCGGGCCAAAGTTGCGCGCCGCCTTGCGATAGACCAGGTTGCCCCAGCGGTCGCCCTGGTGGGCTTTAATCAGCGCGAAATCGGCTTTAATCGGATATTCCAGCACGTAGTGACGGCCATCGATTTCCCGCGTCTCCTTGCCTTCCGCCAGCGGCGTACCGTAGCCGGTGGGGGTAAACACCGCCCCCAGCCCGGCGCCAGCGGCCTGGATCCGCGCCGCGAGGTTGCCCTGCGGCACCAGCTCCAGCTCCACTTTGCCGCGACGGTAGAGATCATCGAAAATCTGCGAATCCACCTGGCGCGGGAAAGAGCAGATCATTTTGCGCACCCGGCCCGCCTTGAGCAGCGCCGCCAGACCCACTTCCCCGTTACCGGCGTTGTTATTAATGATGGTCAGGTCGCGGGCGCCCTGGTCAATCAGGGCGTCAATGAGAAAGGTCGGCTGGCCGGCGGGACCAAAGCCGCCGATCATGATAGTCGCCCCGTCGTGGATCCCGGCGATGGCCTCGCTCAGCGTCGATACGCTTTTATCAATCATCAGGTCGCTCCAGTGATGTGCGGTAATCGCACTTTTATTCGTTGTTCGCACAAAATGTGACCCGCTTAACGATGTCGGTCAAGGGCGATAATCGAAATATGGTGCGATAATCGAACATCGGTTATCTTTAGCGAAAGAATGTGATCGATGGCAAATATGGGGAACAGAAATGGACAAGCATCCAGACGATTTACTGACCGGCGACGGCGATCCGTTTAAGGGCGATCCGAACTTTATGGCCTCTCTGGCACGGGGTCTGGAGGTGATCCAGGCGTTCACGCCGCAGCGGCCCCTGCTGTCCATCTCGCAGATTAGCCAGAAGACCGGCATTCCGCGCGCGGCGGTGCGCCGCTGCCTGTATACCCTGAGCAAACTGGGGTTCGTGTATGCCGAAGATGGTAAGAATTTCCAGCTGCGACCGCGGATCCTGGCGCTGGGCCACGCCTGGCTGGCCTCCACGCCGCTGGCGCGTTCGGCGCAGCCGGTGCTGCGGCATCTGAGCGAAATGCTCAATGAGTCCTGCTCCATCGCCACCCTCGACGGGGACGATATCCTGTATATCGCCCGCGCCTCCAGTTCGCGCATTATGACCATCGACCTGGATATCGGCAGCCGCCTGCCCGCCTGGGCAACCTCGATGGGCCGGGTGTTGCTCAGCCATCAGCCGGAGGAGAAGCTCAACGATATGCTGGCCCGGGTGACCATGATCCGCTACACCCCGCAGACGGTGGATTCGGTGGCGAAGCTGCGCACCGAACTGAAACGGGTGCATCAGCAGGGGTATGCGCTTAACGATCAGGAGCTGGAGATGGGGCTGCGTTCCCTGGCGGTACCGCTGTTTAACGCCCAGGGGCAGGTGCAGGCGGCGCTGAACGTTGGGGTACATGCGGGCCAGATGTCGGCCCGCGAGATGATCGACCGCGTGTTGCCGGAGCTGCAGAAAGCCGCCCGCGAGCTGACGCTGCTTCTGCGCTAACGGCTGCGCTTGGCGTGCTGCTCCCAGGTCTCCTGCTTCGCCTCGGCCGATTTACGCAACGCGACATAGCAGGCGCCGCTGCCGCCGTGATGTGGAAGCGCGGCGCAGAAGGCCTGCACCTCCGGCAGCTCTTCCAGCCAGCGCGCCAGATAGCTACGGATGATATTGGCGTGGGACCGATCGTCGCGGCCTTTGCCGTGAACGATCAGCACATTGCGTAATCCCTCTTTTTGCGCCTGCACCATAAAGGCGAAGAGCATCTGTCGACACTGTTCCACCGGCTGGCGCAGCAGGGAGAGGCTCGCCTGCTGGCTGTATTTCCCCCGCCGTAGCTTATCCAGCACACCGCTTTGCAAACCTTCGCGCTTAAACTCCAGCGGCGCGGCGAGCGGCACGATATCCAGATAGCCGGTAGTGAGGAAATTATCCAGCTGCAGGGTATCGACGCGCTGCGGGGCGCGGCTGTTGCGCCCGGGATGCCAGTGCACGTCATTGTTACGTTTCAGAGGCAGGACATCTTCCATGGCGTCAAGAAACAGGGATTTGTCATCAAGGTTCATGGGCTCTCCTCCAGCGGCTGTCGCCAGCTACTATAGCCGCCCCGCGCTCCCCCCTCAACGCGTTTAGCCGCGTTCGCTGGCAAAGTGAGCGCCACGGGCGATTAAGGAAACAATTGTCGGCTCTGACGACGAAACAGCGTGATTAACGACGCCGTTAATGGCGTCTGCCGGGTGTCGCGCCGCTGTATCAGAAAATAGGCGGCCGTCGGCAAGACGTCGCGGACAGGGATCATCACCAGCTTGTCCGCCATCAGCGGATCGTTGCCGAGCTCCACCGGCAGGATGCTGAGAAAATCACTTTTCACTACCAGGCTGATGCACGACGAGAAGGTTTCGCAAACAATATCCACCTTAGGCGCCATCCCGGCCTGATTAAACCGGTCCTGCAACTGTTTAAAGTAGCTGCCGCGCGGCGTCGGCATGGTCCAGTGGTGATCCATCAGCTCCCCCAGCGAGGTAGCCTGCGCCGCCGGATGGCCCGCGCGGGCGAATACCGCGAACGGTTTCTCAAACAGCTTCTCAAAGCTGAACTCATGGTCGTACGGCCCGGGATAGTAGGTGTTAATGGTGAAATCCAGCTCCCCCTGGCGCAGCTCATTAATCATCGCCAGCAGCTGGCCCTCCATGATCCGCACCTTTACCTGCGGATGCTGCTGATGAAAGCGGCAGATCACCGACGGCATCAGTGACCGGGCGACGCTGGCGCCAAGGCCAATATTGATCTGCCCGGCCTGCTCTCCCTGGCGCTGCAGCAGTTCATCCTGCGCCGCCCGCAGCTCCTCAAGGATCAGGCTCGCATGTTGATAAAAACTTTCGCCGTTTTCGGTCAGCGCCACCCCCTGGCTGCGGCGGACAAACAGCTGGGCGGAAAGCCCCTCCTCCAGCTCTTTAATCGCTTTGGTCAGCGCCGGCTGCGAGACCGACAGCGCCCGGCTGGCGCCGCGAATACTGCCTTCCCGGGCCACTTCGACAAAGGCGCGGATTTGATGAAATTTGATCTGAAATGCCATGTTTTAGGTGATAACCATTGTTTATCAGACAGAAGAAAATGACATCTACTGTAATCCATCAGGCTGTGGCAGGTTAAGGGTGTTAAGGCCTGTAGCGCGTTAGCGATAAACAAAAGCTATCACATCGTGAACGCCGTCACATTTTTTACTTATGACAGGATATGCTATGCCGCAACTTGAAGAATACCTGCGCCAGCTGGCGCCCTCCATGACCCAATGGCGCCGCGATTTTCACCTGCACGCGGAATCCGGCTGGCTGGAGTTCCGCACCGCCAGCAAGGTGGCGGAGATCCTCGACGGACTCGGCTATCAGCTGGCGCTGGGCCGCGACGTTATCGATGCCGACAGCCGGATGGGGCTGCCGGACGAGAAGACCCTGGCCCTCGCTTTCGAGCGCGCCCGCGAACAGGGTGCGCCGGAGCGCTGGTTACCGGCGTTTGAAGGCGGATTTGCGGGGGTGGTCGCCACGCTTGACACCGGACGTCCCGGCCCAACCCTGGCCTTTCGCGTCGATATGGATGCCCTCGATCTCAATGAACAGCACGACGACAGTCACCGCCCCCATCGCGACCATTTCGCCTCCTGCAATACCGGCATGATGCACGCCTGCGGCCATGACGGCCATACCGCCATCGGACTGGGGCTGGCGCACGTCCTGAAGCAGTATGCCGACCAGCTCAATGGGGTGATCAAACTGATTTTCCAGCCTGCAGAAGAAGGGACCCGTGGCGCCCGCGCGATGGTGGCCGCCGGCGTACTGGACGAGGTGGACTATTTCACGGCGATACATATCGGTACCGGCGTCGCGGCAGGCACCGTCGTCTGCGGCGGGGACAACTTTATGGCCACTACCAAATTCGACGTGCAGTTCAACGGCGTGGCCGCCCATGCCGGCGGCAAGCCCGAGGACGGGCGCAACGCACTGCTGGCCGCCGCCCAGGCCGCTCTTGGCCTGCACGCCATTGCGCCGCACAGCGCCGGCGCCTCGCGGGTCAACGTCGGCGTGATGCAGGCCGGTACCGGACGCAATGTGGTGCCCTCTTCCGCGCTGTTAAAAGTGGAAACCCGCGGCGAAAGCGAAGCCATTAACCAGTACGTGTTCGAGCGGGCGCAGCAGGTCATCGCCGGGGCCGCGGCGATGTACGAAGCCCGCTACGAACTGCGCATGATGGGCGCGGCAACCGCCAGCGCGCCGTCGCCGGCATGGGTGGCGTATCTGCGTGAGCAGGCCGCTCAGGTACCCGGCGTGCAACAGGCGGTGGATCGCATCGCCGCCCCGGCGGGGTCGGAAGATGCCACCCTGATGATGGCCCGGGTCCAGGCGCGCGGCGGCCTCGCCTCGTACATGATTTTCGGCACCGAACTGAGCGCCGGTCACCACAACGAGAAATTTGATTTCGATGAGAGCGTGATGGCGGTGGCGGTCGAGACTCTGGCGCGCGTCGCGCTTAACTTTCCCTGGCAGCGGGGGGTGTGATGGAAGCCATTTTTCAGTTTGTGGACGAGATGATTGAGGCACAACGGGACACCTACTGTGCGATCGCCGACGACATCTGGGACCACCCGGAGACCCGCTTTGAGGAGTTCTGGTCCGCCCAACGGCTGGCCGACGCCCTGGAAGCGGAAGGTTTTCAGCTCACCCGCGATGCCGGCGGGATCCCGAATGCTTTTATCGCCAGCGTCGGCGAGGGCAAACCGGTCATTGCCCTGCTCGGCGAATTTGACGCCCTGGCGGGACTCAGCCAGCAGGCCCACTGCGCAGAACCGACCTCCTCGACACCGGGAGCCAACGGCCACGGTTGCGGGCACAATCTGCTCGGTACCGCGGCTTTCGCCGCGGCGGTCGCCGCCAAAGCCTGGCTGCAGCAGCACGGCGGCGCGGGCACGCTGCGCTTTTACGGTTGTCCCGGCGAGGAAGGCGGATCGGGAAAAACCTTTATGGTGCGCGAAGGGTTGTTTGATGATGTCGATGCGGCCCTCACCTGGCATCCGGAAGCCTGGGCCGGGATGTTCAGCACCCGCACCCTCGCCAATATTCAGGCGGCATGGCGATTCACCGGCACCGCCGCCCACGCCGCTAATTCACCGCACCTGGGCCGGAGCGCGCTGGATGCCGTCACCCTGATGACCACCGGCAGCAACTTCCTCAATGAACATATTATCGAGAAGGCGCGGGTTCATTACGCCATTACCGATACCGGCGGCGTCTCGCCCAACGTGGTGCAGGCGCAGGCGGAAGTGCTGTATCTGATCCGCGCCCCGGAGATGGCCGACGTAGAACAGATCTTCGCCCGCATCGAGAAGATTGCCCAGGGGGCCGCGCTGATGACCGAGACGCAGGTCAGTTGCCGTTTTGAAAAGGCCTGCTCCAGCTATCTGCCCAACCGTACGCTTGAGGCGGCGATGTATCAGGCGGTCTGTCATTACGGTACCCCTGACTGGAGCGACGAGGAACGCGCCTTTGCCGCGGCGATCCGCGCCACTCTCAGCGCCAACGATATTAATAACAGCCTGCACAATATTGCCGGCACCAGTGGGGAGGAAGGCAAAGCGTTTGCCCGCCGCCACCGCGACACGCTGCTGATTGATGAGGTGGCGCCGTGGGCGGCCACCGATAACATCCTCGCCGGCTCCACTGACGTCGGCGATGTCAGCTGGAAAGCGCCAGTGGCCCAGTGCTTCAGCCCGTGCTTCGCGGTGGGAACCCCGCTGCACAGCTGGCAACTGGTGAGCCAGGGCAGAACCACCATCGCCCATAAGGGCATGTTGCTGGCGGGGAAAGTCCTCGGCACAACCGCCATCCGTTTATTCAGCGACAGCGCGCTGCTGGCGGCCAGCCAGCAGGAGCTCAGGCAGGCGCTGGCCGAACACCCCTATCGCTGCCCGATCCCGGCGGAGGTGAGACCCTCGGTTTTACGCTAACCATACAGACCAGACCACTCCAGACAGACACTGACCGGCATCGCGGCACGCACCGACCATAATAACCGCCGGCAGTACGGGAGCAGGCCTGCCCAACACAACAACGACAACAGAGGAATGCCCATGAGTATGTCATCCATACCGTCGTCTTCCCCCGGCGGAAAGCGCTATGGCTGGGTAGAGAAGATCGGTAACAAAGTCCCGCACCCGTTTTTGCTGTTTATCTATCTTATCGTGGTGCTGATCGCCGCCACGGCGATCCTCTCCGCCTTCAACGTCGGGGTGCAGAACCCCGGGGACGGTTCGCGGGTGGTGGTCAAAAACCTGCTCAGCGTGGAAGGGCTGCACTGGTTTTTACCGAATGTGATCAAAAACTTCAGCGGTTTTGCGCCGCTGGGGGCGATCCTCGCCCTGGTGCTGGGCGCCGGCTTTGCCGAGCGCGTGGGTCTGCTGCCGGCGCTGATGGTCAAGATGGCCTCGCACGTTAGCGCCCGCTATGCCAGCTATATGGTGCTGTTTATCGCCTTTTTCAGCCATATCTCATCTGATGCGGCGCTGGTGATTATGCCGCCGCTGGGCGCGCTGATGTTCCTCGCCGTCGGTCGGCATCCGGTCGCCGGCCTGCTGGCGGCGATTGCCGGCGTGGGCTGCGGCTTTACCGCCAATTTACTGATTGTCACCACCGACGTACTGCTCTCGGGGATCAGCACCGAGGCGGCAAAATCCATCGATGCCTCATTACACGTCAGCGTGATCGACAACTGGTACTTTATGGCGACCTCGGTGATCGTTCTGACGCTCGTCGGCGGACTGATCACCGATAAGCTGGTGGAACCGCGGCTGGGACAGTGGCAAGGCAGTCGTGAGGAAAAGCTGCAGACGCTGACCCCCGAGGAGCGTTTCGGCCTGCGCATCGCCGGCGTGGCAACGCTGGTATTCGTGGCGATCATCGCCCTGATGGTGGTCCCCGAAAACGGTATTCTGCGCGACCCGGTTCAACACACGGTCATGCCCTCGCCGTTTATCAAAGGCATCGTGCCGCTGATTATCTTTTTCTTCTTTTTAGTGTCGCTGGCATACGGCATCGCCACCGGCAAAATTCGCCGCCAGGCCGATCTGCCGCAGTTAATGATTGAACCGATGAAAGAGATGGCCGGGTTTATCGTGATGGTCTTCCCGCTGGCGCAGTTCGTGGCGATGTTCAACTGGAGCAACATGGGCAAGTTTATGGCCGTTGGGTTGACGGATCTGCTGGAGAGTTCAGGCATGAACGGTGTTCCGGCGTTTGTCGGCCTTGCGCTGTTGTCGGCTTTTCTGTGTATGTTTATCGCCAGCGGCTCGGCCATCTGGTCGATTCTGGCGCCGATCTTCGTGCCGATGTTTATGCTGCTGGGCTTTCACCCGGCGTTTGCGCAGATCCTGTTTCGCATCGCCGATTCATCGGTGCTGCCGCTGGCGCCCGTGTCGCCGTTTGTGCCGCTGTTTCTCGGCTTTTTACAGCGCTACCGGCCGGATGCCCGGCTTGGGACCTACTACTCACTGGTGCTCCCTTACCCGCTGATCTTTCTCGCCGTCTGGCTGCTGTTGCTGGTGGGCTGGTATCTGGTGGGACTGCCGATCGGCCCTGGCATCTATCCGCGGCTATCTTAAACCGCTGATGCGCCAGGGACGGCCGCGTCACGTTAGCGGGAAATCTTCACTTTGCGGCTGGCCTGTTCCACGCTGGCGAATTTATACCACAACGCTTTATACCCCCGCTCAATCACCAGCGTCAGCGCGTGGATCCCTAAGCCGCTGACGATCAATACCAGTACGCCGGTCAGTATATATTGCATAGCCCCACCTCCGAGTTGTTAACCGCGCCGCGTCGACGCACAAAACTGTGCGCAGGCGGGACGTCGTCTGTTAAACGTAGCAAAAACCATGCCCGATAACCCGCCAGGATCGATCCAAAAATAAATCATCATCGCGGCCACTGAACGCAGCCCGTGATGGGGGTTTATCTTTTGGGAGTATAGTTGACCGCCGTCAGCGCGTGGTATCGTGTGGTCCTCGCAACAATAGTGGATGACGGAAAGATGTTGACCTTGCTGCAGGATAAAATGGATACCCCGCTGGGGCCGCTGTGGGTGCTCTGCGACGAACAGTTTAATTTGCGCGCTGTTGAGTGGGACGAGCATCGCGTTCGGATGGAAACGCTGCTCGACGTGCATTATCGCCGGGAAGGCTACCAGCGCGTCGACTGCCGCAATCCCGGCGGTCTCAGCAGTAAACTGAACGACTATTTTGCCGGCGATTTGGCCATCATCGACACCCTGCCTACCGCCACGGCTGGCACCCCTTTCCAGCGACACGTCTGGCAGGCGTTACGCGATATCCCCTGTGGCCAGGTCATGCACTACGGCCAGCTGGCCGAAGCGCTGGGTCGTCCTGGCGCCGCCCGCGCCGTAGGGGCCGCTAATGGCGCTAATCCGGTGAGTATCGTGGTGCCCTGCCATCGGGTCATCGGGCGCAACGGCACCATGACCGGCTATGCCGGCGGCGTACAGCGTAAAGAGTGGCTTTTGCGCCACGAGGGCTATCTGTTGCTTTGACTGAAAATGCCTTTTCTGGAATTTTCAGGTAATTTTACAATCAAATGTGGCTGAATAACCTATTTCTAATCAATCAGATATCGGGCTGTTTTGATTTACCCTGCTGATATTACGTGTTTCAGAGCCTGAAGACTTACCTGCTCATCAAAAAGATGTTAAAATTGACCAATATCAATTAAGGCCTGAGCAGACATATGATCCCTGAGAAGCGAATTATTCGACGCATTCAGTCTGGCGGTTGTGCTATCCATTGTCAGGATTGCAGCATTAGCCAGCTCTGCATCCCCTTTACTCTGAACGAGCATGAGCTTGATCAGCTGGATAATATTATCGAGCGGAAAAAGCCTATCCAGAAAGGTCAAACCTTGTTCAAAGCCGGTGATGAGCTGAAGTCGTTGTACGCCATTCGCTCCGGGACCATTAAAAGCTACACCATCACCGAACAAGGTGATGAGCAGATCACCGGCTTCCATCTGGCGGGCGATTTGGTAGGCTTTGACGCCATCGGCACCGGCCTGCACCCGAGCTTTGCGCAGGCGCTGGAAACCTCAATGGTCTGCGAGATCCCCTTCGAAACCCTCGACGATCTTTCCGGAAAAATGCCGAATCTGCGTCAGCAGATGATGCGTCTGATGAGCGGTGAGATTAAAGGCGACCAGGATATGATCCTGCTGCTTTCCAAAAAGAATGCCGAAGAGCGGCTGGCCGCGTTTATTTATAACCTCTCTCGTCGTTTCGCCCAGCGCGGTTTCTCTCCTCGTGAGTTCCGTCTGACGATGACCCGCGGCGATATCGGCAACTATCTCGGCCTCACCGTCGAAACCATCAGCCGTCTGCTGGGTCGTTTTCAGAAAAGCGGCATGCTGGCGGTGAAAGGCAAATACATCACCATTGAAAACAGCGATCTGCTGGCCCAGCTGGCCGGACAGGCGCGCAACGTCGCGTAATCTCTGCGCAACACCTGGTCAGAATCGGCAATTTTTTCAGATTTGTTGATCTGACCAGGCTCCTCCCCTGTTTCAATTCATCCATATGAGTTATCTTTTTATTAACTGACGGTAGCTGCAGTTGTAAGGAGACCCTGTATGGCGAAGTATCAGAGCATGCTGGTAGTAATCGATCCTAACCAGGACGACCAGCCGGCGCTTAGGCGAGCGGTGTACCTGCACCAACGGATTGGTGGACGCATCAAAGCTTTTTTGCCGATCTATGATTTTTCCTATGAAATGACCACCCTGCTGTCCCCGGACGAGCGGACGGCAATGCGCCAGGGCGTCATTGCCCAACGTACCGCCTGGATCCGCGAGCAGGCGAAATTCTATCTTGAATCCGGTGTGCCAATTGACGTGAAAGTGGTGTGGCACAACCGCCCCTTTGAAGCCATTATTCAGGAAGTGGTTAGCGAGAAACACGATCTGCTGCTGAAGATGGCCCACCAGCACGACAAGCTGGAAGCGGTGATCTTTACCCCGACGGACTGGCATCTGCTGCGTAAATGCCCCTGCCCGGTGTGGATGGTCAAAGACCAGCCGTGGCCGGAAGGCGGCAAAGCGCTGGTGGCTGTCAATCTCGCCAGCGAAGAGAATTACCATAACACCCTCAACGAGAAGCTGGTTCGCGAAACCCTGTCGCTGGCGGAAGAAGTCAACCACACAGAAGTGCACCTGATCGGCGCCTACCCGGTCACCCCAATCAATATCGCCATTGAACTGCCGGATTTCGATCCCAGCGTCTACAACGATGCCATTCGCGGCCAGCATCTGCTGGCGATGAAAGCGCTGCGGCAGAAGTTTGGCATCGATGAGAAATTCACACACGTCGAAAAAGGGTTGCCTGAAGAGGTGATCCCGGATCTCGCCGAGCATCTGCAGGCGGGGATCGTGGTGCTGGGGACCGTTGGACGAACCGGCCTGTCGGCGGCGTTCCTCGGCAATACCGCGGAACAGGTTGTCGACCACCTGCGCTGCGATCTGCTGGTGCTCAAACCAGAAGCCTACCAGACGCCGGTGGAACTGGACGACGACGACGACGATTAACTGATGTTCCTGTTATGCCCCTCATCCCCCGCCTCGCGGGGGATTTTTTTGCCCGCTATCCGTCAGGCACAAAAAAGGGCCGCTCGCGGCCCCGTCATTGTTCAGTGAGAATGAATGACTTAGTGGATACCCAGACGCCAGGCCAGATCGATCTCTTCTTTCAGCTCCAGCGAGGAGAGCGCCATCAGGTCAGCAAACTCCAGCTCCAGCAGTTTAAGCTTTTTCAGATACTGCGCTGGGGTCATAACGGTGGTGTCGCGGCGTAAGAATTCGATGGCCATCTGCGTTGGGGTTAACTCGGTATCCATAATATCCTCTGTCTGATGTAAGAACCGGGACATTATATCACCTCTTGCCGCTTATTTTATGAACAATTCCAGGCATCCCCTTGTATATAAAAAAGCCGTCTCACAGGAGACGGCTTATAAACAAAGGTTGTAAAACAATAATTTTACATTACAGCGCTTTCAGGATCGCATCGACGCTGGCTTTCGCATCACCGAACAGCATATGGGTGTTCTCTTTAAAGAACAGCGGGTTCTGTACCCCGGCGTAACCGGTGTTCATCGAACGCTTAAAGACCACCACGTTCTGCGCTTTCCAGACTTCCAGCACTGGCATACCCGCGATAGGACTCTTCGGATCGTCCTGCGCCGCCGGGTTGACGGTGTCGTTGGCGCCGATGACCAGCACGGTGTCGGTATCGCTGAAATCGTCGTTGATCTCATCCATTTCCAGCACGATGTCGTAAGGCACTTTGGCTTCCGCCAGCAGGACGTTCATATGTCCTGGCAGACGCCCGGCCACCGGGTGGATGCCAAAGCGCACCTTGATGCCGCGCGCCCGCAGCTTCTCGGTAATTTCAGCCACCGGATACTGCGCCTGGGCCACCGCCATACCGTAGCCCGGGGTGATGATCACCGAGTGCGAATTTTTCAGCATCTCCGCGGTCTCTTCCGCGCTAATCTCGCGATGCTCGCCCACTTCTTCATCGCCACCGCTGGAGGAACCATCGGTACCGAAGCCGCCGGCAATCACGCTGATAAAGGAGCGGTTCATCGCCTTACACATAATGTAAGAGAGGATCGCACCGGAAGAGCCTACCAGCGCGCCGGTGACGATCAGCAGGTCATTGCTCAGCATAAAGCCCGCCGCCGCTGCCGCCCAGCCCGAGTAGGAGTTGAGCATGGAAACCACCACCGGCATGTCCGCGCCGCCGATAGAGGCCACCAGGTGCCAGCCAAAGGCCAGGGCGATGACGGTCATGACCAGCAGGCACAGGACCTGGGTGCCGGTGCTGTCGGCGCGAACAAAAATCACCATCAGAATGAAAGAGACCACCAGCGCCGCCAGGTTCAGCTTATGGCGATTGGGCAGCATCAGCGGCTTCGAGGAAATTTTGCCGCGCAGTTTACCGAACGCCACCACCGAACCGGTGAAGGTCACTGCACCGATGAAGATGCCGAGGAACACTTCGGTCAAATGAATATTGACCAAAATCTGCTCCATCCCGGTTTCATGCTGCAGGTAGCTGTTAAAACCAACCAGCACCGCCGCCAGGCCCACGAAGCTGTGCAGGATAGCCACCAGCTCCGGCATCTCGGTCATCTCGACCTTCTTCGCCAGACGAATACCGATCGCCCCGCCGATCACCATCGCGAGAATAATCCAGCCGACGTTGCCGGCGTCCGGCCCCAGAATTGTGGCGATCAGGGCGATAGCCATCCCGGCGATACCGAAATAGTTGCCCTGCTGCGACGTTTCGTGTTTCGACAGTCCCGCCAGGCTGAAAATAAACAGGATTGCAGCAACAATGTATGCAGCTGTAACTAATCCACCAGACATGTGCTACCCCTTATCCTTTGCGAAACATTTTCAGCATGCGCTGAGTCACGGTAAAACCACCGAAAATATTAATGCTGGCGATCAGCACCGCGATAAAGCTCAGGAAGCTGACCCAGCCACCGTGGCCTATCTGCAACAACGCACCAACAACGATAATCCCCGAAATGGCGTTCGTCACCGACATCAGCGGCGTATGCAGCGCGTGGGAGACGTTCCACACCACGTAGTACCCGACCACACAGGCCAGGGCGAAGACGGTGAAATGGCCGAGGAACTCTTTTGGCGCCACGTTGGCCAGCCAGCCAAAGAGGATAATCACCAGCGCCATCAGCGCATATTTGCGCCACGGCGACGCCGGTTTCACCGCTTCTTTCGGCGCTTCCACTTTTTTCGCCGCGGCCTGCGGCTGAGCGGAGACCTGAATCGGCGGCGCCGGCCAGGTGATTTCGCCTTCGCGCACCACGGTCACACCGCGCACTACCACGTCATCGAAATCGATAACGATATTGCCGTCTTTCTCTTTGCACAGCAGCTTCAGCAGGTTGACCAGGTTGGTGCCGTAGAGCTGCGAGGACTGGGTCGGTAAACGGCCCGGCAGGTCGGTATAGCCAATGATTTTCACGCCATTGGCGGTGGTCACCACTTCGCCCGGCACGGTGTACTCACAGTTACCGCCGTTTTGCGAAGCGAGATCGACCACCACGCTGCCCGCTTTCATGGAATCAACCATCTCGCGGGTGATCAGCTTCGGCGCCGGTTTGCCCGGGATTAACGCCGTGGTGACGATGATATCGACATCTTTCGCCTGGGCGGCGAACAGCGCCATTTCGGCCTTGATAAACGCCTCGGACATGACCTTAGCGTAACCGTCGCCGCTGCCCGCCTCCTCTTTGAAGTCCAGCTCGAGGAACTCGGCGCCCATACTCTGCACCTGCTCCTTCACTTCCGGACGGGTATCGAAAGCACGGACGATAGCGCCCAGGCTGTTGGCAGCGCCTATTGCCGCGAGACCGGCCACCCCGGCGCCAATGACCATCACCTTGGCAGGGGGAACTTTACCGGCGGCGGTAATCTGCCCGGTAAAGAAACGGCCAAATTCATGCGCCGCTTCAACGATAGCACGATAGCCGGCAATGTTAGCCATTGAGCTGAGCGCATCCAGCGACTGGGCGCGGGAAATACGCGGCACGGAATCCATCGCCATGACATTGATATTGCGGGCCGCCAGTTTTTCCATCAGCTGCGGGTTTTGCGCCGGCCAGATAAAACTTATCAGCGTGGTTCCCGGATTCAGCAAAGCAATTTCATCGTCATTCGGGGCATTGACCTTGAGGATGACATCAGACTGCCACACCTCGTTGCCGGTCACGATTTCAGCCCCAGCCTGGACAAAGGCCTCGTCGTCAAAGCTGGCCAGTTTCCCGGCGCCGCTTTCGACCGCGACGCTAAAGCCGAGTTTGAGCAGTTGCTCAACGGTCTTCGGCGTGGCGGCGGCCCGGGTCTCCTGGGCTAGCCTCTCTTGTGGTACACCAATACGCATAGTTTTCCCTTCCATCGGTTTTTGATGATGGTTTACTTTTCTGACCAACAACGACAAGACCGCGACAACGTCCTCGCCGTCTTTCGCTGACTGCAAAATGAAACAGTAACAAACTTTTTATAACCTACTGAAAATACCGATTGTGATCTACAACGATAAAACACAATTTTTGATTTTATTGCTTATTGTCAGCACAGATGGTTCCGGGCAGCAATATTTACCTGAATATGCCTTTCAGGCCTGATAATCCGCTTGTCCGGCGGCATAAAACGCCATTTATCGCCATTGAGATCATTGTATTAACATTACATTAACTAATAAAAGTGGTATTGATTATCGTTTTTGCTCGTCAAGCGGCTGTTTTTTCAACATATCGAAAAATGTTATCTTTCCGTAGTATACGATTTGGGCGGCATGCAAAAAATGACGCAGACAGTCACGGCGATTAAATGCAATAATCAAATGTTTTCAGTCAACAACAACACCAGTATATGGTTTGCGCAAGGCAAAGGATTATTTTTATGAAGCTTAAAAACACCCTCCTGGCGTCTGCTCTCCTGACAACCGCCGCGTTGTCTGCCCATGCAGCGACCGAGTTGACCCCGGAGCAGGCGGCTGCGCTGAAGCCCTACGATCGCGTTGTCGTCACCGGCCGCTTTAACGCCATCGGCGACGCCGTGCAGGCAGTATCGCGCAAAGCCGACAAAGACGGCGCGGCCTCATTCTATGTTGTCGACACGTCAGACTACGGCAATGGCGGCAACTGGCGCGTCACAGCAGACCTCTATAAAGAGGATGCGCCGAAAGCAGAGGCGCCGAAGAATCGCATCATTAATGGCGTGATGGAGCTGCCAAAAGATCAGGCCGTTGAGCTGATGCCCTACGACACTGTCACCGTTCAGGGCTTCTATCGCAGCCAGCCGGAAGTGAACGATGCCATCACCAAAGCGGCAAAAGCAAAAGGTGCCTATGCGTTCTTTATCGTGCGCCAGGTGGACGCCAACCAGGGCGGCAACCAGCGCATTACCGCCTATATCTACAAAAAAGATGCGGAAAAACGCGTGCTGCAGAGCCCGGATGCTATCCCGGCTGACTCTGAAGCGGGCCGCGCAGCGCTGGCCAAAGGCGGCGAAGCGGCGAAAAACGTGGAAATCCCTGGCGTCGCCACCACTGCTGCGGTGGGTTCAGGTACCGGCGTAGGCCGATTCTTCGAAACGCAGTCCTCCAAAGGCGGGCGTTACACTGTCACCTTGCCGGACGGCACTAAAGTGGAAGAAGTGAACAAAGTCACCGCGGCGCAAATGGTGCCGTTCGATAACATTCAGTTCACCGGCAACTACGGCAACATGACCGAGATCTCCTATCAGACGGCGAAACGTGCGGCGAAGAAAGGCGCGAAGTACTACCACATTACTCGCCAGTGGCAGGAACGCGGCGGCAATATCACCATCAGCGCCGATCTGTACAAATAATCGCTGCTGACTGGCTAAAAAGGCGGCGCATTGCCGCCTTTTCATTTTTTTTCATCCCCCGCCATTGCATGGCCCCCGGACACTCCGTAAAATCCCGCGCCTTAGCGCAATCCTCCATTTTTATGCGATTTCGCAAAATAAATATTCTGGAACAGCCGTTTTCACCTCGGGAATGCAATGGAAAAGAAACTGGGCCTGAGCGCCCTGACCGCCCTGGTCCTTAGCTCAATGCTCGGCGCTGGCGTATTCAGTTTGCCGCAAAATATGGCTGCCGTGGCCAGCCCCTCCGCTCTGCTCATCGGCTGGGCGATCACTGGCGTCGGGATCCTGTTTCTCGCTTTCGCCATGCTGCTGTTGACCCGTATTCGCCCCGACCTTGACGGCGGGATCTTCACCTACGCTCGCGAAGGGTTCGGCGAGCTGATCGGCTTCTGTTCCGCCTGGGGATACTGGCTGTGCGCGGTGGTCGCCAACGTCTCCTATCTGGTCATCGTCTTTTCGGCGCTCAGTTTTTTCACCGATACCCCTGAGCTGCGGCTGTTTGGCGATGGTAATACCTGGCAGTCCATCGTCGGCGCGTCGGGTCTGCTGTGGGTCGTCCACTTTCTGGTCCTGCGCGGCGTCCAGACGGCGGCGGGCATTAACCTGGTGGCCACCCTCGCTAAACTCCTGCCGCTGGGCGCGTTTATCGCGCTTGCCGCGCTGGCCTTCCAGCTGGATACGTTCCGCCTCGATTTCAGCGGCCTGGCGCTGGGCGTACCGGTGTGGGAGCAGGTGAAAAATACCATGCTGATCACCCTGTGGGTGTTTATCGGCGTGGAGGGGGCGGTGGTGGTGTCCGCCCGCGCGCGGCACAAGCGCGACGTTGGCCGTGCGACCTTGCTGGCGGTGCTGTCCGCCCTCGCGGTTTACCTGCTGGTCACCCTGCTGTCGCTGGGCGTCGTGCCGCGCAGCGAACTGGCTGAAATGCGTAACCCGTCGATGGCGGGACTGATGGTCAGGCTGATGGGGTCGTGGGGGGAGATCGTGATTGCCGCCGGGCTTATCGTCTCGGTGTGCGGCGCCTATCTGAGCTGGACGATTATGGCCGCGGAAGTGCCTTTCCTCGCCGCTACGCACAAAGCCTTCCCGCGACTGTTTGCCCGTCAGAATAGCAACAACGCCCCGTCCGCCTCATTGTGGCTGACCAATATCAGCGTTCAGCTGTCGCTGGTGCTCATCTGGCTGACCGGGTCAGACTACGGCACCCTGCTGACTATTGCCTCAGAGATGATCCTCGTCCCCTATCTGCTGGTCGGCGCCTTTTTGCTGAAAATCGCCACACGCCTACTGCACAAAGCAGTGGCTATCGGTGCCTGCATTTATGGCTTATGGTTATTATACGCGTCGGGACCTGTGCATTTGCTGTTGTCGGTGGTACTTTACGCTCCGGGTCTTCTGGTCTTTTTGTACGCCCGACGTACGCACCAGCACGATCGTTCGCTCAAACGCCGCGAAGTGGCGCTAATTGGTTTATTGCTGGTTGCCGCTGTGCCGGCAACGTGGATGCTGGTGGGGTAAGCGGTCGCCCTGCCGCAGAATGCATAGGAGATACCCATGGCTGAACAACAGCCCCGCCCGATTCTGATCACCGGAGCAGGCCGCCGCATCGGCCTCGCTCTGGCACACCATTTTCTGCAGCAGCACCAGCCCGTCATCGTCAGCTATCGCACGCCCTATCCGGCGATTGACGGCCTGCGCGAAGCGGGCGCCCTCTGTCTGCAGGCCGATTTCAGCAGCGATGACGGCATACTCACCTTCGCCGAAGCGGTCAAATCGCATACCAGCGGCCTGCGCGCCATCATCCATAACGCCAGCGACTGGATGGCGGAAAAGCCGGGCGTCCCGCTGAGCACCGTCATCAACCGCATGATGCAGATCCACGTCCACGCTCCCTATCTGCTCAACCACGCGCTGGAGGCGTTGCTGCGCGGCCACGGTCATGCCGCCAGCGACATTATCCATATCACCGATTATGTGGTAGAGCGCGGCAGCGACAAACATATCGCCTACGCCGCCAGCAAAGCCGCACTGGATAACATGACCCGCTCCTTCGCCCGCAAGCTGGCGCCAGAGGTTAAGGTCAACGCCATTGCACCGTCGCTGATTATGTTTAATGAGGGTGACGACGAGGCGTATCGTCAGCAGGCGCTGGATAAATCGCTGATGAAAATCGCCCCAGGTGAAAATGAGATTAGTGAACTTATCGACTACCTGTTGAGCAGTCGCTACGTTACCGGCCGCTCATTCGCCGTCGACGGCGGCCGCCCGCTGCGTTAGTGGAAGCGGCTCCAGCCAAGGATTAACAGCCAGGCGCACAGCCCCCAGCATCCCACCGCGCCTGCCAGCGCCAACGGCAGGCGCATGATCCCGGTGAAATACCACAGTGACAGCAGATAGATAAAATAGGGAATAATCGACCACATACCGAACACGATGGTCGCGCGCAAGGCTTCAATCCCCCGTTCGCTGGCGACGATATAGTGGGCGATCAGCGCAAAGGTGGGAAACAGCGGGATCAGGCCGGCGATAGCGTAGTTTTTGGTTTTCGCCAGCACGCCAATCAGCACCACCACCAGCGCACCCAGCAGCGCTTTGATTAACAGCCCCATATCCTTATGCCTTAACAGTGAATCAATAAGTTAGCGCAGCATAGCGGATTTAGCGCTGTTTATAAAAGAGTAATGGCGGGTAAAATAAGCGCGGTGTATGTTACTTCTTTTACTGATGTGCGATAGACATGAATAAAATCGTTTTTGTTGAGGATGACCCTGAGGTAGGCGCGTTGATCGCCGCTTATCTCGGCAAGCACGATATGGATGTGGTGGTCGAGCCTCGCGGCGACCGCGCAGAGGAGGTGATCGCCCGGGAAAAACCGGACCTCGTGCTGCTGGACATTATGCTACCCGGCAAAGACGGGATGACGCTCTGCCGCGACCTGCGCGGGCAATGGCAGGGGCCGATTGTCCTGCTGACCTCGCTCGACAGCGACATGAACCATATTCTCTCCCTCGAGATGGGCGCCAGCGATTATATCCTGAAAACCACGCCGCCAGCGGTTCTCCTGGCCCGGCTGCGTTTACATTTGCGCCAGCATATTGCCCCAGCTGGGGCCGGCGCCCCCCCCTCGGCGCTCACCCCGCACAAAACCATCTCCTTTGGTTCGTTGACCATTGACCCGGTTAATCGCCAGGTGCTGCTCGGTGGGGAAAACGTCGCCCTGTCGACAGCTGATTTCGATCTGCTGTGGGAGCTGGCCACTCACGCCGGGCAGATTATGGACCGCGACGCACTGCTGAAAAATCTACGCGGCGTAACCTATGACGGAATGGATCGCAGCGTCGACGTGGCCATCTCCCGCCTGCGCAAAAAACTGCTCGACAACGCCACTGAGCCTTACCGAATTAAGACGGTACGCAACAAAGGCTACCTGTTCGCCCCGCACGCCTGGGACAATTAAACATTCTTCTGCGGCCCCGAAAGGGGCCATCTTCGCTGTCTGCTCTCGGGCGGCAAGCGTATCGTGTTTTACCCGGCCGTCACGCTGGCGGACCGCCACCGATTTATCCTATTGATCAAATCAATATGTTTAATCGTACAGATCCCCGTCATATCATTCCTCAATATGATTGTGCTCAATAACTTAGCGTGTTCGCGGTGGCATAAAGCCTGAAAACACAGGACTTTTGCATGATGAAATACGTTGTACTTTTGGCACTTTCACTCTTCACGTCACTCTCTGGCTGGGCTTTTTCCCTCGACAACGCCGATATTCGACTCCTCTGTCCGCAGCGCGGGCAAATCGAGGTGATCCTTCACCGCTATGAACATACCCAGCAATCCTGGGGGCAGCATCACTTTGAAACCGGCGGCGGCCACGTGCGCCAGGGGCCACTGCTGGTCATCCCCTTTGCCAACCTCGATCAGATGATTTACCACCAGACTACCGGCGAGTTTGCTTACTGGTATGCCGAAACGGAAAAGCTGGTGCGCTGTCGGCTGCTGAGTCTGACGACCCTCTATCCGGTCGATATCCCCTACTATCGCGAGTAGCGCATCCATCGACGTACTGAATACGTTAGGCACACTACTGGCCTGATATCGACGTAAACTCACGATGAGTGACACTGTCACATATTAAACGACAGTGCGCTCCCGGCTAGCTATTGTCAGGGGGCATAAACCCTGCTTTGATAGCGTATCGGTTATTCCCGCGCGGGTCTCGGCTCGCCCAGATAAACCCATGACGTTTCCGCCCCGCCGGGCAGATGGTCCCGGGGCACCAGACAGGTCCTCATTTGAATACGCGGTAATGTAATGAAAAAGCTGTTCGTGCAGTTCTATCTTCTGCTCTTCGTCTGCTTTCTGGTGATGACCATGCTGGTCGGCCTGGTCTATAAATTTACCGCGGAGCGCGCCGGACGGCAGTCGCTTGACGATCTGATGAAAAGCTCGCTGTATCTGATGCGCAGCGAGCTGCGGGAAATTCCGCCGCGCGACTGGAGCAAAACCCTTAAAGAGCTGGACCTGAATTTGTCGTTCGATCTGCACATCGAGCCAATGAGCAAATTTAAGCTCTCGGAGAGTTCCCTGCAGCACCTGCGCGCCGGCGATATTGTCGCCCTCGACGATCAGTACACCTTTATTCAGCGCATTCCCCGCAGCCATTATGTGCTGTCGGTGGGCCCGGTGCCCTATCTCTATTTTCTGCATGAAATGCGCCTGCTGGACGTGGCGCTGATGGCGTTTATCGCCATCTCGCTGGCCTTTCCGGTGTTTATCTGGATGCGTCCGCACTGGCAGGACATGTTGCGCATTGAGACCGCTGCTCAGCGCTTTGGCGAAGGCCACCTCACGGAGCGCATTCACTTCGACAGTATGTCCAGCTTCGAACGTCTCGGGGTGGCCTTCAACCAGATGGCCGATAACATCAATGCACTTATTGCCAGCAAAAAGCAGCTGATTGACGGTATCGCCCATGAGCTGAGAACGCCGCTGGTGCGACTGCGCTATCGTCTGGAGATGAGCGAAAACCTCACCGAAGCGGAATCGCAGGCGCTGAATCGCGATATCGGTCAGCTGGAAGCGCTGATTGAAGAACTCCTGACCTACGCCCGCCTTGACCGCCCGCAGACGGAGCTCAGCCTGACCACCCCCGATTTTCCCGCCTGGATCAGTGACCATGTCGAGGATATTCAGATGGTCAACCCACAGCGCGAGGTCGCTCTGGCGACGCTGACCCAGGGTAACTACGGCGCGCTGGATATGCGGCTGATGGAGCGGGTACTGGATAATCTGGTGAATAACGCCCTGCGCTACAGTTCCCAGCAGGTGGCGGTCAGCCTGACCCTGCAAGGTTCACGCGCGTCGTTGCAGGTTGATGATGACGGTCCGGGAATCGCCCCCGAGGAGCGCGAGCGGGTGTTTGAGCCCTTTGTCCGGCTTGATCCCAGCAGGGACCGGGCGACCGGTGGATGCGGCCTCGGCCTGGCGATTGTCCACAGTATCGCCCAGGCAATGGGCGGCGACGTGCGCTGCGAGGCCAGCCCTCTCGGCGGCGCCCGCTTCTGCTTTAGCTGGCCGGTCTATCATCAGCTGCCTGATTTTACCTCTGCCTGAAGAAAACTTGCGCAGAAGCCGCGCGCTAGGTATGCTGCAAAAATCCAATAGTATGTTGTAACTAAGGTAATGATCATGGCCAGCTACGACCTCGTTGAACGTCTGAATGATACCTTTCGCCAGATCGAGCTGGAGCTGCAGGCGCTCCGGCAGGCGTTAAGTGACTGTCGGCTGCTGGCGGGCCGGGTATTTGAACTGCCGGCGGTCAGTAAGGATGCCGAGCACGATCCGCTGGCCACCATTCCGGTGGTACAGCACATCGGCAAGGCGGCCCTGGCGCTCGCGCTACGCCACTACAGCCATCTGTTTATCCAGCAGCAGTCGGAAACCCGCAGCAGCAAGGCCGCCGTTCGCCTGCCGGGCGCTATCTGCCTGCAGGTCACCGCTGCGGAGCAACAGGATCTGCTGGCGCGCATTCAGCATATCAATGCCCTAAAGGCCACCTTCGAGAAAATCGTCACCGTCGACTCCGGCCTGCCCTCCACTGCCCGTTTTGAATGGGTGCATCGCCACCTGCCGGGCTTAATTACCCTTAGCGCCTATCGCACGCTGACGCCCCTTGTCGACCCCAGCACCATCCGCTTCGGCTGGGCCAATAAGCACGTGATTAAAAACCTGACCCGCGATCAGGTGTTGATGATGCTGGAGAAAAGCCTGCAATCGCCGCGGGCGGTACCGCCGTGGACCCGTGAACAGTGGCAGAGCAAGCTTGAAAGGGAGTATCAGGACATCGCCGCCCTGCCGCAGAGGGCGCGGCTGAAGATCAAACGGCCGGTGAAAGTGCAGCCGATCGCCCGCGTCTGGTACGCCAGCGAGCAGAAACAGATACAGTACGCCTGCCCCAGCCCGCTGATTGCCCTGATTTCCGGCAGCCAGGGGGTGAGCGTGCCGGATATTGGCGAGCTGCTGAACTACGATGCCGACAATGTGCAGTATCGCTACAAACCGGAGGCGCAGTCGCTGAGATTACTGATCCCGCGCCTGCACCTCTGGCTGGCTAGCGAGTAGCCAGACTGCCGACCATCTCCTCCGGGCGCACCCAGCTGTCGAATTCGGCTTCCGTCAGGTAGCCCAGCGCCAGCGCCGAGGCCTTCAGGGTCAGCCCCTCGTGGTGGGCTTTTTTAGCAATTTCTGCCGCTTTATCGTAGCCGATATGGGTATTCAGCGCAGTGACCAGCATCAGCGACTCATTGAGCAACTGGCTGATCCGCTCGCGATTCGGCTCGATACCCACCGCACAGTGCTCGTTAAAGCTCGCCATGCCGTCCGCCAGCAGACGCACCGACTGCAGGAAATTATGAATGACCATCGGGCGATAGACGTTAAGCTCAAAGTTGCCCGAGGCGCCACCGATATTCACCGCCACGTCATTGCCCATCACCTGACAGCAGACCATGGTCAACGCTTCGCACTGGGTTGGATTGACCTTACCCGGCATGATGGAGGAACCCGGTTCGTTTTCCGGGATGGCGATTTCGCCAATACCGCAGCGCGGGCCGGAGGCCAGCCAGCGGACATCGTTAGCGATTTTCATCAGCGACGCCGCCAGGCCTTTCAGCGCACCGTGGGCATGGACCAGGGCATCGACAGTGGCCAGCGCCTCAAACTTATTCGGCGCGGTGACAAATGGCTGTCCGCTGAGCGACGCCAGCTCGGCCGCCACCCGTACGGCGTATTCCGGATGGGTATTCAGGCCGGTTCCTACCGCCGTCCCGCCCAGCGCCAGCTCGGCAAGATGCGGCTGACTGGCTTCAACATGCTTCAGGCTATGGTCCAGCATCGCCACCCAGCCGGAGATCTCCTGGCCTAAGGTGAGCGGCGTGGCGTCCTGCAGATGGGTGCGGCCGATCTTGACGATATCCCTGAAGGCCACCGCTTTGTCGTTGAGCGTCGCCCGCAGCCCCTGCAGCGATGGGATCAGTTTTTCCCGCAGGGCAATCAGCGCCGCAACGTGCATGGCGGTGGGGAACACGTCATTTGAGCTCTGGCTTTTATTCACATCGTCATTGGGATGAATTTTTCGCCCCATCCCCCGCTCACCGCCAAGCAGTTCACTGGCGCGGTTAGCCAGCACCTCGTTCATGTTCATATTGCTTTGGGTGCCAGAGCCGGTCTGCCAGATAGCCAGCGGAAACTCCTGCGCGCGCTTTCCGGCCAGGACTTCGTCAGCGGCAGCGACGATCGCCCCGGCTTTCTCCGCCGTCAACAGCCCGAGATCCTGATTAACCTTTGCCGCCGCCCGTTTGGTCAGCGCCAGGGCGTATATCAGCTCCCCGGGCATTTTTTCGCTTGAGATGCGGAAATGTTCCAGCGAGCGCTGGGTCTGGGCGCCCCAGAGTTTATCCGCCGGGACGTCGATAGCGCCCATCGAATCTTTTTCACTGCGATGCGTTGTCATTACTTTCTCCTTGGATGGAATGTGCGTCATAGCGACAAAGCTCACCTGCTCAAAAGATTAAGTATTGGCCAGATTAATAAGTTGTTTTAGTGGTTCGTGCCGCTAAGCGGCATAAAAAAGCCGCCGCGGAGGGCGGCCCGGACCGCTGACAAAATGCAATCGTCGGGCTTGCCCGGCGGCGCTGCGCTTGCGCGGGCCTACAGAGAAGTGCGTAACTATTTGATATTGCTGTTTTTCGTAGACCGGGTAAGGCGAAAGCCGTCACCGGCAGAAAGGCGATCACAATGACGAAAACCGGTTTGTCATCGGCCAGAGCCGCCCCGGAGGGCGGCGTGGGTTACTTCACGCAGCGCGAGCACTGCGAGGTCTGGATCTGCTGGAAGAAGTCGTTGCCTTTGTCATCGACGAGGATAAACGCCGGGAAATCTTCCACTTCGATTTTCCAGATAGCCTCCATCCCCAGCTCCGGATAGGCCACACATTCCAGGCTGCGGATGCTCTGCTGGGCCAGCACCGCCGCCGGGCCGCCGATGCTGCCGAGGTAGAAGCCGCCGTGTTTGTGGCAGGCGTCGGTCACCTGCTGGCTGCGGTTACCCTTCGCCAGCATGATTTTGCTCGCGCCGTGCGACTGCAGCAGGTCGACGTAAGAATCCATGCGGCCTGCGGTGGTCGGTCCCAGAGAGCCGGAGGCGTAACCGTCCGGCGTCTTGGCCGGCCCCGCGTAGTAGATCGGATGGTCTTTGACGTACTGGGGCAGCGCTTCGCCATTATCGATAAGCTCTTTCAGCTTGGCGTGGGCGATATCGCGGGCGACGATGATAGTACCGCTCAGCGACAGGCGGGTGGACACCGGATACTGCGACAGCAGCGCCAGGATCTCGCTCATCGGCTGGTTAAGGTTCACCTTCACCGCTTCGCCTTCCCCGGCCTGACGCAGATGCTCAGGGATATATTTCCCCGGGTTGCTCTCCAGCTTCTCGATCCAGATGCCGTCGCGGTTGATTTTGGCTTTGATGTTGCGGTCGGCGGAACAGGAAACCCCCATCCCTACCGGGCAGGACGCGCCGTGACGCGGCAGACGGATCACGCGTATATCGTGGGCGAAGTATTTCCCGCCGAACTGCGCGCCGAGGCCAAGGTTTTGCGCCTCCAGCAACAGCTCCTGCTCCAGCTGCACATCGCGGAACGCCTGACCATGTTCGTTACCTTCCGTCGGCAGGCCGTCGTAGTATTTAGTGGACGCCAGCTTGACGGTCTTCAGCGTCGCTTCCGCCGAGGTGCCTCCGATCACAAAGGCGATATGGTACGGCGGACAGGCGGCAGTCCCGAGGGTGCGCATCTTCTCGACGAGGTAGTTTTTCAGCTTCGCCGGGGTGATCAGCGCTTTGGTTTCCTGGTACAGATAGGTTTTGTTCGCCGAGCCGCCGCCCTTGGCGATGCAGAGGAATTTATACTCATCGCCATCGGTAGCATAGAGGTCGATCTGCGCTGGCAGGTTGGTGCCGGTGTTGACCTCTTTATACATATCCAGCGGCGCGTTCTGCGAGTAGCGCAGGTTGTCCTGGATATAGGTGTTGTACACCCCCTGCGCCAGCGCGGCCTCATCGCCCCCGCCGGTCCATACGCGCTGGCCTTTTTTACCCATGATGATGGCAGTGCCGGTATCCTGGCAGGTGGGCAGAATGCCTTTGGCGGCGATATCAGAGTTGCGCAGGAACTGCAGCGCGACGTATTTGTCGTTTTCGCTGGCTTCCGGGTCGTTAAGGATATCCGCCACCTGCTGCTGATGCGCCGGGCGAAGCATAAAGGAGGCGTCGTGGAAGGCATGCTGCGCCAGAAGGGTCAGCGCCTGAGGGTCAACTTTTAGCACTTCCTGGCCGGCGAATTCGGCGACGGAGACGTAATCACTGCTGAGGAGATAATACTCGGTGTCATCCTTTTTGAGGGGAAAAGGATCCTGGTAAACAAACGGTTTATTCGACATTGTACTCTCACTTACTGCTTTGGCTGATTATGTTTCAGGCAGGGACTCCATGTGCCTGTAGAAAAGCGAGTCGATCAATCTTACACAATTTTTTAACAAAAACTGAGACAGGGACGACTTTTTCTTTCAGCAGTTGCTTCTCCACGGTTTGCTGGTTTAATAGGGCGATAATTTACTTTGATTGATACAGGGAATGAGAATGCAAAAGCTGATCAACGCCGTACAGAACTACGCCTGGGGAAGTCACACCGCCTTAACCGAGCTGTATGGCATCGCCAACCCGGACAACCTGCCAATGGCCGAGCTGTGGATGGGGGCGCATCCGAAAAGCAGCTCGCAGATCCTGGCGGCCGACGGCCAGCCGCGTTCGCTGCGCGAGGTGATTGACGCGGATAAAGCCGCCCTGCTCGGCGACAAGGTAGCACAACGCTTCGGCGAGCTGCCGTTCCTGTTTAAAGTCCTGTGCGCCGCTCAACCGCTTTCCATTCAGGTTCATCCCAACAAGCAGGCGTCCGAAGAAGGTTTCGCCCGCGAGAACGCCGCCGGCATCCCGCTCTCCGCCGCCGAGCGCAACTACAAAGATCCGAACCACAAGCCGGAGCTGGTCTTCGCCCTGACGCCGTTCCTGGCGATGAACGCCTTCCGCGAGTTCAGCGAGATTGTCAGCCTGCTGCAGCCGGTAGCCGCCGCGCACCCGGCCATCGGCGCGTTCCTGCAGCAGCCGGACGCGACGCACCTGAGCCAGCTGTTTGCCAGCCTGTTGAATATGCAGGGTGCGGAAAAGGCCCAGGCGCTGCAGGTGCTGCGCGAGGTACTGGCCCGTGAACAGGGCGAACCGTGGCAGACTATCCGCCTGATCGCGGAATTCTATCCGGACGACAGCGGCCTTTTCTCCCCGCTACTGCTGAACGTGGTGAAGCTGAACCCAGGCGAAGCGATGTTCCTGTTTGCTGAAACGCCGCACGCCTATCTGCAGGGGGTGGCGCTGGAGGTGATGGCCAACTCAGATAACGTACTGCGCGCTGGCCTGACGCCGAAATACATTGATATCCCTGAGCTGGTCGCTAACGTCAAGTTCGAAGCCAAACCGGCGGCTGAGCTGCTGACCCAGCCGCAGCGCCACGGCGCGGAGCTGGACTTCCCGATCCCGGTGGAAGATTTTGCCTTCTCGCTGCACGACCTCTCCGCCGAGGCCAGCGATCTGGCCCAGGCGAGCGCGGCGATCGTGTTCTGTGTTGACGGCGAAGCCGTGCTGCACAAAGGTGAACAGAGCCTGACCCTCAAGCCGGGCGAGTCAGCTTTCGTGGCCGCCAGTGAATCACCGGTGCAGGTCACCGGCCACGGTCGCGTGGCGCGCGTATTCAATAAGCTCCAGTAAGTGGCTGACCTTTCAGGTCGCGCTTACTGATCGTGACAACTCAGCCAGGCGGTCTCTCCGCCTGGCTTCATTTATGGACAAATGCTATGAAAAAATCGCTGGTCGCAGCAGGAATCATCGTGGCGCTGGGCGTGGTATGGACAGGCGGCGCCTGGTTCACCGGCAAACAACTGGAAGGCCGGATCGCCGATATGGTGCAGCAGGCCAACGCCCAGCTGCGCAGCAGCGCGCCGGAGTCAGGTCTGGAGCTGAGCTATCAGAATTACCAGCGCGGGCTGTTCAGCAGCCACCTGCAGCTGGTGGTGAAGCCAGTCGCCGGTCAGGCTAACGGCTGGCTGGCCGCCGGGCAGAGCGTGGTGCTGGACGAAGTGGTCGATCACGGCCCCTTCCCGCTGGCCTCGTTAAAAGCCTTCAATCTGGCCCCGGCGATGGCGTCGGTCCACACCACACTGGTGAAAAACGACGCCAGCCAGGCGCTGTTCGAGATAGCCAAAGGCAGCTCCCCCTTTACCGTCGATACGCGCATTGCCTACAGCGGCGACAGCCAGTCGGCTATCATCCTCAATGCCCTCGACTACGCCAAAGGGGATGAAAAAGTCACCTTCAGCGGCGGTCAGTTCCAGCTCGAGGCCGACCGCGACGGTAAAAACATCAGCCTGAAGGGCCAGGCCGGTAGCGGTCAGATCGATGCCCTCAACGAATATAACCAGAAGGTACAGCTGCGCTTCGTCAACCTGACCACCGACGGCGCCACCGAGCTGGCCAGCTTCAACGAACGCATCGGCCAGCAAAAAATGACCCTCGATAAACTGGCCATCAGCGTCGAAGGCAAAGAGCTGGCGCTGATCGACGGCATGGCGCTGGACGGCGGCTCCACGCTGACCCAGGACGGCAAAGGCGTGAACAGCCAGGTGAACTACACCGTCAACAGCCTCAAGCTGCAGGGGCAGGATATGGGCAGCGGCAAACTGACGCTAAAAGTGGATAATGTCGATGGTCAGGCGTGGCACCAGTTTAGTCAGCAGTACAGCGCGCAGTCTCAGGCGCTGCTGGCGAAACCGGAGCTGGCGCAGAATCCGGAGCTGTACCAGCAGGCGTTAACCGAAACCCTGTTCAATGCGCTGCCGATCCTGCTTAAAGGCAACCCGTCGGTGACTATCTCTCCGCTGAGCTGGCGCAACGCCAAAGGCGAAAGCACGCTGAATCTGTCGGTTCTGCTGAAGGACCCGGCCCAGGTGACCACCCCGCCGCAGACCCTGGCGGACAGCCTGGATCGCGTGGTGCAGTCTCTTGACGGCAAGGTGGTGATCCCGGTGGATATGGCGACGGAGTTTATGACGAAAATCGCCGGTCTGGAAGGTTATCAACCGGCCGATGCCGCCAAACTCGCCGAACAGCAGGTCAAAGGCCTGGCAGCGATGGGCCAGATGTTCCGCATCACCACCATGGAAGATAACGCCATCAGCAGCAGTCTGCAGTACGCGAACGGCCAGGTGACGCTGAACGGACAGAAAATGCCGCTGCAGGATTTTGCCGCGATGTTTGGTCTGGAAGCGCCTTCGCTGCCGGACAGCGCGCCGCAGGAGGGCCAGCCGCAGCAGGATGACGCCGCTCCTCAGCAGGACGACGCGGCCCCGCAGCCGTAACTTATCGGTTCAGGAGACGGCCATCGCGCGCCGTCTCCGTCATTTTCGCGTCACCAGCCGCGGGGGCATTATCTGGTTTCGCGCCTCGCCGGTCCCCTCTTCCAGCCGCCGCAGCATTGAATCGGCCAGCGTTTTCCCCATCTCGCGCGCCGGGGTGGTCACCCAGGTGAGCGGCAGGTCATCAAGCGCCGCCTCCGGCACATCGGCAAATGCCGCCAGCGCCACCCGCTGTTCAAAGTAACTCTCGACGCCATCCTCCCCGCTCTGCCTTCCAGCCCTTAGCAGACCGAACCATGCGCCGGTCGCCACCACGTTGTTGTAACACAGCACCGCAGTGATGGTCGGATTCTGGCGCAACAGCCCCGCCATCGCCTCCGCCGCCTGCTTCTGGCTGGACTCGCACTCCAGCACCCATTCGCTGTGAAACGGCAGACCGTATTTCAGCAACGTGGCGCAATAACCGCCGACCCGCTCGGCGCGCGTCAGCGACGAGCTCTGCCCGCCAAGCCAGGCAATCCGCTGATGGCCGCGGCGGATCAGATGCTCGGTCACCAGCTGTGCCGCCTGCATGTTGTCCGGGCGGATCAGGTCGACATCATCAAGGTAGCTGGCGCGGGAAGCGAACACCAGCGGCACCCCCGCCTCCGCCGCCCGCTCGCGCAGCTCGCTCCCGCGGTCGATCGCCCCGGCGATAATCACCCCGTCGACACCCTGCGCCGCGAGGGTATCAAACCGCTGGGCCATCTTCTCGCCGCTGCGTCCTCCCTGGGTGAGAAATACCATTTTCCCCTGCCTCTCCAGCGCATCGGTGAGGCCGGCGGTTAATTCAGCGTAAAACGGTTTTGACAGGTCGCTGACGATAAGGCCAATCACCCCGCTTTGCCCACCGCGCAGCGAGGCCGCCTGACGGTTGCGCACAAATCCCAGCTGTTCGATAGCCTGATTAACCCGCTCGCCGGTGGCGCTGGAGATACGCCCTTTACCGCTCAGTACCAGTGAAACGGTACTCACGGAGACGCCGGCAGCCAGCGCCACATCATTGATGGTGATCTTTTTTGCGATTGCCATAACCTGCTGGCTGACTCCCTTGCCTGTCGATAAATCGTTTTATCATTGTGCGATCTTTATAAACGTTATTATCGCTTGAATATGTGATTTTTATCGCACTAAAAAGTGGTAAAACGTTTTATCTTGCCGTGGCGTTAGTTCTTCCCGACCACTTATGAATCAGGAACCGTGCTATGACGGCGAAAACAGCACCAAAAATCACCTTATGGGAATTTTTCCAGCAGCTGGGAAAAACCTTCATGCTGCCCGTGGCGTTGCTCTCGTTTTGCGGGATCATGCTGGGGATCGGCAGCTCGTTAAGCAGCCACGATGTACTGACGCTGCTGCCATGGCTGGATATGCCGCTGCTGCAGGCGATCTTTATCTGGATGAGCAAAGTCGGCTCCTTCGCCTTCAGCTTCCTGCCGGTCATGTTCTGTATCGCCATCCCGCTGGGTCTGGCGCGGGAGAACAAAGGCGTCGCCGCCTTCGCCGGCTTCGTTGGCTATGCGGTCATGAATCTGGCGGTCAATTTCTGGCTGACGGCGAAAGGCATTCTGCCCACCACTGACGCCGCGATCCTGAAGGCTAACAATATCCAGAACATCATCGGCATTCCGTCGATCGATACCGGGATCCTCGGGGCGGTTATCGCCGGGATCATCGTCTGGCTGCTGCATGAACGCTTCCATAACATTCGCCTGCCGGATGCCCTGGCTTTCTTCGGCGGCACTCGCTTCGTGCCGATCGTCACCACCGTGGTGCTGGGGCTGGTCGGGCTGGCGATCCCGCTGGTATGGCCAGTCTTCGCCATGGGGATCAACGCCCTCGGGAAGATGATCAACAGCGCCGGGGATTTTGGCCCGATGATCTTCGGCACCGGCGAGCGCCTGCTGTTGCCGTTTGGCCTGCACCACATCCTGGTGGCGCTGATCCGCTTCACTGAAGCCGGCGGTACCCTCGACGTCTGCGGCCACAGCGTCAGCGGCGCGCTGACCATCTTCCAGGCGCAGCTGAGCTGCCCGACTACCCACGGCTTCGCCGAAAGCGCCACCCGCTTCCTGTCGCAGGGTAAAATGCCGGCCTTCCTCGGCGGCCTGCCGGGCGCCGCGCTGGCGATGTACCACTGCGCCCGTCCGGAAAACCGGCATAAAATTAAAGGCCTGCTGATCTCCGGGGTCATCGCCTGCGTGGTCGGCGGCACCACCGAGCCGCTGGAATTCCTGTTCCTGTTCGTGGCGCCGGTGCTGTACGTCATCCACGCGCTGCTGACCGGTCTCGGCTTTACCATCATGGCGGTGCTCGGAGTGACCATCGGCAACACCGACGGCAATATCATCGACTTCGTGGTGTTTGGCATCCTGCATGGTCTGGCAACCAAGTGGTATCTGGTGCCGGTGGTGGCGGCTATCTGGTTCGCGGTCTACTATGCCATCTTCCGCTTCGCCATTACCCGCTTCAACCTGAAAACGCCGGGCCGCGATATCGACACCGCCGCCAGCGTGGAGAAAGCCGTCGCGGGCACCATCGGCAAATCCGGGTATAACGTGCCGGCGATTCTGGCGGCCCTCGGCGGCGCCGAGAACATTGTCTCGCTGGATAACTGCATTACCCGTCTGCGTCTGTCGGTCCACGATATGAGCAAAGTGGATGCTGCCGCGCTGAAAGCCCATCGCGCCATCGGGGTGGTCCAGCTCAATCAGCATAATCTGCAGGTGGTCATTGGCCCGCAGGTGCAATCGGTAAAAGATGAGATGGCCACACTGATGAATACCGTTCAGGCCTGACACCCGGTCCCCCTCCGCAGCGGAGGGGGACACTCGCTAAGGAAGTTCCGATGTTTGATTTTGCTACCCCCATCGACCGCCACGGCACCTGGTGCACACAGTGGGACTATGTCGCCGACCGGTTTGGCGCCCCCGACCTGCTGCCGTTCACTATCTCCGATATGGACTTTGCCACCGCTCCGTGCATTCTCGATGCCCTCAGCCAGCGACTGGCCCACGGCGTGTTCGGCTACAGCCGCTGGCAGAACGAGGCGTTTCTCGGGGCGATTGCCCACTGGTACGCCAGCCGCTTTAACAGCGTCATCGATCCGCAAACGGTGGTCTACGGGCCGTCGGTTATCTACATGGTGGCGGAAACCATCCGCCAGTGGTCGAGCGAAGGCGACGGCGTCGTGGTCCATACCCCCGCCTATGATGCCTTCTTTAACACCATCACCGCTAACCGGCGGCAGATTGCCCCGGTGCCATTGACCCTGGCGGATAATCAGTGGCACTGCGATATGGCACGCCTGGAAGCGGCGCTGGCCGAGCCGAAAAATACCCTGCTACTGCTGTGCAGCCCGCACAATCCAACGGGGAAAGTCTGGCGGCGCAAGGAGCTCCAGACCATGGCGGCCCTGTGTCAAAAACATGGCGTCAGGGTGATTAGCGACGAAATTCATATGGATATGACCTGGGGCGAACACCGCCATATCCCGTGGAGCGAGGTCGCTCAGGGGCCATGGGCGCTGTTCACCTCCGGTTCGAAGAGCTTCAATATTCCGGCACTAACCGGGGCCTACGGCTTTATCCCCGAGGCGAACGCGCGCGACAGCTACCTGCAGGCGCTGAAGGGGCGCGACGGGCTCTCATCACCCGCGGTGCCGGCGCTGGTTGCCCATATCGCTGCCTACCGCGACGGGGCTCCGTGGCTCGACGCCCTGCGCGACTACCTGCAGGCGAATATGCGCTATGTGGCCGACACGCTCAACCGCGCCTTCCCTGCGCTACGCTGGCAGCCGCCGGAAGCCACCTATCTGGCGTGGATCGACCTGCGCCCCCTGAACATCGACGACCGTGCGCTACAGCAGGCGCTGATCGCCGACCAGAAGGTGGCGATTATGCCGGGCTATACCTATGGCGCCGAGGGCAACGGCTTTCTGCGTCTCAACGTCGGCTGTCCTCGCGAGAAGCTGACGCGCGGCGTCGAAGGGCTGATTGCCGCCCTGCGCAGCCTCAGCTGATTCGACGTGCATTCTACAGGTCATCGCGCCGACGGAACGCCAGGTAACCGGCGCCGAGGGTGAAGACGGCGACAATCACCACCAGCAGGATAAACCCGTGGTGGTTGCTCGCCAGCGGGATCCCGCCGACGTTCATGCCGAAGAAACCGGCCACGATATTAATCGGCAGTGCGAGAACGGTGATCACCGTCAGGGTATAGAGGGTGCGGTTGCTCTGCTCCAGCTGGCGGGCGCCAATCTCCTCCTGCAGCAGGCTGATGCGCTCGATCAGGCCGGACAGGTCGTTAAGCACCACGCTAAACTCTTCAGTGAACTGGCGAAACGCCTGCACCACCGCGCGATCCATCCATCCCGGCGGCCGGTTAAGCAGCCGGAACATCGCTGCGGGCTCCGGCGCCAGTAGTCGCTGAAAACGCAGAAGCATCCGCCGCAGCCGCGCCAGATCGGCCCGGTTGCGCTGCACGCGGCTGCTCAGGAGACGCTCTTCGATAAGGTCAACGTGGCGGCTGGCCTGGCGCACTACCTGCTCCAGCACTTCCTCCTGCTCCTCCAGCAGAAAAGCCAGCAGCTCGGTAGACGTGTTCACCCTGAGCGTCTGCAGCCGCGGCAGCATCCATTCAATAAAGCGTAACGGTTTGAAGCGCGCCGTCACCACCAGCTTAGGGCTACAGTAGAGCCACAGCGTGGCGGTTTCCGCGCTGGTATCCTGCGGACGAAACAGCACATCGTTGAGCACAGCGAACAGATTTTCCCCCTGTCGCTCAATGCGGGTGGTATGCGATCCGCTGCGGATCTCTTCGAAGAAAAAGTCCGCCACCGGAAAGTGGCTGGTTAACCATTTTTCCGCGGTCGCGTGATTGAGATTAAGATGCAACCAGATAAAGGCCCTGTCGTCGGCCAGCGCCTGATAACGGGCGCATACCTCACCAGAGAGGATAGGCTGCGGGGGGCGCTGTTCATGAAACAGATAACCATGCACCAGGCCGGATACTTCACTATCAAAATCGGGCTTTAACATCTTCGCGGTGACGTCTTGACTCATGGAACCCTCAGGACAGGCACTGGCACATGGGTGCCCGAAAAGCGCCATCTTTCGCTATTTTCCACCGCCTGGCAAGGTTAATAATTTCGTCATAAAACAGTCACCTGGCAGACATATTACCCATCGCTGTCAGGCGGTTTTCACACGGAAGCCGCAGCTCCGTTGCGCATTTGCGCCTGCTTGTTTAAAATTTTTTTGATTATCCTCAAAACTTTTTTAAGAAAAAAAGCGTATTACTTTAGGCGCTTAATCATTGCTTCCACACAGGTTTATTGAGGAGGAGACCATGAAAACCTATGACCGTAATCGTAACGCTATTGCTACCGGCAGTATGGTAATGATCGCTGGCAATGGTGGGACCGGAGTGATTAAAGCTATCCATGGCGAGGGGAAAACCGCCGAGCAGCTGCGCCGGGCAGACTGCGTTGAAATTGACGGCCGCGAAGGCCGTTTCTGCCCGATAGATCTCATTCGCCTCGGCATGCATTAATCCCCGCAATCCTGCGCTGATGGCCTGAGACGACCGCCAGGTCATCAGTCTCAGGCTATCTGAGAACGGTTCTACGCGCCGCAACCGGTTGGCCAGGCGCTTAGCGAAAGCTCCACTGCACACTCATCACCAAGATCGCCGGCACAATAATCCCACCTTCGACGCCGAAGTAATCGGTGAAGTTATACTGCAGCCCATGATAGAGATAGGGCGAAAAACCGACGCCGGTGATTTTTTTGGCGGTACGGTAGGTACCTGAATCCCCACAGTGGCTGAAAGCATCAAAGAAAAATTCCCCGGTATAGGCATACACCCCTTTCAGCACCCAGCCGGTATCGTTTTTCAGCCAGTCGCGGCGCACGCCGAGAGTCAGACAGCGATCGTCAAAGCTGTTTTTCATCGTGCCGATCAGCACACTATATTTTGAATCCGCAGAAAACTTGCGCTCCACCGAGAAAAAGTTGTTATTGAAATGTTCGTTATATTGTCCATGGTTACCGGTCATATGATAAACATATGAGCCGGTATTCATCGAATAGAGGTTTAATTCTCCGGCCTGCGCCGAGGGCATGGCGACCATCACTAGTCCTGATAACAACAATAATAATTTATTTAACATTCAGTAACCTACGCCATACGCGAAAAAAGAACCCGGCATACTAGCACCGTGAAATTAAACCAAAGGGCAATCAGCTAACCGACGCAGATCGCGCCGGCTAAACATGACGCTGTCGCCACAGGTAGTGCCTTGATCCAAAACAGAGAAAGCCGGCGCTGAGGCGGGTACTATTTGCTCCCTTCGGTCGCTCATCGACCTTTAATACCTTCTGAGTTCAGAGGCATTCTTATGACATGGCAATCCTTTAAACAGGCCTGGCTTATCCGGTTCTGGTCCCCCGTCCCGGCGGTTATCGCGGCAGGCATCCTCTCTACCTACTATTTTGGCATCACCGGCACCTTCTGGGCGGTGACCGGCGAATTCACCCGCTGGGGCGGTCAGCTGCTGCAGCTGCTGGGCGTCCACAGCGAGCAATGGGGCTATTATCAGCTGATCCATCTTGACGGGACGCCGCTGACCCGCATTGATGGCAGGATGATCATCGGTATGTTCGGCGGCTGTCTGGCCGCGGCGCTGTGGGCGAATAACGTCAAACTGCGTTTCCCGCGCAGTCGCATCCGCATTATGCAGGCTGTGGCCGGGGGCATCATCGCCGGCTTTGGCGCACGACTGGCGATGGGCTGCAACCTCGCCGCCTTTTTCACCGGCATTCCGCAGTTCTCCCTGCACGCCTGGCTGTTTGCCATCGCCACCGCCATCGGCTCCTGGTTTGGCGCCCGCTTCACGCTGCTGCCCCTTTTTCGCATCCCGGTAAAAATGCAAAAAGTGTCCGCCGCCTCGCCGTTAACCCAAAAACCGCAGCAGGCGCGCCGCCGCTTCCGCCTGGGGATGGTGGTCTTTTTCGCCATGATCGGCTGGGGCCTGCTCACCGCCGCAGACCACCCGGCGCTCGGCCTGGCGATGCTGTTCGGTATTGGCTTTGGTCTGCTTATCGAGCGCGCGCAGATCTGCTTTACCTCCGCCTTTCGCGATATGTGGATCACCGGCCGGACGGTGATGGCGAAGGCGATTATCTTCGGCATGGCGGCGAGCGCCATTGGTATCTTCAGCTATGTGCAGCTGGGGATGGCGCCGAAAATTATGTGGGCGGGTCCCAACGCCGCGATTGGCGGCTTGCTGTTTGGTTTTGGTATCGTGCTGGCCGGCGGGTGTGAAACCGGCTGGATGTACCGGGCAGTAGAGGGCCAGGTTCACTACTGGTGGGTGGGGCTGGGCAATGTCATCGGCTCAACGCTGCTTGCCTGGTGCTGGGATGATATCTCCGCCCCCCTCGCCACCCACTGGCAAAAAATTAACCTGTTAAACGCCTTCGGTCCCTTCGGCGGGCTGCTGGCGACCTATCTGCTGCTGCTGATCGCCCTGCTGCTGGTGATCGCCTGGGAGAGACATTTCTTCCGCCGTCAGTCGGCGGCGGTCCGGACCGTGAAGGAGAGCGCATGAAAAACATCGTCCCTGATTATCGCCTGGATATGGTCGGCGAGCCCTGCCCCTATCCGGCCGTTGCCACCCTGGAGGCAATGCCCTCCCTGAAAAAAGGCGAGATCCTCGAAGTGGTCAGCGACTGTCCGCAGTCAATCAATAACATTCCGCTCGATGCCAAAAATCATGGCTATACGGTTCTGGATATTCAGCAGGATGGCCCCACCATTCGCTATCTGATCCAGAAATAATTGCAGCGGAAAGTCCTTCCCGTCGCCGGCGATCTTCATCGCCGGCGCTTCTTCCCGTTGTTCACATCGCGACCTTCCCCTTCACTGGCTCGTCCTGGCAAACGATTGCAATAGCTTGTAACACTTGAAACGGTATTCCAGTTACATAATAACCATTAATATAACGCGCCTATATTATTTAAAAATGAATAAGTGATTTCGTGAATGGTTTCTGCCCGCACACAAAGCAGCCTGACACGACAATACCGTAAGGACAGAAATGGAACTGCTGGCAAGGTTGGGTCATTTTTTTGAACAAGTTCGCTCGGATGCTGATTTTGCCACCTTCGCCGGTGAGCTTCGGCGGCATCAGGTCTCCTACTACATCTACTTTGTCACCACCGGCAATGTGAATTTCGTGATGGCGAACGATGACGTGATTTCGATAAAAAGCGCTCGCGGCCTGCTGCGCGTGTGCACTGAGGTCAGCCACTGTCTGACCAGAGCCGCGGTTATCCGCCACTTCGCCGGGGCCATCAATTTTGAACAGTACTGCCAGGATTTGGCCAGCGCCGGGGTATTTAAGTGGACCGTCGATCTTGAGGACAATACCCGCCATTACTGGTCGAAGGATAATACCCTGCTGTTTAAAGAGCGTTTACTGCCCCCCTGAACGGGTCGCCGGGGGGCGTCGCGAGCGGTTCATCTTCAGTCGCGGGTTTGCACCCAAAAGGCGTGGATCAGACCAGGAATATAGCCCAGCAGGGTCAGAATGATGTTGAGGATAAACGCCCAGCCGAAGCCTTTACCCAGCAAAACGCCCAGCGGCGGCAGAATGATAGTGAAAACAATTCTCCAGAATCCCATAACCTCTCCCTTCGTCTAACGTCATTATTTTACTAAGCTATTCAATAGTTAAGCATAGACGCTTTTCACCGTTTCGCCAGCAGACGGCACTCTCATCCCGGTAACAAAAATTTTTCTCTGCCGTCGACGACAAAAAAGACCGGGAAAACATTCACTTTTTACTCAACAGTCCTGGCGCACTGGCGTTGCGCACAAATTATCGGTTGACCAATCTAAGTGACAGGGCTAAGCCTGGAGGAGTTTTATTACATCGAGTCGTTTTACCAACCGGAGAATATCCATGAGTAAACTTGGAATTAATGGATTTGGTCGTATCGGACGTCTGGTGTTACGCCGCTTATTAGAAGTCGACAGCAGCCTGGAAGTGGTCGCTATCAACGACCTCACCTCGCCAAAGGTGCTGGCCTACCTGTTAAAGCATGATACAAACTACGGCCCCTTCCCGTGGAGCGTCGACTTTACGGAAGACGCGCTGATCGTCAACGGTAAAACCATCACCGTGTATGCCGAAAAAGAGGCGCAGCATATTCCGTGGCAGGCGGCCGGCGCCGAGGTGATCGTGGAGTGTACCGGGTTCTACACCTCAGCAGAGAAATCGCAAGCCCATCTCCAGGCCGGCGCCCGCAAAGTGCTGATTTCGGCCCCCGCTGGCGAGATGAAAACCATCGTCTACAACGTCAACGATGACACTCTGGCTCCGGATGACACCATCATCTCCGTGGCCTCCTGCACCACCAACTGCCTGGCGCCGATGGCCAAAGTGCTGCAGGATGCCTTCGGCATCACCGTCGGCACCATGACCACCATCCATGCCTATACCGGCACCCAGTCGCTGGTGGACGGGCCGCGCGGTAAAGATCTGCGCGCCTCCCGTGCGGCGGCAGAGAACGTCATTCCGCACACCACCGGCGCGGCTAAGGCCATCGGCCTGGTGATCCCGGCCCTGAGCGGTAAACTGAAGGGCCATGCCCAGCGCGTGCCAACCAAAACCGGTTCAGTGACGGAGCTGGTCTCCGTGCTGGAGAAAAAGGTGACCGCGGATGAAGTGAATCAGGCGATGAAGCAGGCGGCCGAGGGCAACGAATCCTTCGGCTACACCGAAGAAGAGATTGTCTCTTCCGACATCATCGGCAGCCATTTCGGCTCGATCTACGATGCCACCCAGCTGGAGATTGTCGAAGCCGGCGGCGTACAGCTGGTGAAAACCGTCGCCTGGTACGATAACGAATACGGCTTTGTCACCCAGCTTATCCGCGTGCTGGAGAAATTTGCCCGCTAAGTGAACGGCGGGCCGCCTGCGCTGCCCGCCGGTAAGGTGTTGAGTGCCTCAGGCCTGCAGATAGACCACCTGGGTCTGCAGGTACTCGTTCAGTCCGTGGCGGCCGTCAGCGCCGCCGATCCCCGATTTACGCCAGCCGGCGTGGAAACCCTGCATCGCCTCAAAGTTCTCGCGGTTGATATAGGTTTCGCCGAATTTCAGCCCCTTAATTGCCTTCATCGCCACGTTCAGATCGCGGGTATAGATTGAGGAGGTCAGGCCATAATCGCTGTCATTGGCCATCGCCAGCGCCTCGTCGAGGGTCGAAAACGCCACCACCGGCAGCACCGGTCCGAAGGTTTCTTCGTGGATAATATCCATCTCCTGGCGTACATCCAGCAGCAGGGTCGGCGGATAAAAATAGCCTTTGCCCTCCAGCGGCTGGCCGCCCAGCGCCACCCGCGCCCCCTGCGCCACCGCCTTCGCCACTTTGCCCGCCACCTGGTCCCGCGCCGCCGCATTGATCAGCGGCCCCATCGCGATGTCGTCCCGCGCCGCCGGATCGCCAAACTGCACGGCCTTCATCGCCTCGCCGAGACGGTTAACGAAGCGGTCGTAAATGCCCTGCTGGACATAGACCCGCTCGACGCAGTTACACACCTGCCCGGTATTAATCACCCGCGAGTCCACCACCGCCTTCACCGCCAGCTCCAGATCCGCATCGTCCATCACAATCGCTGGCGCTTTACCGCCGAGCTCGAGGCACACTTTGGTGATATTTTTCGCCGCGGCGGCCATGATTTTCTCCCCTGCCGCCACGCTGCCGGTCATGCTGACCATCGCCACCTTCGGATTGCCGGCCAGCTCCTGACCAACGGTTTCTCCGCGGCCGAGCACCAGGTTAAAGACCCCTTTCGGCAGCCCAACCTGATGGACAATCTCGGCAAAGGCGATGGCATTATTGGGCGTAAATTCGCTGGGCTTAATGACGATGGTATTCCCGGTGATCAGGGCCGGGGCCAGCTTGCGGGCGATAAGAAAGAACGGGAAGTTCCACGGCAGGATCCCGGTGGTCACCCCCAGCGCGCGTTTAAAGACGAGGATATTCTCCCCGGGGCGATCGCTCTGCACGATCTCGCCTTCGTAACGCCGCGCCCATTCGGCCATATAGTCGAGATAGTCCGCGGTGAACGCGACCTCCACCGCCGCCAGCTGCTGGATCTTGCCGCCTTCAGCCACGATCAGCCCGGCGATGTCGTCGGCACGCTGGCGGATACCAGCGGCAATTTTGCGCAGCCAGCCCGCGCGCTCAATGGCCGGCAGCGCTTCCCAGGCCGGCTGGGCGCGCTCCGCCGCGTCAATCGCCAGCCGCGCCTCTTCGGCGGTCCCGTCCGGGATCCGCGACAGCAGCGCTTCGGTCGCCGGGTTAAGCACGTCGATCCAGCCGTCGCCGCGACCGGAAACGAACTGGCCATCAATATACATCGGGTGTTGAACGGGTGCTGTCATGGCTGCTCCTGTGGTGCATTTGTATTTAACAAGTGATTTTTTTGTTAAATATCGAGCGGATAAGCCGCCGTTTCGCAGCACATTAGCGCCGTTCTGTGAGCTAATTCATAAAAATGGGCCTAATGCGCCCGTTTTAAGTTACATTTCAATAACACAAAATGCCCGTTTGCGACGAATCTGCCGTAAACGGGCATTTTTCAGCCGAGGGTGCGCGCCTGCAGCGCCCCGGCAAGCCGGGCGTCCTCCCGCAGCTGTCGCCAGGCATCGACGACCTCCGGCGGAAAGGTGACGTGGCAGATGAAGTCTTTCCCGCGCGGGCCGTATCCGTCAGGCGTATCCTGCAGACGGGGCAGCTCGCCCAGCAGCAGCGCCAGGTAGCGGGTAACCGGCCAGAGCCCCGTCCCGCCGCCCGCGAACCCCAGCTGGCCATCGGTCTGCTCCAGCACCGGCGAGCAGCCGGGAAAGCTCAGCCACTGTGGCGGTGTCGTTGCCCCCTGCCAGACGCGGGCGAAGGTAGCCATGGTTCGCCGCTGCATGGTGGGGTCCTGAATGACGATCCCGCGACGATGAGGGATCCCCCGGCTCTCCAGCGTGTTCCGGGTAAAACGGGCGTTCTCGCCGCAGTTGGTCGACTGGTCCTCCACCACCAGCCGCGAGCGTGGAATGTGCCAGTAGTCATGAGCAATATCGGCCAGAATATGCGCTTCCGGACGCCCCGCCACCGGCAATGTACGGTAACGGGGATCCTGGCGCACCGCCTCGTAGAGATAGTTCGTAGAATGTCCCACGCCGCCGCTGATCAGCAGCGGGACTTCCCGTTTAGCCGCCAGCCGACAGGCGGCGTCAATGGTCGGGATCACGGCATTGCCGGCCAGCACCATCACGTCCACTTCCGGCATCGCGGGCAGTGTCGCCAGATCGTCCTGCGCCAGCCAGGCGCCGACCTGGTTAGCCGCCGCCAGCGTCGCTGCCGACAGCAGAGGAAATTGTTCTGCCATTCTGTCTCCTTTATTCCCTCTCAGCCGATCGGAGAGGATGCATTCGCCATCATAAACGCCGCCTCGCGGGAGGCAAAGCGGCGTCGATTTGTAACCATTTTGAAATAACAAGAAACATCTAAAAACAGGCGGGTTGCACCTGAACAACTCACTATGAAAATAACAAAAAACAGCAAAATCAGGTGGAAAATAAAAAATAGCTTCGCGGTTACACCAGTCCATAGCGCGCCATAACGCCCAGTTTGCCAGCGCTGAACTTGCCAATTGTAACCTTCACCCCTAAGTTGCTTAACAATTACACAACCTTTTCACACCGGGTTGCACCCTGCACGCACAGAGTGACACCTGACCTATTTACCGTCGCGGGAGAACGTTTCGTAATGAGCAATCCACAAGACAACACTGCATACATTCTGCAGAAAAACAAGAAGGTCCTGATCGCGAGCCTGACAGGCAGCGCCATCGAATGGTTCGATTATTTTCTCTATGGCACCGCCGCCGCGCTGGTGTTCAACAAAATCTTCTTTCCGATGGTCGACCCGGTCATCGGCCTGATCCTCTCCTGGCTCTCCTTCTCGCTGACCTTTTTTATCCGCCCCATCGGCGGGGTCATTTTCGCCCATATCGGCGATCGCATCGGCCGCAAGAAGACGCTGGTGCTGACCCTGTCGCTGATGGGCAGCGCCACGGTGGCGATCGGCCTGCTTCCCACCTATGAGATGGTGGGCCTGTGGGCGCCCGCCCTGCTGATTACCCTGCGCATTATTCAGGGCATGGGTATCGGCGGCGAATGGGGCGGCGCGCTGTTGCTGGCCTACGAATACGCGCCGGAAAAGCGGAAAGGCTTTTTTGGCAGTATTCCCCAGGCCGGCGTGACCATCGGCATGCTGATGGCGACGTTTATCGTCTCGCTGATGACCCTGTTCGATGAGGCACAGTTTCTCGCCTGGGGCTGGCGCATACCGTTCCTGCTCAGCTCCGTCCTCGTTTTTCTCGGCCTGTGGATCCGCAAAGATATCGACGAAACCCCCGCCTTTAAGCAGGTGAAAAAATCCGGCCAGGTGGCGAAAGCCCCGCTGCGCGAAACGCTTAAGCACCACTGGCGCGAAGTGCTGATTGCCGCCGGTCTGAAGGTGGTGGAGACCGCGCCCTTCTATATTTTCTCAACCTTTGTGGTCAGCTATGCCACCACCACCCTGAGCTATCAGAAGTCGCAGGCGCTGGAATCGGTGACCCTGGGCGCGCTGGTGGCCACCGTGATGATCCCGCTGATGGGGCTGCTGTCAGACAAGGTGGGCCGGCAAAAAATGTACACCCTGAGCGTGGTGCTGCTGGGGCTGTTTATTATCCCGTGGTTCCTGCTGCTCGACACCGGCACCAGCTGGGGCATCATGCTGGCGACGATCGTGGCCTTCGGCATTCTGTGGGCGCCGGTAACTGCGGTGCTCGGCACCTTGTGCTCTGAGATTTTCAGCGCCAATGTGCGCTATACCGGGATCACCCTCGGCTACCAGCTGGGTGCCGCGCTGGCCGGGGGCACCGCGCCGCTTATCGCCACCGGCCTGCTGGCGAAATATGACGGCGACTGGCGTCCGGTGGCCGTTTATCTGGGCGTTACGGTGGCGATTTCGCTGCTGGCGATATTCTGCGCCAGCCGGATGAAGTCCGCGCCGGATGTGGCCCGCTCCCGGGCGGAACGCGCCTAACCGCCGCCGTCTGGGCAGGTAGCGTGCCCGGCGGCGCTGCGCTTACGCGGGCCTTGGGGGGATCACACCGCGGAGGATACCGCTCATCCCAGGCTCAGTAAGACAGTAGGCCCGGTAAGGCGCCAGCCGCCACCGGGCACAAACAGACGTAACGTCCTCACCTCCTGCTTAGCCGGCCAGGTTGGCCGGCGGGTGTCAGGCGCTCTGGTTGTCCAGCTGAAGCGGCCCCTCGCGCCGCTGCTTCAGCTTCCAGAAGCCCCACAGGGCAATAAACCACAGCGGCGACGCCAACAGCGCCAGCAGCGTATCCGGATCAAAAATCATGATAAAGATGGCGAAGGCGAAGAACAGCAGGCTCACCCAGCTCATCACCACCCCGGCGGGCATCTTAAAGCGCGACCCGGCGTGCAGGTCGGGACGCTGACGGCGATAGACCAGATAGGCCACGAGGATCATGCCCCAGCTGAACACCACCATAATCGCCGCCAGGGTCGAGACGATGGTGAACAGGGTCATCACGTTCGGCACCAGGAACAGCAGCAGGGTGCCGATCAGCATGCAGAAGCAGGAGAACAGCAGGCTTCGCACCGGAATGCGGGTATTGCGCGACAGGATGCGAAACTGCCAGTGCGCATGCTTCTCCACCGACAGGCCGTACAGCATGCGGGTGCTCGAGAAGACCCCGCTGTTTGCCGAGGACATCGCCGAGGTTAGCGCCACGAAGTTAATCACCGCCGCGGCGGCAGGCAGCCCGGCTTTGGCGAACAGCGTGACGAAGGGACTGGTCTCCGCCGACACCCCCGGCCAGGAGGCGACGGCGATAATCACCACCATCGACAGCAGATAGAAGATGATAATTCGCAGCGGCAAGGTGTTGATCGCCTTGGGCAAAATGCGCTGCGGATCGCGGGTCTCCGCCGTCATGGTGCCCAGCAGCTCAATGCCGGTAAAGGAGAAGATCGCTATCTGGAAGCCGGCGAAAAAACCGGTGATACCGTGTGGCATAAAGGCCGTCGGATCGGTGAGATGGCTGAGAGAGGCCGTCACGCCGTCCGGGGAGGTCCAGCCGGTGGCAATCATCCAGCCGCCGGTGCCAATCAGGGCGATAATGGTGATCACCTTGATCAGGGCGAACCAGAACTCCGCTTCACCAAACATCTTCACCGACAGCAGGTTAAGCAGAAACAGAATCGCCAGCATGCTGAGGGCCGGCATCCACGCCGACAGTTCCGGGAACCAGTACTGCATATAGCTTCCGCAGACCACCACGTCGGCGATACAGGTCACCACCCAGCTTAGCCAGTAGGTCCAGCCGAGGTAAAAGCTGGCCTGTGGCCCGAGATACTCGCCGACAAAATCGGCAAATGAGCGGTAGTCATGGCGAGTGAGCAGCAGCTCCCCCATCGCCCGCATCACCATATAGGTAAAGAACCCGACCAGCACATAGATCAGCAGAATCGAGGTGCCGGCGACGGCGATGTTGCGCCCCGCCCCCATAAACAGCCCGGTGCCGATGGCGCCCCCGAGGGCAATCATTTGAATGTGGCGGGCGCCGAGCCCGCGTTTAAGCTGTGACGCGCCCTCACCTCCGGCGGCAGGAGACGCCTGATGTTGATGTTCAGTCATGGTGTTTCCTCAGGCTGGTTGTGGGAGGCGAAGAGCCGCGGCGCGCAGCAGCAGCCCGGCGCGCTGACCGGTGGCGACCCCGGCATTGGGAAAGAGGATATAGGGGGCCCGGGCCTGCACCACCCACCGTTTCTCCGCCTGGCGAGCGATTTCGTATCCCGCCGGGAGCGCGGTGAAGTTCTCAACGTTGGCCGCGAGATTAAGCGTAAATTCCCCCTCGCGCTTGATGATGCTCTCCTCGACCAGGAAGTAGTCCACTGGCGCTTTGTCGCGCGGCGGTAGCGGCGCGTCAGCGATCCAGGCGCGGATCGCCGCGTCGGTAGCGGCGAACAGGCTGAGATCGTTGGCGCCGAACGGCATCACTTTCCCCAGCTCCAGGGTGGCGCTTTGCGCGGCGAACTTTTCGCAGGTGAAATGGGTGAAGGTGCCGCCCGCTTCGGTATGCCGCACGATGGCATCCATCCCGCTGGCCTGCAACAGCTGGTAGAAGCCAGGCGAAAAATCCCCGGCGTGGGCCGGGAGCAGCGCAAACTGGCGATACAGCGACCCGCGAATGGCGGTATGCATATCGAGATGGCTACGGTTGACCGGACCCGCCGCATCGGCGGCGCGATAGAAGGCCTGCACCGCTTGCTCCAGCGCAAAAGCCCGCCGCGACTCATTCCCCGGGGTGACCGCCAGATGGCGGCCGCCGAACAGGCGATTGAGGTCGTTGTGCAGATAGCGGCGCGCGGCGCGGATCGCCGGCAGGTTACCAAAGACGATCAGCAGCGCCTGCGTGAGCGGCTGCCGCCCCTGGCTCAGATCGTGGGTCAACTGCAGCAGCAGTTCAATCGGCGCGGTCTCATTGCCATGCACACCGGCGGAGAGGATCGTCGCCTGGCGCCACGGCGCCGTCGGTAGCAGCTGTAAAATACCCTCGCCCAGCCAGCGGGCCTCGATGCCCGCCGGAAAGGTCCACGCCTGCAGGCGGCAGTGCAGTAAATCGTTAACCAGGTGCTCCATCTGCCGCTCCTTAACGCTGGAAATCATAGACCGCGCCCAGGCGCAGGATCTGCGTCAGCTCATCCAGCGCCTGATAAACCTCGCGCAGCAGCTGCGGGTCCGCCAGATCGCGGGCGTGCAGCCGGTCGCGATAGTGTTTTTCCACCCATGCCGTCAGCTGCTGATAACGTTCGTCGTTCATCAGGCTATGGGCGTTGACCGCCTGGCGTTCAGCCTCGTTGAGCACTACCCGCAGCCGCAGACAGGCCGGGCCGCCACCGTTGCGCATGCTTTCCCGCAGGTCAAAGACCGCCACTTCATCGATCGGCGATGCGCTGTCGGCGGCGAGGTCGCTCAGATAGCGCCAGACGTTTTCCCGCTGGCGGCACTCCTCCGGCACCACGATCAGCATCTTGCCGTCAGGTTTGCTCAGCAGCTGGCTGTTGAACAGATATGAGGCCACCGCGTCATCAAGCGACACCCGCTCGTCCGGCACTTCCACGCTGGTGAACGGGATATCCAGACTGTCGCTTTTAGCCCGCAGCGTCGCCAGCACCGTCGCCTGATCGACAAACGCCTGCTGATGGTGGAACAGCACATGGCGATTGCTGACCGCGATGACGTCGTTGTGAAACACGCCGCGATCGATAGCCTGCGGCGCCTGCTGGGCGAATACCGTGTAGCGCGGATCCAGCTGATGCAGGCGAGCCACCGCCTCGCTGGCCTCAAGGGTCTGCCGCGCCGGATACTTCACCGGGGCGATCCCGCCGCTGGCGCGTCGACCGTAGACAAAAAACTGCACCCCCTGTCGGTCATACTCCCGGCAGAAGCGGTTATGGTTAGCCGCCCCTTCATCGCCGAGGTCGCCATGCTGCGGCAGCGCCGCATGGTGGGCGAAGTAGCGCGGATCGGCGAACGTGGCGCCCAGGATCGCCGAGGTGGTGGGCGCCTCCTGCATACGGTGCAGCTTATTGTTCAGGTTGGCGACGGTGAAATGGACTTTGCCATCGGCGCTATCCGCCGACGGTGAGACGGTCGCCGCGTTGGCGGTCCACATCGACGAGGCGGAGCTGAAGGCGGAGAGCAGCTGCGGCGCCGCGTCGGCCGCCTGCCGGATAACCTGCTCATCGCTGCCCTGGAACCCCACTTCGCGCAGCAGACGTAGATTCGGCCGCGGCTGGGGCGGCAGAATGCCCTGCACGAAGCCGCGATCGGCAAGGGCTTTCATTTTATACAGCCCCTGCAGCGCCGCCTTTTTAGGGTTAGAGAGACCATCGCGGTTATTTTGCGAGGCTTCATTGCCGACGGAGAGTCCGGCATAGTGGTGCGTCGGGCCGACCAGGCCATCAAAGTTTGCTTCAAAACCAGACATAGGTCCTCACAGAATCAATTATCAGAATGGCAGGCCCGGCGAGACCGTCGCCGGAAGCGTCAGCGTATCGCTGACCAGAGAGGCCATTGGCCAGGCACAGTAATCGGCGGCGTACCACGCTGCCGCGCGATGGTTGCCGGAGGCGCCCACCCCGCCAAACGGCGCTTTACTCGAGGCGCCGGTCAGCGGCTTATTCCAGTTGACGATCCCGGCCCGCGCCTCGTCCGCCAGCTGTTCAAACTGCGCCGCATCGCTGGAGATCAGCCCGACGGCCAGGCCATAGCGGGTCTGGTTGGCAAGGCGAATGGCCTCCGGGAAGCCGTCGTAACGGATAACCGTCAGCAGCGGGCCAAAGTATTCTTCATCCGGCACCTCGATCCCGGTGACGTCGACGATCCCCGGCGTCAGCACCGTGGAGCGCGGATCCGGCTGGCGCATGCGCAGCAGCACCTTGCCGCCGAGCCCCTCCAGTTTTTGTTGCGCCGCCAGCATGTTCTGCGCGGCGTCGAGAGAAATCACCCCGCCCATAAACGGCGCCGGCTGGTCATCCCACTTGCCGGCGCGGATCTGCGCGCTGGCTTCCACCAGCCGCTGCAGCAGCGCATCCCCCTGCTCGCCGCGCGGCACGATCAGCCGGCGCGCGCAGGTGCAGCGCTGCCCGGCGGAGATAAACGCCGACTGGATAATCACATTCAGCGCCGCATCGACATCGGCCACGTCGGCGACGATCAGCGCGTTGTTGCCGCCCATCTCCAGCGCCAGCATCTTCTCCGGCTGGCCGCCGAAGTAGCGATGGAAGTGGAAACCGGCCGCCGCGCTGCCGGTGAACAGCACGCCGTCGATATCACGATTTTCCAGCAGCGCCTGGCCGGTGGCTTTTCCGCCCTGCAGCAGATTAATCACCCCGTCGGGGACGCCCGCCTGCTGCCACAGCTGGACGGTCATTTCAGCGGTGGCCGGCGTCAGCTCGCTGGGTTTAAACACGATGGTATTCCCGGCGATCAGCGCCGGAATGATGTGCCCGTTGGGCAGGTGGCCCGGGAAGTTGTAGGGGCCAAAGACCGCCATCACGCCGTGCGGTTTATGGCGCAGCTGTGCTTTACCGTCCGGCAGCGTCGACTCATGAAAGCCCGTCCGCTGATGATAGGCTTCGATGGAGATCGCGGCCTTGCCGATCATCGCCTGCACTTCGGTGCGGGTCTCCCACAGCGGCTTGCTGGTCTCGCGGGAAATCAGGGTCGCCAGCGCCTCTTTATGTGTCTCCAGCAGCGCGGCAAAACGCTCCACCACGGCAATACGTTCGGCCAGCGGCCGGTGCGACCAGGGATAAAACGCCGCGCGCGCCGCGGCGCATGCCGCCTGGACGTCGTCGGCCCCCGCGCTGGCCGCCTGCCACAGCAGCGACTGATCCTCCGGGGCCAGTTTGCTCATCGTTGCGCCGCTGCCCGGCTGCCATTGCCCGGCTATAAACTGTGCTTTTACCGCCATGATCTGTTGTCCTCTGGATTCAGGGTTACCGTATAAACGCGGTCGGTTTCACTGACCTGCAGCGCGTCCAGCGCGGCGGCGTCAAGTGAGACCTGCTCTTCGTGGGCCACCAGCAGCGCCCGGAAATCGTCGAACTGGCCGTTGGCGACGAGGGTTGGCGCCGGCAGGTCGCCCATCAGCTGTCGGGCCGGCAGGCACTGGCTGTCGCGCACGGCGCGGATCTGATCGGTCTCTGCCTCCAGTACCGGACCGGCATCGAAAATATCCACCGAGCCGCGCCAGCTAAATCCCTCTTTCTCGAGGATCGCCCGCGCCGGGGCGGTATTGGGATGTACCTGACCGATGACCTCGCGGGCCGCTTCCGGCAGCAGCGAGATATAGATCGGGTAAGCCGGCATCAGTTCGGCAATAAAGGTTTTCATGCCGGTGCCGGTCAGCCGGTCGGCATCGGCGAACGGGATGTCGAAGAAGTGATGGCCCAGCGCATCCCAGAACGGCGACTGACCCTGCTCATCGCTGCAGCCGCGCAGTTCGGCAAACAGGTGCGGGGAAAACCACTCGCGAAAGGCGGCGATAAATAAAAAGCGCGCCTTGGAGAGCAGCAGACCATTGCGGTTGCGCTGATAGGCCGGGTCGAGAAACAGCGTACACAGTTCGCTGTGCCCGGTGTGGTCATAGCTGAGATTAAGCAGCTCCTGAGGCTTATAGACTCCCAGCGCTTTCGAGGCGCGAACCGTTTTCTGAATGCGAAAATTGTAAAACGGCTCGTCCAGGCCCACCGCGACCTCAATGGCGCTGACCCCCACTACCCGCGCCAGCGCAGTGTCTTCCAGTACAAACAGGAACCCCTGCTGGCCGCGCGGCAGTTCGCCGGCGAAGGTCTCGATACTGCGGCGGATACGGGCGGCCAGGCGCCCGGCATCATGCGGTAAGGAGGTCATGCCGACCCCCGCCCGCGCGGCAAGGCGGACGATGTCGTCGAGATCGTTTTCCCGTACGGGACGAAATAGCATCACAGGCCGTCCTCCCGGTTAGCGGGTTAAGCGGGCAACGGCGCGATCAAGGCGCACGAAGGCTTCCGTAATATCCGCCAGCGGGATATTGAGCGCTGGCGCGAAGCGCAGCACGTCCGGGCCGGCAATCAGAGCGATCAGCCCCTCTTCCGCCGCCAGATTGGTCAACGTTTTGGCCTTGCCGCGCAGCGGCCCCGCCAGCTCAGCGCCGATCAGCAGACCGGCGCCGCGCACGGCGCTGAACGCATCGTAACGGGCAGAGAGCGCATTCAGCTGGTCAACGATCAGCGCATGGCGCTCGCCAACGCCCGCCAGCAGCGGCGCATCGAGATGGGCCAGCACGGCGTTAGCGACGGTCGCCGCCAGCGGGTTGCCGCCGAAGGTGGTGCCATGGGTGCCGGGCTGGAAGACCTGCGCCCAGGCCTCTTTTGCCAGCATCGCACCGATCGGGAAGCCGCCCCCCAGCCCTTTGGCGCTGGTGAGGATGTCCGGGACGACGTTGTAGTGCTGGTAGGCGTAGAGATGGCCGGTACGGCCCGCCCCGGTCTGCACCTCATCGAATATCAGGGTCGCGTGATGGCGATCGCAGAGGGTGCGCAGCGCCTGGAGGAACGCCGGGTCAGCGGGTATCACGCCGCCTTCGCCGATGATCGGCTCGACGATCACCGCACAGGTGCGCGAAGAGATGGCCGCGGTGACCGCCTCGATATCGTTATAGGGCAGATGGGTAATGCCCTGCGGCAGCGGAGCATAATCGCTGGAATATTTCGGCTGGCCGCCGACGGAGACGGTGAACAGCGTTCGCCCGTGGAAGGCGTGGTTGAAGGCGATAATTTCGCTTTTTTCACCGCCAAACTTATCGTGAGCGTATTTCCGCGCCAGTTTAAGAGCGGCCTCGTTGGCTTCGGCGCCGGAATTGCAGAAAAATACCTTGTCGGCAAAGGTCGACTGCACGAGGGTTTTCGCCAGCTGCAGCACCGGTTCGTTGGTATAGCCATTGCCGATATGCCACAGTTTCGCCAGCTGGCCCTGCAAGGCCTCAGCCAGCGCCGGGTGGGCATGGCCCAGGGCGTTCACCGCAATACCGCCGGCCATATCGATATACTCTTTCCCCTGCTGGTCCCAGACGCGGGAGCCCGACGCCCTGACCGGAATAAACGGCGCGGGGGCAAAACAGGGAACCAGGTAAGCGTCAAAATCTTCGCGAGTCATACAGCCTGACATCATTCATCTCCGGAACGTAAGAGGACGGAAACCACTCCGCCGCGTTGGACAATCGACATTAACCCTGACCCTCGGCTTATTTTGGGCACGAGCGCGCCCGCTGTGGTGGTAAAAATATTCACCACAGGAAAATTAAGCCCTATTATTTTTAGGGGTAATTGTTAATTCACGGTTAACGTCATGTTGTTGTGCGGACTAATGCTGGCCTGTGAACAACAAGATTGTCAATACGGGGTAAAGCAATTTATTCACTTTTTGAGGATCATCAAGATAATGAAAAACATAGAAAAAATATTTTCTTATGCACTTAAGTGAATAAAAAGTGAATTAAAATGCACAGCTTGCGGGTGGTTGGCGTGCGTAGTTATTCACTTAAAAAATAAAAAATCTAACAAAAATTTAAAAATCGGAATTGCCGTCAAATACCGCTTTATAAAATTGGTGATACCATTCATTGCACAGAGTTTACTGCTGTCGCTATTCCACGGCTTTACACGACATAAATAACACTGAGAAACAGGACTCTTATGGAAAAGTTATCTTACGCATCTGAAAGTAGTACATCTCCATGGACCACCTACCTGCGCCAGATCGACCGTGTCGCGCCTTATCTCGGCGATCTTGCCTACTGGGTGGAAACCCTGCGCCATCCGAAGCGGGCGCTGATCGTCGACATTCCTGTGCAAATGGACGACGGCACCATCCGCCACTTCGAAGGCTATCGCGTTCAGCACAATCTGTCGCGTGGACCGGGTAAAGGTGGTGTTCGCTACCATCCGGATGTCGATCTTAACGAAGTCATGGCACTTTCTGCCTGGATGACCATTAAGTGCGCGGCGGTCAATATTCCTTACGGCGGGGCCAAAGGCGGCATTCGCGTCGACCCCTTCTCCCTGTCGGAAGGTGAACTGGAGCGTCTGACCCGCCGCTACACCAGTGAAATCGGCATTATTATCGGGCCGCAGAAAGATATTCCGGCGCCGGACGTCGGCACCAACGGTAAAGTGATGGCATGGATGATGGACACCTACTCCATGAACCATGGCACCACCATCACCGGCGTGGTCACCGGCAAACCGATCCACCTCGGCGGCTCCCTCGGCCGTGAAAAGGCCACCGGGCGTGGCGTATTCGTCACCGGCCGGGAAGTGGCCCGTCGCGCTGGCATCGAAATTGAAGGCGCCAAAGTGGCGCTGCAGGGCTTTGGTAACGTCGGTAGCGAAGCAGCCCGCCTGTTCGCCGGCGTCGGCGCCCGTATCGTGGTCATTCAGGATCACACCGCGACGCTGTATAACGAAGGCGGAATCGATATGGCCGCCCTCACCGCCTGGCAGGCGGAGAAAAAACAGATTGCCGGTTTCCCGGGCGCCCAGGAGATCGATAAAGAGGCGTTCTGGACCACCCCGATGGATATCCTGATCCCGGCGGCACTGGAAGGGCAAGTCACCCGCGAGCGTGCTGAGAAGCTGACCTGCAAACTGGTGCTGGAAGGGGCCAACGGCCCAACCTATCCGGAAGCGGACGACGTGCTGGCCGAGCGCGGCGTGATCGTGGTCCCGGACGTTATCTGTAACGCCGGCGGGGTGACCGTCAGCTACTTTGAGTGGGTGCAGGACATGGCCAGCTTCTTCTGGAGCGAAGAGGAGATCAACGCCAAGATGGACCGCATCATGACCGACGCCATCATTCACGTCTGCGATAAAGCCGCCGAGAAAGCGTGTACCCTGCGTACCGCCGCCTATATCGTGGCCTGCGAGCGCATTCTGATGGCGCGAAAAGACCGCGGCATCTACCCGGGCTGATCCCCGCCAGCAACCGCAACAGGGGTGGCATTGCGCCGCCCCTTTTTTCGCTACCACGCCGTTAACCACCGAGGATATGCGCTATCTGACGGAGAACTGCCCAAAAAATGTGACAACGTCACGCCAACGGAACAAATCCCCACTGCCCATCCGGGATTATTTTTCGATTAAATCAAAGTCGCCCTGGGTATAGCGTAGGCCAGTGACGTTGTCGGCAGTGAAAATCTGTTCGATGGTCTGAATATCCTCAGGCGCGAGGGTAATATTCGCGGCGCCGGCATTATCGCGCAGATGGGCAATTGTCCTCGCCCCCGGAACAGGCACGATATCCTCGCCTTTGCTCATCACCCAGGCGAGAGCAATCTGCGCCAGGGTGGCTTGATAACGAATGGCCACCTGTTGCAGGCGCGCCAGCAGTCGCTGGTTCTGGCGCATGGTCTCGGCCTGGAAGCGCGGCAGATGGCGGCGAAAATCATCCGCCGCCAAAACGCCGGGATCGGTGATAGTCCCGGTCAAGAAGCCGCGGCCAAGCGGGCTGTATGGCACAAAGCCGACACCCAGCTCGCGGCAGGTAGTGAGAATACCGTCCTCCGGCTCGCGGCTCCATAGCGAGTATTCCGTCTGCACGGCGGTAATCGGATGCACCTTGCAGGCCCGGCGCAGCGTCTGAGCAGAGACCTCCGACAGCCCGATATGGCGAATTTTACCCTCTTTAACCAGGTCAGCCATTGTGCCCACCACCTCTTCCACCGGTACCGCCGGATCGACGCGGTGCTGATAGAGCAGATCGATGGTCTCGATATTCAGTCGCTTCAGCGACCCTTCCACTGACTCGCGAATATGTGCCGGACGGCTGTCAACGCCGGCCATCCGCTCCAGACCCTGGCCGGTGGGCAGAATACGAAAGCCAAATTTGGTGGCAATCTGCACCTTATCGCGGATACCTTTAATCGCTTTGCCGATCAGAATTTCATTAGCGAAAGGGCCATATACTTCGGCGGAATCCAGGAAGGTCACGCCCATATCCACGGCGGCATGGATCGTATTTATCGCCTGCGACGTTTCAGCGCCGCCATAGGCAAAACTCATTCCCATACATCCGAGACCTAATGCGGAAACCTGAAAATTTTCTTTTCCAAGATAACGTGTTTTCATCTTATTTTCCTTACCTGCTGAATGGTGTTAAATATATACTTCCCTTTCATATTGATAACAATTAATCTATTCCTAATGCGGTGTTAGCTGGAAATTAACAATGAAAACCTTGCCCGATCTGCAACAAATTGAAATATTAATGCTCATAGTGAAACATGGCAGTTTTCGCAAGGCCGCCAAAGCGTTAAACCTTTCTCCACCGGCGCTGACCGCCGCCATTAATCATCTGGAAGAAAAGTTAGGCGTGCGCCTGCTAAATCGCTCGACGCGCAGTTTGTCATTAACCGCTGTGGGTGAGGAATTTCTTAACAATATGATGCCAGTGGTTAATGATTATCGCCGGGTGGTTGATAGCCTGAATTATCATCGCCAAACGCCGGAAGGCGCGATTAAAATCAATTTACCGCGGATTGTTGTTGACCTCTTTTTTCACCGCTATTTTATTGCCTTTAAAAATCGCTGTCCCGACGTAACCCTCGAACTGTTTACCAGCGATCGGAAAGTCAATATTATTGAGTCTGGTTTTGATGCCGGCATTCGTTATTCTCAGGATGTGCCCAAAGATATGATTGCCATCCCCTTTGGCGAGAAACTGTCGCTGATCCCGGTGGCCAGCCCGGACTATATTCGCCAGGCCGGCAAACCCGACACCCCGCAGTCGTTGGTTAATTTCCGCTGCATTAACCGCTGTTTTCCCAGTGGTGAGAAGTACCGCTGGGAGTTTATTAGCCCCCACGGCGAGCTCAGCGAGATCGCGGTCGCAGGCGATCTGGTGGTCGATTCCGATAACGCAATGATCCAGGCGGCGGAGAGCGGATTAGGCATCGCCTTCGTCTACCAGTCGCTGGTGACGCAGCAGCTCAGCGCTGGCTCGCTGGTTCAGCTGCTGGCGGACTACCGCTACCCGGCGGATCATTTCTGCCTCTACTATCCAAGCCGCAAACATATTCCCGCTCCCCTGCGGGCCTTTATCGCCTGGGTGATGGCGCAGAATAAGAACATCCTCCATGAGTAAAAGGTGTGAGGGGGAATCTCCTTCTCACCACAATAAACGCACATACCGTTAACCTCTTTTTATCCTTCACCTTGAATTCCGCCGGTCGTCAGGCATAAACTCGTTAGAGCTCTAACGATATTGACAGACGACCTATGGACAACCGACAGCTTAACTTCTCCCATCTTTTATATCTGACTGCCCACCACTGGCGGCTGGCGGTCAATCGCCGGCTGAAAGACCTCGGCCTGAGCCAGGCCAGCTGGGTGGCGGTCGCCGCCATTGCCCGCCAGCCGCAGCCGCTGTCGCAGAGCGAACTGGCGCAGGAGCTGGGCGTTGAGAGCCCGACCATTGTGCCGCTGATCAACCGCCTGGTCGCCCTCGGGCTGGTGGAGCGCGTCACCACCGCGCGTGATAAACGTAAGCGGCTGCTGGTCGCCACCGGCCAGGGAATGGCGCTGTATGAGCAGGTCAAAACGGTAGCAGACGATCTGCGTGAAGAGATCCTGACGGCGATTACCCCGCAGGAGCGGGAGCAAACTCAGCGGGTGCTGGAAAAACTGTTGCGCGAAGTGGAGAAGAAATAATGCCCCGTCGCCAGGATAACCCCTATGCTCCGCATGACTGGGCGCCGCATGAAAAACCGGCCCTGCTTGGCTCGCCCTCTACGCCGCTGCACAGTCCGCAGAAACGCCTCGCTTACGGCGTAGTCGGCCTGCTGGTGTGCCTCACCGGCGCGCTGGGCAATGCAGTGGTCACCGCCAACCTGCAGCTGCTGCAGGGCACCTTCGCCGCCTGGTCGACCGAGATCGCCTGGCTGCCGGCGGTGTACGTCATGACCAATGTCTCCATCAACCTGCTGCTGGTGAAATTTCGTCAGCAGTTCGGACTGCGCGCTTTCACCGAAGGCTTTCTGGTGCTCTATGTGCTGGTGACCTTTTTCCACCTGTTCGTCAACGACCTCAGCTCGGCGATGATGGTGCGCGCTGCCCACGGCATGGTGGCCGCGGCGCTCAGTTCGCTGGGGATCTACTATCAGGTACAGGCCTGGCCCGCACGCCACCGCCTGAAAGGGCTAATCATCGGCATTACCGGCTCGTCGCTGGCCATTCCCCTGGCGCGCCTCTTTTCCACCGAGCTGCTGCAGATAGATGAATGGCGCGGACTCTACTTTTTTGAACTGGGGCTGGCGCTGGTGTCGCTGGCCTGCGTCATCGCGCTGAAACTGCCGCCGAGCGATCGCAAAAAGGTCTTCGAGAAGAAGGATTTTATTACCTTCTTTCTGCTGGCGCCCGGCATGGCGCTGGTCTGCGCCGTGCTGTCGCTGGGGCGGCTGGAGTGGTGGTTCGAAGCACCGTGGATCGGCTGGGCGCTGGCGGCAGCGGTGGTGCTGATCGTCGCCGCCATTACTTTCGAGCATAACCGCAGCAATCCCCTGCTCAATACCAAATGGCTCTCCAGCGGCAGCATCGTGCGCCTCGGCCTGATTATGCTGCTGATCCGCATCGTGCTGGCGGAGCAGAACACCGGGGTCATCGGCTGGCTGCAGTACGTTGGTCTGCAAAACGAACAGATGACTAACCTCGCGTGGTCGATTTTCGCCGGTATTCTGTGCGGGATCGTTGCCAGCTGTCTGACGCTCAACCCGCAGAAGCTCTACTGGCCGACCGCCACCGCCCTGGCGCTGATCATGATAGCCTCGCTGCTCGACAGCCAGTCCAACGCCCTCACCCGTCCGGAACAATTAATGTTCAGCCAGTTTTTACTCGGCTTCGGCAGCGCCTTCTTTCTGGCCCCGGCGATGCTCGCCGGGATTGGCGGCGTGTTTGCCGACCCGCGCAACCTGGTCAGCTTCTCGGTGCTGTTCGGCATGAGCCAGAACATTGGCGGCCTGCTCGGCTCGGCGATCCTCGGCACCTTTCAGACCTGGCGGGAGAAATTCCATTCCAGCCAGCTGGCGGACCAGATAACCACCCTGAATCCGCTGATCGTCGAGCGGTTGCAGCAGTACAGCCAGATGTATCAGAGCCAGATTGGCGACAGTACGCTGCTCAACGTTCAGGCCACCACCCTGCTGCAAAACGCCGCGACGCTGCAGGCCAATATTCTCGCCTGGAATGACACCTATCTGCTGACGGCGGCGATCTCCGCCGGGACATTAGTGTGGGTGTTCTGGCGCTTAATTCGCTTACGTCTGACCGCCCGTATCGCCTTAAAACGCGCCACCGGCAGCAAATAATTATCATCATTTCATCTCTGGAGTCGTTATGAGTCAGCAGGATGCGGCCAAACAACAGGCCAACACCCGGAACAACATTCGTGTGGTCTCCATTTTTACCGCCGCGGCGATAGGCCTCGTCGGCGTGCTGGTGATCCTCTACGCCTGGCAACTGCCGCCGTTCACCCGGCATAGCCAGTTCACTGACAACGCCTATGTGCGCGGCCAGACCACCTTTATCAGCCCCCAGGTCAACGGCTACATCACCGCCGTCAACGTCAAAGATTTCGCGATTGTTGAGCCGGGCGAGGTGCTGTTCCAGATAGACGACCGCATCTATAAGCAGCGGGTGCATCAGGCCCAGGCCACCCTGGCGATGAAGGAGGCGGCGCTGCGCAACAATCTGCAGCAACGCAAAAGCGCCGAGGCGACGATAGCGAAAAACGAAGCCGCGCTGCAAAACGCCCGCGCGCAGAATCAGAAAATCCAGGCCGATTTAAAACGGGTGCAGGAGTTAACTGCCGACGGTTCGTTGTCGATCCGCGAACGCGATTCAGCACGCGCCAGCGCAGCCCAGGGGGCGGCGGATATTGAGCAGGCGAAAGCGGCGCTGGAGATGTCGCGCCAGGACCGTGAATCGACCATCGTCAATCGCGATTCGCTGGAGGCCGACGTCGCCAGCGCCAAAGCGGCGCTTGAGCTGGCGCAGATCGACCTGCAAAACACGCAGATCATCGCCCCCACCGGCGGCCAGCTGGGGCAGATCTCAGTGCGTCTTGGCGCTTACGTCAGCGCCGGAACCCACCTGACCTCGCTGGTTCCGCCGCAGCACTGGGTGATCGCCAACCTGAAAGAGACCCAGCTGGCCGAGGTGCGTATCGGCCAGCCGGTCACCTTCACCGTCGACGCGCTCAACGGCGAGCGTTTCCACGGCAAGGTGCAGAGCATCTCCCCGGCGACCGGGGTGGAATTTAGCGCCATCTCTCCGGACAATGCCACCGGTAACTTCGTCAAGATCGCCCAGCGCATCCCGGTGCGCATTACGGTCAACGACGGGCAGAACAACAGCGAACGCCTGCGACCGGGGATGTCGGTGCAGGTAACCATTGATACCCGCGCGGAGAAACAGCCATGATCCGCCCGCTCACCCTTGCTGTCGTCCTGGCACTGGTCGGCTGCCAATCCGCCGACGTGCAGCGCGCGCAACCGACCCTGACCATTCCTGCCGCCTGGCGGGCCGAAGTTGGCCCGGCGAGCCCGGTGGAAGGCGTATGGTGGCGCAATTTTCATGACAGCACGCTCAATCAGTATGTTGATCAGGCGCTGCGCTATAACAGCGATGTGCTGATCGCCCGTGAGCGAGTGAATGAGTATCAGGCGCGCGCTTACGCCGCCGACAGCAGTCTGTTTCCGTCACTGGACGCCAGCCTGACCGGCACCCGCGCCCGGGCGCAGTCCGCCGCCACCGGTCTGCCGATCCACAGCACACTGTATAAGGGCGGCCTGACCGCCAGCTATGATGTCGATATCTGGGGAGCGAACCGCAGCGCGGCCAGCGCCGCCGGGGCCAGCCTCGAGGCGCAGAAAGCCGCCGCCGCCGCGGCCAATTTGAGCGTCGCCAGCTCGGTGGCCGTTGGCTATGTCACGCTGCTGTCGCTGGATGAGCAGTTGCGGGTGACCCAGCAGACGCTGAAATCACGGGAAGACGCCTGGCGCCTGGCGAAACGCCAGTTTGAAACCGGATATACCTCGCGCCTTGAGCTGATGCAGGCAGATTCGGAGCTGCGCGCAACGCGCGCCCAGATCCCGCCGCTACAGCACCAGATAGCCCAGCAGGAAAATGCCCTCAGCGTGCTGCTCGGTGATAACCCCGGCGCGGTAAAACGCGGCGAATTTGCCCAGCTCACGCCGCTGAGGCTGCCGTCGCAGCTGCCGTCCACCTTACTCAACCGCCGCCCGGATATCGTACAGGCCCAGCGTCAGCTGGTGGCCGCCGATGCCACGCTGGCGTCATCGCAGGCGCAGCTGCTGCCTTCCCTCAACCTCACCGCCACCGGCAGCCTGCAGGATCGCACGCTGCCGGATCTGCTGGATAACCCGCTGCGGCTGTGGAGCGTGGGCGGCAGTATTCTGGCGCCGCTGCTAAACCGCCAGGCGTTAAATGCCCAGGTGGATGTTTCCATGGCGCAACGCAACCAGGCGCTCTACAGTTATGAGAAAGCAGTGCGCGGCGCGTTCAAAGAGGTCAATGACAGCCTGGATGCCATCAGTCGCTACAGCGAACAGTTAAACGAGCTTCAGGAACAAGAGACCGTTGCCCAGGAAACCTTACGTATTGCGCAAAACCGCTACCGCAACGGCTACTCTTCGTATCTGGAGGTGCTTGATGCCCAGCGAACGCTGTTCTCCACCCAGCTTAGCGTGGTGCAGGTGAAAAATAACCTGTTGCTGGCGCAGATCGATCTGTATCGGGCGCTGGGAGGCGGCTGGTTGAACGCGTGACGCACGCGAAACCTCAACCAGGGAGAGAGCGGAAACCCATATTCAGGCCGGGACAGCCTCGCGCCACCCGGCCACCACTACCACCAGGGAGTCAACCAATGCAACACCAGTGGTCTGCAGTCGATAATTTCATGATTTCTTCGCTTATTCCTGACGATGACGTACTGAGTCAGGTACTGGAAAACAACAAACGCGCCGGGCTACCTGAACACGATGTTGCGGCCAATCAGGGGCAACTTCTGGCGCTGTTGGTGCGTATAACACAGGCGCAGCGGATCCTGGAGATTGGTACCCTCGGCGCCTATAGCACCATCTGGATGGCGCGCGCGCTGCCCGCCGACGGCAAATTGATCACCCTTGAGGCCGATCCCACCCATGCCGGGGTGGCGCGCCAGAATATCCGCCTCGCGGGGCTAAACGATCGTATTGAACTCATTGAAGGGCCAGCGCTGAACACGCTGGAAAATTTCGCGGATGTGCAGCCGTTCGACCTGATCTTTATTGATGCCGATAAACCAAATAATCCTCACTATCTGGAGTGGGCGCTGCACTATTCGCGCCCCGGAACGTTGATCGTGGGCGATAACGTGGTGCGCGATGGCGAAGTGATTAACGGGCAAAGCGAGGATGCGCGCGTGCAGGGCGTGCGCCGGTTTATCGAAATGATCGGGGATAACCCGCGGCTCACCGCCACCGCGCTGCAGACGGTGGGCATTAAGGGATGGGATGGGTTTACGCTGGCGCGGGTGAATGGATGAGCGCTGGGCGGCCTGACGCCCTTCCCCCGACCCTCTCCCCCAGGGAGAGGGAGAACCCCCGCGCCGAGACGCGTCACCCGCGGCAGGTTACCGCGAACGATCATTGGGGATAATAGGTATAGCTATAATGCAGAGACGCTTCGCTTTTTCCGCCGTATCCTTCATGTTCACTATATTCTCCGCTACAGTTCCCCGCGGGATCCCAGCCTAAGCAGCGGGACTGGTATTTGGTACGATAAGTGGTGGTTCTATCCTCGGATAGCCAACGTCCTTTTTCATCCCAACGCAGCGTCGAGGTGGAATCCGAGTCGGAGATACCGCTTAAATGCCCTGCCACGTAGCGATAATTGACAGACAGCATAGCCATCAGGCCGCCATTGACCGTTTTACGCACCAGCTGGTGCCGCTCGTCATAGTGATAGGTGGTCGTGCTCAGGAGCTTTGATGATTGCTGGGTGGTGGACACATTTTCGGAGCGCACAATGCGCCCAAGATTATCGGTATATATCGGTA
>NZ_JBMAXV010000007.1:0-222521 GCF_048589245.1 Klebsiella sp. 10982
TATCGGCGGCGCCGACGGCCCGACGGCGATTTACCTGTCGGGCAAGCTGGCGCCGGAATTACTCGGGGCCATCGCGGTGGCGGCCTACTCCTACATGGCGCTGGTGCCGCTGATCCAGCCGCCGATCATGAAGGCGCTGACCAGCGACAAAGAGCGGAAGATCCGCATGGTGCAGCTGCGCACGGTGAGCCGGCGGGAGAAGATCCTGTTCCCGGCGGTGCTGTTGCTGCTGGTGGCGCTCCTGCTGCCGGACGCCGCGCCGCTGCTGGGGATGTTCTGCTTCGGCAACCTGATGCGCGAGAGCGGGGTGGTGGAGCGGCTGAGCGACACGGTGCAGAACGCGCTGATCAACATCGTGACCATCTTCCTCGGGCTGTCGGTGGGGGCCAAGCTGGTGGCGGACAAGTTCCTGCAGCCGCAGACGCTGGGGATCCTGGTGCTGGGGGTGATTGCCTTCTGCGTGGGGACCGCGGCCGGGGTGCTGATGGCGAAGCTGATGAACGTGTTCAGTAAACACAAAATCAACCCGCTGATTGGGTCTGCCGGGGTGTCGGCGGTGCCGATGGCGGCCAGGGTGTCGAACAAGGTGGGTCTGGACGCGGACGGGCAGAACTTCCTGCTGATGCATGCGATGGGCCCGAACGTGGCCGGGGTGATCGGCTCGGCGATCGCCGCCGGGGTGATGCTCAAGTACGTGCTGGCGATGTAAACCGGTACCTGTCCGGGCTACCGGATTGCATGGATCTGTAGCCCGGACAGATGCGCAGCATCGCCTCCGGGAAATACGTTCTCCCGGCTTGCGCTGCGCTGAGCCAGGCTACGGGTTCACAGCCGTCTGCAAGCCGGGAATACCCTACAAGGAGAAAGAGATGTCTGAAACAGCAATACCTGAATATACCGCCTCCCGGGTCACCAGGACCTCGCTGGCAGGCTACCTTCATCAGTCGCTGGAACAGGTCTGCAAGCTGGCCTCTGGCCTGAAAATGCTCCAGCTACCGGTCAATGACACCGATCGAACCGCTGTAGTACTTACGGAGCCGGTCTACGCCGCTGCCGGGTTGCGCCTTGCCCGCCAGCAGCCCCTGGCGCAGAACCCGCTTTGTGACGATGTGCTGCGGCGCTTTCGTCATGCCCCCGGTCTGACGGCAGATCTGCCCGCCCTGGTTGAGACCGTGCGCAGCGTGGCGCTGCCGGTCTGGTCACGCCTGCGTCGCGATGGACACGGCGATGATACGGCTGTCAGGCAGACGCTGCTGCATATTCTGGCCTGGCGAAGCGAGTCGCCATGGCTGCAGGATCAGGCCCAGAGAATACTCTGGCAGGGCGGCGTACTGGGGGAGAAAGGGTACGCCGTGTTAACATCCCTCGACGATGAAGCCGCCCCCCGGTGCATTGGGTTCTGCGGGCTGAGTGAACTACTGACCACCACCGGTTTTTTAGTCCACTTTCCGGCAGGACCTCTGTTTTCTGAAGAATATCCAGAGAGTTATTAATGAAGTTAATCAGTTTTTGTGTAAGCAATATTCCCCGCTATGGTTTGTTGCGGGGGGATGGCGTTGTCGATTTAACCCGGCATTTTCTGCAATATCCGTCGCTGAAATCCTTTCTGGCGGCAATGGACAATATCCCGGCAGAAATGCTGTCGCATATGGCGATCGACTATGCCCTTGATGAGATCGAATTTTTGCCGCTGATCCCCGACCCACAGAAGATCCTCTGCGTCGGGATGAACTACCAGGCCAAAAGGCTGGAGTTTGACGAGCAGGATCCCGATCCAACGCTGTTTATCCGTTTCCCGGATTCCCAGTGCGGGCATCTGGGCGAGATCATTAAACCGGCTGCCAGCCATGAGTTTGATTATGAAGGCGAGCTGGCGCTGGTGATCGGCAAACGCGGGCGCAATATTCCCGTCGAGCGGGCGCTGGAGCACGTTGCCGGTTACAGCTGCTATATGGACGGCTCGGCCCGCGACTGGCAGCACGCCTGGTTTACCGCCGGCAAAAACTGGCCATCGACCGGCGGCTTTGGCCCCTGGCTGGTGACGCGGGATGAAATCGCCGACCCTAACGCGCTGGCCATCAAAACCCGGCTCAACGGTATGGAAGTGCAGAACGACAATACCGCCAGCATGATCCATAGCGTCCCGGAGCTGATTGCCTATATCAGCACCTTCTGCCTGCTGACGCCGGGCGATGTTATCCTGACCGGCTCACCGGGCGGCGTGGGGAAAAAGCGCACCCCGCCGCTGTTCCTGCGAGATGGCGATACGATTGAAGTGGAAATTGAAAAGATCGGCTGCCTGCGTAATAGAGTGCTTGAAGAGGTGCAGGGTAGGTTTTGATATACACAAGGGGTGATTGCTACACCCTTGTGTAGTAAAGACTAATCCTCGTCAAACCCGGCGTTGAACAACGCAATAACCGCGGCCAGCGCCTCAACTTCCTGCGGACCGCTGGCCTCTACCTCTATCTGACGCCCTTTCGCCGAGTCCAGCATCAGCAGGGCAATCACGCTGTTTGCCTCCGCCTCGGTACCTTCGTCGTTGCGCAGCAGTACTTCGGCATCGAAATTCTGCATCAGCTCAAACAGCTTCATCGCCGGGCGGGCATGCATGCCCAGCTTATTGGTGATCTCAACGGTTTGCTTTACGGTCATGATTTACGTTTTTCCAGCGTCCGATGACGAGACTGTACGTTCTTGCCGCGGGAGCGGAAGTAGTCAGCCAGTTGTTCAGCAATATAAACTGAACGATGTTTCCCGCCGGTACAACCAATGGCCACCGTCAGATAGCTGCGATTGTTGGTCTCCAGCATCGGTAGCCATAGCTCAAGATAGCTCCGGGTCTGATAAATAAAGTTGTGCACTTCGGTGTGCCGGTCGAGGAAGGCGGCCACCGGCTTATCCAGACCGGTCATCGGGCGTAGTTTCGGATCCCAGTGCGGGTTGGGCAGGAAACGTACGTCAAAGACGTAATCAGCATCGATCGGGATGCCGTGCTTAAAGCCGAAGGATTCGAAGACCATCGTCAGTTCACGCTCGCGTTTGCCTAACAGGCGAGTACGCAGCATCTCGGCCAGCTCATGCACCGACATTTCGGACGTATCGACGATCAGATCCGCGCGGGAACGCAGTGGTTCCAGCAGATCGCTCTCTTCGTCGATGGCGCTTTCCAGCGACAGATTTTTACTGGAGAGCGGATGTAAGCGACGGGTATCGCTGTAACGGCGGATCAGCGTGTTGCGGTCGGCATCGAGAAACAGCAGCTGCGGAGAAAAGCATTCCGGCAGATTCTGCATCGCCTGCTCAAAGATCTCCGGGGATTCCGGCATGTTACGCACGTCGATGCTGACGGCCGCGGAGATATTACGGTCAGCCAGCGACCGCGCCAGGTCGGGCAGCAGCACGACCGGCAGGTTATCCACGCAGTAAAAGCCCATATCTTCCAGCGCTCGCAGAGCGACGGATTTCCCCGAGCCCGAGCGGCCGCTGACGATCATCAGTACCATGTACCGTTTCTCCTCAGTACGATAAAGGATAAGGTGCGACTGCCGTTATGCGTCATCGCTGCTTCCTGCTTCGGTGATGATCTCATACAACTCTTCATCGCTCTGCGCCGCGCGCAGGCGACGACAAATGGCTTTGTCCGCCAGCCGTTTGGCCACCAGGGAGAGCGTATGCAGGTGGGTTTTTGTCTGATCGGCCGGCACCAGCAGCGCGAACAGCAGGTCGACAGGCTGATTGTCGATCGCGTCGAAGGCGATGGGGGTTTCCAGCTGGACAAAAACGCCGACAGCACGCAGCGTATCCTCTTCCAGTTTTCCGTGGGGAATGGCAATACCATTGCCAATTCCGGTACTGCCCATTTTTTCGCGGGTGAGGATCGCTTCGAATACCACCTGCGGCGGCAAACTTAACTGTTTGGCGGCCAGTTCGCTAATGATTTCCAGAGCGCGCTTCTTGCTCTGGCAGTGAACCTGGCTACGGGTACATTCCTGGTTCAGGACGTTGCTCAGTTGTAGAGCCGAATCGTTGTTCATCATAATTTCACCTGAGCGCCCCCGCGGCCGTCGTCGATATTCACTGACGGCGGTCGCAGGGGGCCCGGACAATTAGTGTTGTTTTAGTTTATCTTTGTGCTTCGTTAACTGTCTTGCCAGCTTATCGATAAGACCATCGACAGCTGCATACATATCCTGCCCTTCCGCACTGGCATGGATTTCGCCACCGTTGACATGCAGATTCGCGTCCGCAATTTGCGTCACTTTCTCTACTTTTAACACAATATAGACCTGATTGATCCGGTCGAAAAATTGCTCCAGCTTGCTGAACTTCGCGGTGACGAAGTCGCGCATGGCGGGAGTGATCTCGACGTTGTGTCCTGTAATGTTGAGCTGCATAGTGTCTTCCTTATCGGTTGTGTCAGACCAGTTGTTTACGCTGGTTTGACGGCGGGATGGATAAAGACTCTCTGTACTTCGCGACAGTGCGGCGCGCCACCATGATACCCTGCTCGGACAGCATGGAGGTGAGCTTACTGTCGCTCAACGGCTTCGCGGGGTTTTCCGCGGCGATGAGCTTCTTCACCAGCGCGCGAATGGCCGTCGACGAGGCTTCGCCGCCGCCTTCGGTATTCACATGGCTGGAGAAGAAATACTTCAGTTCAAAAATACCGCGCGGACTGTGCAGATATTTTTGCGTGGTCACACGGGAAATCGTCGATTCATGCATCTCGACGGCCTGGGCGATATCGGCCAGCACCATCGGCTTCATATACTCTTCACCCTGCTCGAAAAAAGCCTGCTGTTGTTCAACGATGCAGCGGCTAACGCGCAGCAGCGTATCGTTACGGCTTTCCAGACTTTTGATCAGCCAGCGGGCTTCCTGCAGATTGCTGCGAATAAACTGACTGTCGGCGTCATTGCGGGCGCTGTTGCCCATTGCTGCATACTGTTGATTGATTTTCAGCCGGGGTATGCTGTCGGCATTGAGCTCCACGGCCCAGCGGCCGCTAACCTTGCGGACCAGTACGTCGGGAATGACATATTCTGGTTCGCTGGTCTGAATGGACTGACCAGGGCGAGGATCCAGCGACTGGATCAGGTTCACCGCCTCTTTCAGCACCTCTTCTTTCAGGCGCGTCACCCGCATCAGGGTGCGGAAATCATGGTTGGCCAGCAGATCGAGATGCTCGCTGATAATCAGCCGGGCCTCGTCCAGCCACGGCGTCTCTTTGGCGAATTGCGACAGCTGGATCAGCAGGCAGTCGCGCAGATCTTTCGCCGCGACGCCAACCGGATCAAAACGCTGAATACGCTTCAGAACGGCTTCCACCTCTTCCAGACCGATCTCGTCATCGCCGATGCTGTCGACGATATCTTCAATCTGAACGGTGAGGTAGCCCGTATCGTCGACGGCGTCGACGATGGAGGTGGCAATGGCGCGGTCGGTGTCGGTGAAAGGCGTTAGCTCAACCTGCCACATCAGGTAATCCTGAAGCGTCTGGGTGGTTTCACCTTGATAGACGGGCAGCTCGTCGTCCTGATAGTCGACGCCGTTACCCGACGGCGTGCCGGCGGTATAAATTTCATCCCAGCTGGCATCGAGGGGCAGCTCGTCGGGCATCTCTTTTTGCTCAAGCGCGTCGACGGTATCGAGGGACTCGCGGTCCTCCACCTCTTTTGCCTCTACCTCGTCGTGAAGATCGGTTTGCTCAAGCAACGGGTTACTTTCCAGCGCTTGCTGGAGCTCTTGCTGGAGTTCTAACGTGGACAACTGCAGCAAACGAATCGCCTGCTGCAGCTGCGGCGTCATGGCAAGCTGTTGGCTAAGCCTTAATTGCAAACCTTGCTTCATGTTCAGGGTAAATATCTCCGGCTAAAACGTCTGTAACCTCTACCCTATCAGAGTCTGAAGTCTTCCCCAAGATACACGCGCTTAACCTGCTCATCTTCGAGGATCTGCTGCGGTGTACCATGAGCGATAAGGTGTCCCTGACTGACAATATACGCCCGTTCGCAGACCGCGAGGGTCTCACGGACGTTATGGTCGGTAATCAGCACGCCGAGGCCACTGTCGCGCAGGTGCTCAATGATGCGTTTAATATCGATAACGGAGATCGGGTCAACGCCGGCAAAGGGTTCATCCAGAAGGATAAATTTCGGGTTCGCCGCCAGCGCGCGGGCGATCTCGACGCGGCGGCGTTCACCACCGGAGAGCGCCTGACCGAGGCTGTCGCGCAGGTGCTCAATATGAAACTCTTCCATCAGCTCTTTGGCGCGATCTTCCCGCTGCTCGCTGCTCAAATCGTCACGGATCTGCAGGACCGCCATCAGGTTGTCATAGACGCTCAGGCGACGGAAAATGGAGGCTTCCTGCGGCAGATAGCCGATGCCCCGGCGCGCGCGCGCGTGCAGCGGCAGCAAACTGATGTCTTCGTCATCGATAATAATATTGCCCGCATCGCGCGGCACAATACCGACCACCATGTAGAAGGTGGTGGTTTTACCGGCGCCGTTCGGGCCGAGCAAGCCGACAATCTCCCCGGAATTAACGGTGAGACTGACATCTTCCACCACGCGGCGGCCTTTGTAAGCTTTAGCGAGATTCTTCGCAGTTAAGGTTGCCATAACGAATTAGTTACTCTTCTTTTGCTGGTTGCCGCTTTTGTCCTGCAGCTCAGACGGCACCAGAACGGTGGTGACGCGTCGACCTTTGTCGCTGAAGGCCTGCATTTTTTGCTCTTTCACCAGATAGGTGATCTTGTCGCCCTTGATGTTGCTGTCGAGCTGTTCCAGATAAGCGTTACCGGTCAGCACGACGTAATCGTTCTGCAGCTCGTAGCGCATTTTCGACGCCCGGCCTTTTACCGGTTTGCCATTATCCTGCATCTGATAGAAAGTGGCCGGGTTACCAAAACCTTCGATCACCTCTTTGCCTTTCTCATTGCCCGGACGGGTGACCACCACTTTATCCGCGTTAATTTTGATCGTCCCCTGGGTCACGACCACGTTACCGGTGAAGGTGACGACGTTGCCCTGCATGTCCAGCGACTGCTGATCGGACTCGATGTGGATCGGCTGATCGGTATCACCCGTCTTGGCCAGAGCTGGCAGGCTGGCGGCCAGTAACGCGCCGGCGAGCGCAATCTTAAGGCTGAGTTTGTTTGTTCTGAATTTCATAAGAGGTTCTCACCTTTTCAATCAGCTCGGCATTTTTACTGCGAAGGTTTCCACGCATTTTCAGGCCGCTGGAATTAAATGTGGTGCCGTATAACGTCACCATGTCATCGGAGGTAACATCCTGCGTTACCAGATTTATCTGGGCGTTATCCGTCGTAATTTTGCGCAGTTGAGAATCCGGCGCGAGCGCATTCACCTCAACGTGCCCGTAAAGATAGAGCATCCGGTCATTCGTCAGCTTCGCTTTGTCTGCCCTGACCGACCAGGTCGGCACCTTATTGGTATCGAAGGTGGTCATGACTGGTTTGGTAAACCAGGAGACCTCCTGATCGGAAAAGTATTCCACGTGTTCGGCAATCAGCCGATAGCTCAGGGCACCTTCCGGACTGTACACCACGGTGTCGGTATGTTCGCTTTTATACGTCGGGTCGTTTGGATTGACCTCCGGCTGGGCCGTGTCGTCCGTATTCGCCAGATTCAGGCCGATGAGGATCAGCGCGAGCAGCGACAGTAAAATGATAACCCAACGTCTGGTTTTACTCATATTGATTGCCCTTTGGCCTCATCCAACTTGCCCTGCGCCAATAGTAACAAATCGCAGACTTCACGTACCGCGCCACGGCCGCCATTAATCCGGGTGATGTAATCGGCGCGCGGCAACAGTAGCGGATGTGCATCTGCGACGGCGACACTGAGGCCCACTTCGGCCATCACCGGCCAGTCAATGAGATCGTCACCGATGTAGGCGACTTCGTCCGCGCCTACGCCCAGTTTGTCGGTAAGATCGCGGAACGCCAGCAGTTTATCCGACTGCCCCTGATACAAATGCGTGATGCCCAGCGTCTGACAGCGATCTTCTACCAGTTTAGCTTTTCGTCCGGTAATAATCGCCACTTCAATGCCCGAGGTCAGCGCACAGCGAATACCATAGCCATCACGGACGTTGAACGCCTTCAGTTCCTCGCCCTGGTTACCCATATAGATAAGCCCGTCGGATAATACACCGTCGACATCGAGGATCAGCAAACGGATCTTCGCCGCGCGATCGAGAAACGCCTGGCTTACCGGCCCGTAGCAGGTCGCTAACTGAGCATCAGCATTATTCATTATTTTTTCCTTACTTACACTACGCCCGCGCGCAGCAGATCGTGCATATGTACCACACCCAGCAGATGGTCGCCATCGGCAACCAGCACGCAGGTAATATGACGGGATTGCATCAGGTTGAGCGCATCCACCGCCAGAGTGCCGGGACGGATACGGATCCCCCCCCGGGTCATGACGTCGGCAATGCTGGCATCGCGCATATCGACGCCAGTATCAAAAACCCGGCGCAGGTCGCCATCGGTGAAAATGCCGATGATATTCATCTTGTCATCGCAGATGGCCGTCATACCTAAATTTTTACGCGTGATTTCCAGTAACGCATCGCGCAGGGTGGCCTGTAAGCCGACGTGCGGGATCTCATCACCGGTATGCATAATATCATTGACGCGCAGCAACAGCTTACGACCAAGTGCGCCGCCCGGATGCGAGAGGGCGAAATCCTCCGCGGTAAAGCCGCGGGCTTCCAGCAGGGCAACGGCGAGGGCATCGCCCATCACCAGTGCGGCAGTGGTGCTGGAGGTGGGGGCCAGCCCTAACGGACAGGCCTCTTTGGGTACTTTCACGCACAGATGAATGTCCGCCGCGCGCGCCATGCTGCTCTCCGGTCGGCTGGTCATACAGATAAGTTTCACCTGCTGGCGTTTCAGAACCGGGATCAGCGCCAGGATCTCATTCGATTCGCCAGAGTTCGACAGCGCAATCACGACATCCTGCGGCGTCACCATACCTAAATCACCGTGCGCGGCTTCGCCGGGATGGACAAAAAATGCCGAAGTGCCGGTACTGGCGAAAGTGGCGGCCATTTTGCGTCCGATGTGGCCGGATTTGCCCATCCCCATCACCACGACTTTCCCGCCGCAGCGGAAAATGGTTTCGCAGGCATGGGTAAAATCTTCATTTATATATTGATCGAGCTGGGCCAGACCTTCACGTTCAATTTCCAGCACCTGACGGCCTGCCTGTTGAAAGTCAAAATCCGTGGGCAAATCTATTTGCGACATGATGTAATCCCGAGTCATTCAACGAAGAGCGGTGCTGTCCAGAACAGCATCGCCAACCAAACCACAAAACCGCCGACCAGCAGCGCGCCAATCAGTCGGCCCGGCTGTTGCTGGCGGCGCCAGCACAGCACCGCGAAGATCAGGCTGACCAGCAGCATCACGCCATAATCGCGGGTAAAGGCTTCTGCGGCAAAGGTCCCCGGCGCAATCAGCGCGGGTAACCCCAGCACCAGCGCTATATTGAGGATGTTTGCGCCGATGATATTGCCGATGGCAATGTCATCTTCCCCTTTCCGCGCACCAGCGATGGCGGTGGCCAGCTCCGGTAAGCTGGTGCCGATAGCGATAACCGTTAAGCCAACGGTCAGTTCACTGATAGCAAAAAAGTTCGCCAGTACCGTCGCGTTATCCACCACCATACGGGTGGCCATCGGCATGACGATCATCGCCACCCCTAACCAGAGCAAGGCGACCGGCAGTGACCCTTCGCGCGGCAATTCCGCCAGCTGTTCCCGGGTCAGGCTATCGCTTCCCTGACGCTCTGCCAGACGCGCGATTTTGATAGTGAACAGCAGCCACAAAAGCGCCAGCGCCAGCAAAAATAGCCCGTCGAGACGGGACAGTTGTCCATCGTAGAGCACCAGTCCCGCCAGGACGCTCACTAGCAACATTAGCGGTAATTCGCGGCGCAGAATATCAGAATGCACGGTAAATGGCCTGAGTAAGGCGGCGAGACCGAGGATCAGTAAAATATTGGTGATGTTGGAGCCGAGCGCAGTGCCGACCGCCAGATCGGTCTGCCCATGCAGCGAGGCCGCGGTAGAGACCATGATCTCAGGCAAGCTGGTGCCGATACTGACCACTGTCATACCAATAACCAGCGGCGGGATCCCCAACATGCGACACAGAATAGAAGCGGCATAGACCAGACGATCGGCGCTGTAGACAACCAGCAGTAAACCAATAATTAACAGAGCCGTCGCTAAGAGCATCTAAAGTCCTTTCTTCAGGTATAATCGTCGCCTCGCTGGGTTATCCCTACGCAGCGTAACGAATTCTTAATTTTGACTTTATGTGTGCCAAAAGTAAAACAAATGCCAGCTTTCGCTAACCTGTGCAGGTAAGATTCTGTAAAAATGTTGTGATTGTGGCGCAAGAAAGGGCCATGCTTGCCCGTCAGGTGTTTAGTAAGGATGATTTTATGAGCCAAACTCAGGCGAATTTAGTTGAAGTGCGCGATATCCGCTTTTCTCGCGGCGATCGTGTGATCTTTGACGACATCTCGCTGTCGGTGCCGCGCGGTAAAATTACTGCGATTATGGGACCTTCGGGGATCGGCAAGACTACCCTGTTACGCCTGATCGGCGGGCAGATCCCGCCGGACAGGGGAGAGATCCTGTTCGATGGCGAGAACGTGCCGCAGATGACGCGTTCACGGCTTTACACGGTGCGTAAGCGGATGAGCATGCTGTTCCAGTCCGGCGCGTTGTTCACCGATCTCAATGTCTTTGATAATGTTGCCTATCCGCTGCGGGAACATACGCATCTGCCGCCTGCGCTGCTGCATACGACGGTGATGATGAAGCTGGAAGCGGTGGGGCTACGCGGTGCGGCGAAGTTAATGCCGTCCGAGCTTTCCGGTGGGATGGCGCGCCGCGCCGCGCTGGCAAGGGCCATTGCCCTGGAGCCGGATCTGATTATGTTCGACGAACCGTTCGTCGGACAGGATCCCATCACCATGGGCGTGCTGGTGAAGCTAATTTCTGAACTCAACAGTACGTTGGGTGTCACTTGCATCGTGGTTTCGCACGATGTGCCTGAGGTGCTTAGCATTGCGGACTACGCGTATATCGTGGCGGATAAAAAGATTGTCGCCCACGGTAGCGCTCAGTCGCTGCGGGAGAATGCCGATCCTCGGGTTCGTCAGTTCATTGATGGTATTGCCGACGGTCCGGTGCCGTTCCGTTATCCGGCTGGCGACTATCACCATGATTTATTAGGCATAGGGAGTTGAGCGACTCATGCTGTTTAATGCGCTGGCCGCGCTAGGGCATCGCGGTATTAAAACTACCGCGACGTTTGGACGCGCCGGATTAATGCTTTTCAACGCCGTTGTCGGCAAACCAGAGTTTCGCAAGCACGCGCCGCTGCTGGTTCGTCAGCTCTACAACGTTGGCGTTTTGTCGATGCTGATTATCATTGTCTCGGGCCTGTTTATCGGTATGGTGCTTGGGCTGCAGGGATATCTGGTCTTAACCACCTACAGTGCAGAGACCAGTCTTGGCATGCTGGTGGCACTGTCGCTGCTGCGCGAGCTGGGACCGGTAGTCGCCGCGCTGCTGTTTGCCGGGCGAGCCGGGTCGGCGCTGACCGCCGAGATTGGCCTGATGCGGGCCACGGAGCAGCTCTCCAGTATGGAGATGATGGCGGTGGATCCGCTGCGTCGCGTCATTTCCCCACGTTTCTGGGCCGGTGTCATTTCGCTGCCGCTGCTGACGATTATCTTCGTCGCGGTGGGGATCTGGGGCGGTGCGCTGGTGGGCGTGAGCTGGAAGGGTATTGACGGTGGTTTTTTCTGGACCGCGATGCAAAACGCCGTCGACTGGCGAATGGATCTGGTTAACTGCCTGGTTAAGAGTCTGGTATTTGCCATTACGGTAACCTGGATTGCGTTATTCAATGGTTATGACGCTATCCCCACTTCCGCCGGGATTAGCCGGGCGACAACGCGCACCGTGGTGCATGCGTCGCTGGCGGTTCTGGGGCTGGATTTTGTGCTGACTGCGCTGATGTTTGGGAATTGAGTTCATGCAAACGAAAAAAAATGAAATCTGGGTAGGGGTATTCTTACTGGTGGCGCTGCTGGCGGCGCTGTTTGTCTGCCTGAAAGCGGCGAACGTCACTTCGCTACGTACCGAGCCAACTTACCGCCTTTATGCAACCTTCGATAACATTGGCGGCCTCAAGGCGCGTTCGCCGGTGCGCATCGGGGGGGTGGTTGTCGGCCGTGTGGCGGATATCACCCTTGATCCAAAAACTTATCTGCCGCGCGTAGAGCTCGATATCGATCAGCGCTACAACCATATCCCGGATACCAGTTCGTTGGCGATTCGCACCTCTGGTCTGCTGGGGGAGCAGTACCTGGCGCTGAACGTCGGTTTTGAAGATCCGGACCTCGGGACGGCTATCCTTAAAGACGGCGGTACGATCCAGGACACCAAATCCGCCATGGTGCTGGAAGATCTGATCGGTCAGTTCCTTTATAACAGCAAGGGTGGCGACAATCAGAATTCTGGCAATGATAAGGCCGAGGCAGAAGGTCATACTGACGTGACGCCGGCAGCCGGCACGACGCATTAATTTCAGGAGAAACACGATATGTTTAAACGCTTACTCATGGTCGCCATGCTGGTGATTGCCCCACTGACCGCCGCCCAGGCGGCAGACCAGTCCAACCCGTATAAGCTGATGAATGAAGCAGCGCAGAAAACCTTCGATCGCCTGAAGAATGAACAGCCGAAGATCAAAGCCAACCCTAACTATCTGCGCGACATCGTCGACCAGGAGCTGCTGCCGTATGTGCAGGTGAAATATGCAGGCGCGCTGGTACTTGGCCGCTACTACAAAGAAGCGACCCCGGCACAGCGTGAAGCTTACTTTGCCGCTTTCCGTGAATACCTGAAGCAAGCCTACGGCCAGGCGCTGGCGATGTATCATGGTCAGACTTACCAGATTGCCCCGGAGCAGCCGCTGGGCGACGCCACTATCGTGCCTATCCGCGTGACCATCGTTGATCCGAACGGCCGTCCGCCGGTGCGCCTGGACTTCCAGTGGCGTAAAAACACCCAGACCGGCAACTGGCAGGCCTACGATATGATCGCCGAAGGCGTCAGCATGATCACCACCAAACAGAATGAGTGGAGCGACCTGCTGCGTACCAAGGGCGTTGACGGCCTGACTGCGCAACTGAAAGCGATCTCCGCGCAGCCGATCACCCTGGAACAGAAAAAATAATGACCGGGCAGTTAAGCTGGACTCGCGAGGGTGAGACGCTGGCGCTGCACGGAGAGCTGGACCAGGATCTGCTGGTCCCACTCTGGGAGGCGCGGGCTAAGGCGACTGAAGGGACTGTGATCATCGATCTTAGCCATATCACTCGGGTGGACACGGCGGGTCTGGCGCTGTTAGTGCATTTTGTGGCGCTGATACGCCGTCAGGGCCGGGAAGCGCAACTGGTCGGTAAGAGCGAGAATCTGCAAACGCTGATCGGTCTTTACAACCTGCCTGTCGATATGATCCCATAATCTTTTCAGTGCGTTAGCGCTGAAGCTATTCCGAAAGCCCCGGCAATCTTTTCGCCGGGGCTTTTTGCTTGTTTAAGACCGCGTCACTTTCCTCTAAGATGTTGGGCTGTTTTCACTATCAGATAAATTTGAGCCCATGGAAAATCATGAAATTCAGACCGTGCTGATGAACGCACTCCCCCTCCAGGAAGTCCACGTCTCTGGCGATGGCAGCCACTTTCAGGTTATTGCTGTGGGTGAGATGTTCGATGGCATGAGTCGGGTTAAAAAGCAGCAGAGCGTCTACGCGCCGCTGATGGAATATATTGCTGACAACCGCATCCATGCGCTGTCGATCAAGGCCTTTACTCCGCAGGAGTGGGCGCGAGACCGCAAACTAAATGGCTTCTAAGCTGTGGGGGATCCCCTGCAGCGTATGTGAATTTTTAATAGAGAACAGAATCAATGGATAAATTCCGTGTTCAGGGGCCGACTCGCCTACAGGGCGAAGTCACCATCTCCGGTGCAAAAAACGCCGCCCTGCCAATCCTCTTTTCCGCGCTGCTTGCTGAAGAGCCGGTAGAGATCCAGAACGTACCTAAGCTGAAAGACATCGATACCACCATGAAGCTGCTGAGCCAGCTGGGCGCGAAGGTTGAGCGTAATGGTTCGGTATGGATTGACGCCGGCCCGGTCGACGTATTCTGTGCTCCATACGATTTGGTTAAAACCATGCGCGCTTCTATCTGGGCGCTGGGCCCGCTGGTGGCGCGTTTTGGTCAGGGACAAGTGTCTCTGCCAGGCGGTTGCGCCATTGGCGCGCGTCCGGTCGATCTGCACATTAGTGGGCTGGAGCAGCTGGGTGCCGAGATCAAACTGGAAGAAGGTTATGTCAAAGCCTCGGTTAACGGTCGCCTGAAAGGCGCGCATATCGTGATGGATAAGGTGAGCGTCGGCGCCACCGTCACCATCATGAGCGCGGCGACCCTCGCGGAGGGGACGACGATTATTGAAAACGCCGCTCGCGAGCCAGAGATCGTCGATACCGCGAATTTCCTTAACGCGCTGGGCGCCAAAATTACCGGTCAGGGCACCGACCGCATCACTATCGAAGGCGTGCAGCGTCTGGGTGGCGGCGTATACCGTGTACTGCCGGACCGTATCGAAACCGGTACTTTCCTGGTCGCGGCGGCGATTTCTGGCGGTAAGATCCTTTGCCGTAACGCGCAGCCAGATACCCTGGATGCCGTACTGGCGAAGCTGCGCGACGCCGGGGCTGACATCGAAACGGGCGAAGACTGGATCAGCCTTGATATGCACGGCAACCGTCCAAAAGCGGTTAACGTACGTACTGCACCACACCCGGGGTTCCCGACCGATATGCAGGCTCAGTTCACGTTGCTTAACCTGGTAGCGGAAGGGACCGGCGTGATCACCGAAACGATCTTTGAAAACCGCTTCATGCACATTCCGGAACTGATCCGTATGGGCGCGCACGCGGAGATCGAGAGCAATACCGCTATCTGTCACGGCGTGAAGCAGCTTTCGGGCGCCCAGGTAATGGCGACCGATTTGCGCGCATCGGCGAGCCTCGTGCTGGCAGGCTGCATCGCTGAGGGGACTACTATCGTCGATCGCATCTACCACATCGATCGTGGCTATGAGCGTATCGAAGATAAACTGCAGGCGCTGGGTGCCAATATTCAGCGCGTGAAGGGCGAGTAACCGCGTCCTGGCAGTGACCCCGTGACGATGGTCCGGGGTCACTGTCAATCAATCACATCACTTGTTCATCTTCTTCTGACGCATCATCTGCGTTCTGTCAATAAACTCATGAGTCACGGGGTCGTGGTAGCGCGATGGCCAGATGACCCATGGCTGCGTTTCCAGCGCCGTGGCGATAATCAATTCGCCTTTCGGCCAGGGGCGGGTCAGGGCGTTCGCCAGCGTTGAAGAACTCAGGCCGTGCCGTCGCGACTCTGCTGCCAGCGATGTTCCCCGTTTACGTAATCCGGCAACAATATCTGCGGGATGCCAGTCGATGAACTTATCCATAAATTCTCCTGGTGTTTAAGGTCCAGATCGTCCCACATGGGCGATAGTGACACTATACCCGCGTACTATGTAAGGTTCTAACAAGTTCTGTTAAAGAGCCGGAATATTCAGAATGTATCAAGGTATTCGGAAGTTTAGGGTGAGAAGTGGGGTTTTATTGGAACTTTCCCGCGCTTTGCGCGGGAAGGGAGAGCAGTACTAGTGATCGCGCTGGACCGCGATATGCGCCAGTCCGATCAAGGCTTCACGCCAGGGCGTGTCCGGGAGGATCTGCAACGCGGCAATGGCTTTGTCCGCTTCTTCTTCGGCACGCTTCTGCGTCCACTCCAGCGAACCGCAGGTGGCCATCGTTTCCAGCACGGCATCCAGCAGATGACGGCCATTACCCTGTTCGATCGCCCCACGGATCATCGCCGATTGATCGGGCGTTCCGTGGTGCATGGCGTGCAGCAGCGGCAGCGTCGGTTTACCCTCGTTCAGGTCATCGCCGACGTTTTTACCGAGCCGCTCGCCGTCGGAACTGTAGTCGAGTAAATCGTCGATCAGCTGGAAAGCGGTGCCGAGATAGCGGCCATAATCCTGCAACGCGCGCTCTTCTTCCGCAGAGCAATCGGCCAGCAGGCCCGCACACTGGGAGGCTGCCTCAAACAGGCGCGCCGTCTTGCTGTAGATGACGCGCATGTAGTTCTCTTCCGTAATATCCGGGTCATTGACGTTCATCAGCTGCAGCACTTCGCCTTCGGCAATGACGTTCACGGCTTCCGACATAACTTCGAGGATCTTCAGTGAGCCCAGCTGGGTCATCATCTGGAAGGCGCGGGTATAGATAAAATCGCCCACTAACACGCTGGCGGCATTGCCAAACGCCGCATTGGCCGTGGCTTTGCCGCGACGCATATCTGACTCATCGACGACGTCGTCATGCAGCAAGGTGGCGGTATGAATAAATTCAATCAGCGCAGCAATAGTGACATGCGCGCTCCCCTGATAGCCCACCGCGCGTGCGGCGAGCACAGCAATCATCGGGCGAATGCGTTTGCCGCCGCCACTGACGATGTAATAGCCTAACTGATTGATAAGCTGAACATCGGAGTTGAGTTGCTCAAGAATCGTCGCATTGACACCCGCCATATCTTGCGCGGTTAACTCATTGATTTTTTCTAAATTCATCGCAAAAGCCGGGCCAAATGTCCTGTTACCATGAATCCAGGTGGGATCACAGAAGGATTAAGACAGAATTAAAAGAAGATATGATTGTACTTAAAAATTGCCGTAGATAAACGTTGTCGTGAGAGTTGTGTTTTTTTTCTGCATTGATCGCTGATCGCTCTTGTCAAAGGCTCGCGTTTTGCGTAATATTCGCGCCCTATTGTGAATATTTATAGCGCACTCTGAATCACACAAAGAGGTGCGCGGAAGCGGAGTTTTATATGTACGCGGTTTTCCAAAGTGGTGGTAAACAACACCGAGTAAGCGAAGGTCAGACCGTTCGCCTGGAAAAGCTGGACATCGCAACTGGCGAAGCTGTTGAATTCGCTGAAGTGCTGATGATCGCAAACGGTGAAGAAATCAAGATCGGCGTTCCTTTCGTTGAGGGCGGCGTAATCAAAGCTGAAGTTGTTGCCCACGGTCGTGGCGAGAAAGTTAAAATCGTTAAGTTTCGTCGTCGTAAACACTATCGTAAGCAGCAGGGCCATCGTCAGTGGTTCACTGATGTGAAAATCACTGGCATCAGCGCCTAAGACCTGAGGAGTAGATTTAAATGGCACATAAAAAGGCTGGCGGCTCGACTCGTAACGGTCGCGATTCAGAAGCTAAACGTCTGGGCGTAAAACGTTTCGGCGGTGAAGCAGTTCTGGCAGGTAGCATCATCGTTCGTCAACGTGGTACCAAATTCCACGCTGGCACCAACGTTGGTTGCGGCCGTGACCACACTCTGTTCGCTTTGACTGACGGTAAAGTCAAGTTCGAAGTTAAAGGCCCGAAAAACCGTAAATTCATCAGCATCGTTGCTGAATAAGTTTTTCGCGTCCCGGTAACGGATGAAAGCCCCGCAACACGTTGCGGGGCTTTTTACATTCGTCTACTGGAAAATTGTTGCAGGGAAACAGGCATGAAGCAGCAGGCTGGGATTGGCATTATTCTGGCGCTCACCACCGCCATGTGTTGGGGAGCGTTGCCGATTGCGATGAAGCAGGTTCTTGAAGTGATGGCGCCGCCTACGGTGGTGTTTTATCGCTTTCTGATGGCCAGCATTGGGCTTGGTGCTATCCTCGCGATTAAAGGCAAGCTGCCGCCGCTGCGGATTTTCCGCAAGCCGCGCTGGCTGGTGTTATTAGCGATTGCCACCGGCGGCCTGTTCGGTAACTTCATTCTGTTCAGTTCCTCCCTGCAATACCTCAGCCCCACGGCATCTCAGGTCATCGGCCAGCTATCGCCGGTGGGCATGATGGTGGCTAGCGTCGTAATCCTGAAAGAGCGCATGCGCGGCACCCAGGTGGTGGGTGCGTTGATGTTGCTCAGCGGGCTGGTGATGTTCTTCAACACCAGCCTGATTGAAATCTTTACCCGTCTCACGGATTACACGTGGGGGGTAATTTTCGGCGTCGCTGCCGCAACGGTGTGGGTAAGCTATGGCGTCGCGCAAAAGGTGTTATTGCGCCGTCTGGCATCACAGCAGATACTATTTTTGCTGTACACTTTATGTACGATTGCATTACTGCCGCTTGCTGAGCCCGGAGTGATTTCCCGGTTAAGCAGCTGGCAACTGGCATGCCTGATTTTTTGCGGGCTCAATACCCTGGTCGGCTACGGGGCGCTGGCGGAAGCCATGGCGCGCTGGCAGGCGGCGCAGGTCAGCGCGTTAATCACCTTGACGCCACTGTTTACGCTACTGTTTTCTGATTTATTATCAATGGCCTGGCCCGATGTTTTCGCCAGACCGATGTTAAACCTGATTGGTTATCTCGGTGCGTTTGTCGTGGTTGCGGGCGCGATGTATTCCGCCATCGGCCATCGCCTTTGGGGGCGTTGGCGTAAGCGAGAGGCGGTAGTACCGCTGCCCCGCTCAGGCGAATGATTTACGGAGAGTAAAATGAAGTTTGTAGATGAAGCAACGATCCTGGTCGTAGCAGGTGACGGCGGTAATGGTTGCGTGAGCTTCCGCCGCGAAAAATATATTCCGAAAGGCGGTCCGGACGGCGGCGATGGCGGTGACGGCGGCGACGTCTGGCTGGAAGCGGACGAGAACCTGAACACCCTGATCGACTACCGTTTTGAAAAATCTTTCCGCGCTGAACGCGGGCAGAATGGTCAAAGCCGCGATTGTACCGGTAAGCGCGGTAAAGACGTGACGGTAAAAGTGCCGGTCGGGACCCGGGTTATCGACCAGGGCACCGGCGAGACCATGGGCGATATGACCAAACACGGTCAGCGTCTGATGGTGGCGAAAGGTGGCTGGCACGGGCTGGGCAACACCCGTTTTAAATCATCCGTTAACCGTACCCCGCGTCAGAAGACCATGGGTACCCCGGGGGATAAGCGCGACCTGCAACTGGAGCTGATGCTGCTGGCCGACGTCGGGATGCTGGGAATGCCGAATGCCGGTAAATCCACCTTCATCCGCGCGGTCTCCGCTGCCAAGCCGAAAGTGGCTGACTATCCGTTTACCACCCTGGTGCCAAGCCTGGGCGTGGTACGTATGGACAACGAGAAGAGCTTCGTGGTCGCCGATATCCCGGGGCTGATTGAAGGCGCAGCGGAAGGCGCAGGCCTCGGTATCCGCTTCCTCAAGCACCTTGAGCGCTGCCGCGTACTGCTGCACCTCATCGATATCGATCCGATTGACGGCTCCGATCCTGTTGAGAACGCGCGCATTATCATCGGCGAGCTGGAGAAGTACAGTGAGAAGCTAGCTTCTAAACCCCGTTGGTTAGTCTTCAACAAGATTGACCTGATGGACAAAGCGGAAGCTGAAGCCAAAGCGAAGGCAATTGCCGAAGCGCTGGGTTGGGAAGAGAAATTCTACCTGATCTCTGCGGCCAGCCAGCAGGGTGTTAAAGATCTGTGCTGGGACGTAATGACCTTTATCATCGAAAACCCTATCGTCCAGGCGGAAGAAGAGCAGAAGCCGGAGAAAGTCGAGTTTATGTGGGACGACTATCACCGTCAGCAGCTTGAAGAGGCCGAAGCCGAAGCGGAAGATGACGAAGACTGGGATGACGACTGGGATGAAGACGACGAAGAAGGCGTCGAATTCATCTACAAACGCTAATCCTGACTTCTCTGGATCAAAAAGGGCCGCATCTGATGCGGCCCTTTTGTTTTAGTTGTTCTGGTACAAATCTTTATACAGCCGGCTTTCAAAGCGCACCAGCGGAATGCGGCGGTTGCGCTGGTCGGCGGGTTCCACCGCATAGCCGGAGAGATATTGCACAAAGGCTACTTTTTGTCCGCTGGCGGTAGTGATGAAGCCTGCGAGGTTGTAAACCCCCTGCAGCGACCCTGTTTTCGCTGAGACTTTACCATCCACGCCCGCCTGATGGAGACCGGCGCGATATTGCAGCGATCCGTCGTGGCCCGCCAGCGGCAGCATGGAGATGAAGTTGAGCTCGGTATCGTGCTGAGCGATATACTGCAGCACCTGCATCATGGTTGCCGGAGCGATCAGGTTGTGGCGCGACAGGCCAGAGCCGTCGGCGATGATCGTATTGCCGAGATCGACCCCAGCCTGTTGACGCAGGATCTGGCGTACGGCATCGGATCCTGCCCGCCAGGTGCCTGGTACGCCGAAGCGGGCGTGGCCGATAGTACGAAAAACGGTGTCGGCAATCATGTTGTCTGATTTCTTCAGCATGATCCGCAGCAGATCGTGCAGAGGGGCCGACTGGGTGGTGGCTAATACCGTTCCGGGATCATTGGCCAGCGTCTGGCGCAGCAGCGTGCCGCTATAGCTGATCCCCGCCTGAGTCAGCTCCGCTTTGAGGATCGCCCCGGCGTAGCTGGCGCCATCCTGAATGGCGAAGGCCAGCGGCAGCGGCTCGCTACGCTGTGGCAGACAGCCGGTGAGGGTATAGCGGTTCAGGTCCCCCGGTACCACGTCCAGCTCGCAATACTGCGCTTCTGAGGAGCCGCGTGCCAGCGTCCGTACCTGGCTGAACATGGTGACTGGATAATAGGACGCAACGCGAATGAAGGCCAAATCGCCAGGCTTCTGCGCGCTATACAACGAAATGGAGAAGCAGTTGCGGTCGACAATCGCCGCCGCAGGTGGGGCGCTGAAGCACTGCGTCAGGTCGTTCCATGGCCATCCCGGCGCTTTATCGTGGCTGGCGAAAACCGAAGTATCGATGAGCACATTGCCTTCGATACGCTGTACGCCGGCTTTTTTCAGCGTCGCCACCATGTTGCGAATATCCTGCCGCTTGAGCGTCGGGTCGCCGCCGAAGCGGGCGATCAGATCCCCTTTCAGCACACCGCCGTCCAGAGAGCCTTTGGTTTCCAGCGTGGTGGTGAAGCGAAAATCGGGCCCCAGTTGCAGCAGCGCCGCCAGCGCGGTGATGACCTTTTGCGTACTGGCCGGAAGCGCCATTTGCTGACTGTGATAGTCAATTTCCGGCGTCGATGCACCGACCTTCTGCGCCATAAAGGCAAGGTTCGCACCGGCGGGAAGCTGGTTGATGTACTCGTCAATATTCGCTGCCTGCGCGTTAAGCGCTATACCGGCAGTCAATCCGATGATAAATCTGGGAAATCGCATAATCTCGCGCTAACAACCTGAAGCCAGGCCGTCATACTACGGTGCAACGCCCGGTAAAGTAAACGATGACCCGTAAGGAACTTCGGGGTAAAATACCTATCAAATGAAAAATTGCTGCTGACCTGGGGAGTGTTTCCCGGGTCGGTTTCTTTTTGCTCGTGTCCTGCCTGTGGGCAGGGCAGGTGGCGGAGCGGAACCGTCCGTTCCCTGAAGGAATGATAAAGAGGTATAACTAATGCAAGCGATTCCGATGACCTTACGTGGCGCTGAGAAACTGCGCGAAGAACTGGATTACCTGAAGTCTGTGCGTCGCCCTGAAATCATTGCCGCTATTGCTGAGGCCCGTGAACACGGCGATTTGAAAGAGAATGCTGAGTACCACGCCGCGCGTGAGCAGCAGGGCTTCTGCGAGGGGCGTATTAAGGATATCGAAGCGAAGCTGTCCAATGCACAGGTTATCGATATCACCAAAATGCCGAACAATGGCCGGGTGATTTTTGGTTCTACCGTCAGTGTGCTCAACCTTGATACCGATGAAGAACAGACCTACCGTATCGTGGGTGATGATGAGGCCGATTTTAAGCAGAATCTGATCTCCGTGAACTCGCCCATTGCCCGCGGCCTGATCGGTAAAGAGCAGGACGACGTCGTGACCATCCGCACGCCAGGCGGTGAAGTGGAATACGAAATTATTAAGGTCGAGTACCTTTAAGGCGTATTTCCCGCTACGATGTTGATAGATTGTAAAGAAAGGAAAAAGGCCGCATAGCGGCCTTTTATCAACATCCGGAGCATGGCATTTTGCTCGCCTGACCGCAGAAAACCCTCGTTTTACACAAAGTTGTGTCTTGAACCAGGATATTCTTAGCGTGGCAGCGAGATTTTACGCTCGTTAGTCGGGCGATACAGAACCAGCGTTTTACCGATGACCTGTACGTTGCAGGCGCCGGTTTCGCGTACGATAGCTTCCACGATCAGGGCTTTAGTTTCGCGATCTTCCGAGGCGATCTTCACCTTGATGAGCTCATGGTGCTCTAACGCTTGTTCAATCTCGGCCAGTACCCCTTCGGTCAAACCATTGTTGCCAAGCATAACTACCGGCTTGAGCGGATGTGCCAGACCTTTCAGGTGCTGTTTTTGTTTAGTACTCAGATTCATCGTATTTTTTTGCTTACGTTGGGATTGAAAACGGGTCATTCTACCGCCATCTCCCATATATCGCCAAACTACCGCGTCGATTTTTACGCAGTTAAGTACGATGAACCCGAACGGGAATGTTAAATGACAGGTAAAAAGCGTTCTGCCAGCTCGAGCCGCTGGCTTCAGGAACACTTTAGCGATAAATATGTTCAACAGGCACAGAAAAAGGGGTTACGTTCCCGTGCCTGGTTTAAACTTGATGAAATACAGCAAAGTGACAAAATTTTTAAACCGGGGATGACTATCGTCGACCTCGGCGCTGCTCCCGGTGGCTGGTCGCAGTATGCGGTCACGCAGATCGGCAACAGCGGCCGCATCATCGCTTGCGATCTTTTACCAATGGATCCAATCGTTGGTGTGGACTTCCTTCAGGGCGATTTTCGTGATGAATTAGTCCTGAAAGCGTTACTTGAGCGCGTAGGTGACAGTAAAGTACAAGTTGTCATGTCCGATATGGCACCAAATATGTGCGGAACACCGGCGGTGGATATTCCCCGGGCCATGTATCTGGTTGAGCTGGCGCTTGAAATGTCTCGTGATGTATTGGCGCCAGGTGGTAGTTTTGTAGTGAAGGTGTTCCAGGGCGAAGGCTTCGATGAGTATCTTAGAGAAATTCGCTCCCTGTTTACGAAGGTCAAAGTTCGTAAGCCGGACTCTTCCCGCGCTCGTTCGCGTGAAGTGTATATTGTAGCGACCGGGCGTAAACCATAACCGGCAGATTTCAAACGAAAGTTTGAAAGAAACTGGATATAGAGTATCCTGACGCTGTTTTTAACACAGTTGTAATAAGAGGTTAATCCCTTGAGTGACATGGCGAAAAACCTAATACTCTGGCTGGTCATTGCCGTTGTGCTAATGTCAGTATTTCAGAGCTTTGGGCCCAGCGAGTCGAATGGCCGCAAGGTGGATTATTCTACCTTCCTGCAAGAGGTCAATCAGGACCAGGTTCGCGAAGCGCGTATCAACGGACGTGAGATCAACGTTACCAAGAAAGATAGTAACCGTTACACGACTTACATTCCGGTTAACGATCCGAAGCTGCTCGATAACCTGTTGACTAAAAACGTCAAAGTTGTTGGCGAACCACCAGAAGAGCCGAGCCTGCTGGCTTCCATCTTCATCTCCTGGTTCCCAATGCTGCTGTTGATCGGCGTCTGGATCTTCTTTATGCGGCAAATGCAGGGCGGCGGCGGAAAGGGCGCGATGTCCTTCGGCAAAAGCAAAGCCCGTATGTTGACGGAAGACCAGATCAAAACCACTTTTGCAGACGTTGCCGGGTGTGACGAAGCGAAAGAGGAAGTCGGCGAGCTGGTGGAATACCTGCGTGAGCCGAGCCGTTTCCAGAAGCTGGGCGGTAAGATCCCGAAAGGCGTCCTGATGGTCGGTCCTCCGGGTACCGGTAAAACGCTGCTGGCGAAAGCGATCGCTGGTGAAGCGAAGGTACCGTTCTTTACCATTTCCGGTTCTGACTTCGTAGAAATGTTCGTTGGTGTTGGTGCATCTCGTGTGCGTGACATGTTCGAACAGGCTAAGAAAGCAGCGCCTTGCATCATCTTCATCGATGAAATCGACGCCGTCGGCCGCCAGCGTGGCGCAGGCCTTGGCGGTGGTCACGATGAACGTGAGCAGACCCTGAACCAGATGCTGGTTGAGATGGACGGCTTCGAAGGTAACGAAGGTATCATCGTTATCGCGGCGACTAACCGTCCGGATGTTCTTGACCCTGCGCTGTTGCGTCCGGGCCGCTTTGACCGCCAGGTGGTGGTTGGCTTACCGGATGTTCGCGGTCGTGAGCAGATCCTGAAAGTGCACATGCGTCGCGTACCGCTGGCGCCGGATATCGATGCGGCAATCATTGCGCGCGGTACCCCGGGCTTCTCCGGTGCGGACCTGGCCAACCTGGTCAACGAAGCGGCGCTGTTTGCTGCCCGCGGCAACAAACGCGTGGTATCGATGGTTGAGTTCGAGAAAGCGAAAGACAAAATCATGATGGGTGCGGAACGTCGCTCCATGGTGATGACGGAAGCGCAGAAAGAATCGACCGCTTACCATGAAGCGGGCCATGCGATTATCGGCCGTCTGGTGCCGGAACACGATCCGGTCCATAAAGTGACGATTATCCCGCGTGGTCGTGCGCTGGGCGTGACTTTCTTCCTGCCGGAAGGCGACGCGATCAGCGCCAGCCGTCAGAAACTGGAAAGCCAGATCTCCACCCTGTACGGCGGTCGTCTGGCGGAAGAGATTATCTACGGTCCGGAACATGTTTCTACCGGTGCGTCCAACGACATTAAAGTGGCGACGAACCTGGCGCGTAACATGGTGACCCAGTGGGGCTTCTCCGACAAACTCGGTCCGCTGCTGTATGCAGAAGAAGAGGGGGAAGTCTTCCTCGGTCGTAGCGTAGCGAAAGCGAAGCATATGTCCGATGAAACCGCACGTATCATCGACCAGGAAGTGAAATCGCTGATCGAGCGTAACTACGGTCGTGCTCGCCAGCTGCTGAACGACAACATGGACATTCTGCACGCGATGAAAGATGCGCTCATGAAGTATGAGACCATCGATGCGCCGCAGATTGACGACCTGATGGCTCGTCGCGATGTTCGTCCGCCAGCGGGTTGGGAAGAACCGGGTTCTTCTAATAACTCTGACAACAATGGCACGCCTCGTGCGCCGCGTCCGGTTGATGAACCGCGTACGCCGAACCCGGGCAACACCATGTCAGAGCAGCTGGGCGACAAGTAAGCTACCGCTGTTGATGTCTTGTTTTAACCTTAAAACCCCGGGGCGCCCGCTCCGGGGTTTTTCTTTTTTAACCTCTTCAGTCTCAGGGATTTTGTGATGAAACTTGTAGCCCAGGGCTCAACCCTCGATCTCTCTCATCCCCACGTGATGGGCATCCTTAATGTGACGCCGGACTCTTTCTCCGATGGCGGCGCACACAATTCGCTAATTGAGGCGGTGAAGCATGCCAATCTGATGATCAACGCCGGCGCGACCATCATTGATATCGGCGGTGAATCGACGCGGCCAGGGGCGGCGGAGGTCAGTGTGGAAGAGGAGCTGGAGCGAGTGATCCCGGTCGTTGAAGCGATCGCTCAGCGTTTTGAAGTGTGGATCTCGGTAGACACCTCCAAGGCGGAGGTTATTCGTGAATCTTCCCGGGCTGGGGCGCATATCATTAACGATATACGTTCGCTAACTGAACCAGGCGCGCTGCAGGCCGCCGCGGATACCGGGCTGCCGGTCTGTCTGATGCATATGCAAGGACAGCCGAAAACCATGCAGGAGGCGCCGAAGTATGAAGACGTCTTCGCGGATGTTGAGCGCTTTTTTACCGAACACATTGTGCGCTGCGAGCAGGCGGGGATCGCAAAAGAAAAATTGCTGCTCGACCCGGGATTCGGTTTCGGTAAAAATCTCTCCCATAATTACCAACTGTTGGCGAGACTGGGGGAGTTTCATCACTTTGGTCTGCCGCTGCTGGTCGGTATGTCGCGGAAGTCGATGGTAGGTCAGTTGCTGAACGTCGGGCCGTCAGAGCGGCTGAACGGCAGCCTGGCGTGTGCCGTCATTGCAGCAATGCAGGGCGCGCAGATTATTCGCGTCCATGATGTCAAAGAAACGGTAGAAGCGCTGCGCGTGGTGGAAGCCACTCTCGCCGCTAAGGGAAAAAAACGTTATGAGTAACCGCAAGTATTTTGGCACCGATGGTATTCGTGGCCGCGTCGGCGATGCGCCGATCACGCCGGAATTTGTACTTAAGCTGGGTTGGGCGGCAGGCAAAGTGTTAGCGCGCCACGGCTCGCGTAAAATTATTATCGGCAAGGATACCCGTATTTCGGGTTATATGCTGGAGTCTGCGCTGGAAGCCGGACTGGCGGCGGCGGGGCTCTCTGCGTCGTTCACCGGACCTATGCCGACACCGGCCATCGCCTATCTGACGCGTGCGTTTCGCGCTGAGGCGGGGATCGTTATCTCCGCTTCTCATAACCCTTTCTACGACAACGGCATTAAATTCTTCTCCATTGAGGGTACCAAGCTGCCGGATGATGTCGAAGAGGCGATTGAAGCCGAAATGGAGAAAGAACTCACCTGCGTGGATTCGGCTGAGCTGGGTAAAGCCAGCCGTATCGTCGATGCGGCGGGGCGCTACATTGAATTCTGTAAGGGCACCTTTCCCAACGAACTGAGCCTGGGTACGCTGAAAGTGGTTGTGGACTGTGCACATGGTGCAACCTACCACATCGCTCCTAATGTTTTCCGCGAACTGGGTGCCCAGGTTATCGCGATGGGTTGCGAGCCTGACGGCCTTAACATCAACGAAGAGGTCGGGGCCACCGACGTGCGGGCGCTGCAGGCGCGGGTACTGGCGGAAAAAGCCGATCTGGGCATTGCCTACGACGGCGATGGCGATCGCGTGATCATGGTTGACCATGAAGGCAATAAAGTCGATGGCGACCAGATCCTCTACATCATTGCCCGGGAAGGGCTGCGTCAGGGTCAGCTGCGCGGTGGCGCCGTTGGTACCCTGATGAGTAATATGGGGCTGGAGCTGGCGCTCAAGCAGTTAGGCATCCCATTTGCCCGCGCCAAGGTTGGTGACCGCTATGTACTGGAGATGCTCCAGGAAAAAGGCTGGCGTATCGGCGCGGAAAACTCCGGTCATGTGATCTTGCTGGATAAAACCACTACCGGTGACGGCATTGTTGCCAGCCTGCAGGTGGTCGCGGCGATGGTACGTAATCATATGAGCCTGCATGACCTGTGCAGTGGCATGAAGATGTTCCCTCAGCTGCTGGTGAATGTGCGTTTTACCGAGGGCAGCGGTAACCCTCTGGAAAACGAACATGTGAAAGCGGTGACCGCTGAAGTGGAAGCGGCGTTAGGTAAACGCGGCCGTGTCCTGCTGCGTAAATCGGGAACGGAGCCGTTGATCCGCGTCATGGTCGAAGGTGAGCATGAAGATCAGGTGCACGAGTTCGCGCACCGTATCGCCGAAGCGGTAAAAAGCGTTTAGCGTTGCCGGCTAAGTGGTTAAAAAGGCGGCGCTTGCCGCCTTTTTTATGATCGAAAACCGGCTTTTTGCTGTTTTTTTCTGCAGTTGATACAATGTGTCGAAATTGCCCTTGCGAAGGTCATTCGCTTTGGTTAGTATTCACACCCGCTTCAGTGGGAAACGTTAAAACGTCCCGCTTTATTGGTCGAAGCACTTGGTATGCGGCGAATCCGCAAGGAACAGGTTGATTATGTACGAAGCTCTTTTGGTTGTTTTCCTTATTGTAGCGATTGGCCTTGTAGGTCTGGTTATGCTGCAGCAAGGTAAAGGCGCTGATATGGGAGCCTCCTTCGGTGCAGGCGCTTCCGGCACACTGTTTGGGTCCAGCGGTTCTGGTAACTTCATGACCCGTATGACCGGCATCCTGGCTGCGCTGTTCTTCATCATCAGTCTGGCGCTGGGTAACATCAACAGCAACAAGACCAATAAAGGAAGTGAGTGGGATAACCTGAGCGCACCGAAAACGGAGCAAACTCAGCCAACTGCGCCGGCTCAGCCGAGCAGCGATATCCCGCACTAAGTATTCTGTACCGAGGTGGTGGAATTGGTAGACACGCTACCTTGAGGTGGTAGTGCCCTAACGGGCTTGTGGGTTCGAGTCCCATCCTCGGTACCAATATTCCAGAAAAAAGACGCTGAAAAGCGTCTTTTTTTGTTTTTATCCTCGCTGGCCGTTTATTTATAAACATCTCTTCGCTGGTTCCCTCCTTTTACTGTCGTTAAAGTCGCCTCGTCAAATTAACAGAGGTGAAGTGACACAATGAACAAGATCGGGTTGCTTATCGTCGCCGGCGTGCTCGGTTTAGCGGGGTGTAGTTCAACATCGCCATCCCAAACGGTAGAGACCATTAATGCGCTTACCGTACCGGTATCGCACAGTGAGCCTGGGATTACGACGAACAATGCCCAGGTGGTGACTCGCTATTTCCAGGACAATACGGCACTGATCGGGCGTCTTAACCATTCGTTGAAAAGTCATTATTTGCAGGATGTGGTGCCTCGCGATGTGTTCGACAGACATAGCGAGGCGTATCAGGTATATGGCGCTTTGACCCGTCTGGAGCAGATGGCGTCCATGAATGAGGTTTATCGGAAAGAGAATAATGTGGCTGGTTTGCAGGAGATCAACCGCGTGTTGAAGACCGTGCCGTTGGCCAGCTGAGATAAGACAGGGACTGCCGGACGGCAATCCCTGCGAAGAGTTAAAAGCGGAAGTTAACCCCGGCGTAAGCGCCATCTGCCAGGGTGTTGTCGCGATTGCCCTCTTTCCCTGCCATATCAATATAGCGATAGCCGGCTTCGATATTCAGCGACGGGAGCACGTTAAGGCGTACCCCGGCATTGGCCTCCACATAATCCTCAACGCCGCTGGACATTGAGTCCGGCGAGTAATAACCCTCGCCGAAGAGCGTGAAGTACTGACCGAGGGGGAGTTCTGCGCCGCCACCGGCGGCGATGGCGTAACCTTCATCACCATCTTTGGGGTTCAGGTAGACCCCCTTACCGCCCAGGGTCATCAGAAAGGGGCCAAGGGTAAAGTTGTAACCCATGCCCAGCCCTACGCTATCTCCGTCATTGTCACTGTGGGCCCACTGGGTATTGAATGACATCCCCGGTTCCCCGGCGCCAAAGCTGGCGGACAGGTTGGTGAACTCGGCACCGGCTTCACCATGCAGGTTCACGGATGCGCAGGCGGCGCTGCTGGTCCCCAAAGCGATCATCACGGCCACCATTTTTGCAGCAATAGACTTCATTGTTGAATTCCTTCAGATAAAAAAAAGCCCGATACGGGCGTTCGGGCAAAATTAACGGGTTCTTGGATCTCATCATTATGGTCGAGGCAGGCGGCAGGTGAGGGGATTAACTCACGCTACCGCTGCTCACGCCTGGCCGATTTCCGGTTGCATATCCTGGGCCTGTACAGGCCAGACGGTTTGCGCCGTATGTGTGGTGGCCTGCTGGTTTAGCTCAGAGACATGTTGTCCTCCGGTAAATTCAGGCATTCAGCATAAAATTTTTCTTTTTTTACCGTTAGCGTTTATTGATTTAAATTTAAATATTTTTGCTGCTGTAGCGAATAACAATAAATGATAGGGCGCAGCGCGAATCAGAATTTTTCAGGAAGTGAGACGATATTTTGTAAATAGCCACCGCGGGCAAAGGTAATATAACCGCCTTTCTTTAATGCTGACAAGACATTGAGAATACTGCTACGCGACAGATGGGTCCGGTCCTGAATATATTCAAGAATAGACACGCGCTGTCGGGTCTCTGCGGTTAATAGCATCATTTCCAGCAGATGGTTACGGATCACTGAATAGGTTCGCTGTTGCAGGACCAGATCGTCACGATACACCATATACGATGTATGATAGGCCAGCAGGCTGGTGACCTCCTCCCAAAGATTATGCTGGCGAAATAGCGCCGAAGCCCGATCATAGTCGATACGTAGCAGCTCGGAAGAGACCTCCGCCCGCAGGCTATGGCTGCGGCTGGGCTGCAGCATTTCCGCCACGCCGAAAAGGTGTGGTTCATAGACGGTCACCATCAATAGCTTATCGGAATTACGAATAATCGACAGCTCACCTTTTTTAAAAATAAAGAGCTGGGTTTTGCCTTTATATTCCCAGGTGAGTCTTTTTCTGGCGATCGCGTTAACGGGCGTCGCGTGTGGCTCAAGCACATCGATCAGTCGGTCAATGGCCTTTTGCGGCCTGATCGGCGGTTTAATATTCATGATGTTTATCACCAGATATGAATTAATCAATTGAGGCTATTATAGTCAACAATTTTGCTGACCGGGCGATAAGGAAAAAATGCCTCTTTTCGATTTTTCTGGCGCTGACGGGTAACAAAAAATAAAAAGCCGGCGGGGGGCCGCCGGCGGAGAGCAAACATCGTCAGGCGATTATTTGCCTTTGTTTTCCAGATTCTCAACCTGTGGTAAACCGGTTGCTGAGGAGGCGCTCAGCAGGCCAGACTGCGCGTAGCCGAACAGCTTCTCGCGGGTATCGGTGATATCCAGATTACGCATAGTCAGCTGGCCGATACGGTCTTCAGCGGTAAACATGGAATCACCTTTTTCCATGGTCAGACGCTCTGCTTTATAGGTCAGGTTGTCAGATACCGTATTGAGGATTGAGTAGTCGTTACCGCGACGCAGCTCAAGGGTAACCTCACCCGTGATCTGGCTGGCGACCCAGCGCTGCAGAGAATCACGCAGCATCAGCGCCTGGGAGTCGAACCAGCGGCCCTGATACAGCAGGCGGCCCAGCTGACGACCGTGGGCGTGATATTGCTCGATAGTATCTTCGTTATGGATACCGGTCAGCAGACGCTCGTAGGCGATATGCAGTAGCGCCATCCCGGGGGCTTCATAGATGCCGCGACTTTTCGCTTCGATAATCCGGTTTTCGATCTGGTCACTCATGCCCAGGCCGTGACGACCGCCGATGCGGTTGGCTTCCAGCATCATCTCGACGTCATCGGCGAAAGTTTTGCCGTTCAGCGCCACCGGATGGCCCTGCTCAAAGCGAACGGTCACCTCTTCCGCAGGGATCTTCACGTTTTCGTCCCAGAACTTCACGCCCATAATCGGGTTGACGATCTTGACGCTGGAGTTCAGGAATTCGAGATCTTTCGCTTCATGGGTCGCGCCGAGCATATTGGAGTCGGTGGAGTAGGCTTTCTCGACCGACATCTTGTAATCAAAGCCGCAGGCGATCATAAATTCGGACATTTCGTGACGACCGCCGAGCTCATTGATAAAGTCGCTGTCCAGCCACGGTTTGTAAATCTGCAGTTCAGCGTTGGTCAGCAGGCCATAACGATAGAAACGTTCGATATCGTTGCCTTTATAGGTGCTGCCATCGCCCCAGATGTTGACGCCGTCTTCTTTCATTGCGGCTACCAGCATGGTGCCGGTGACCGCGCGGCCTAGCGGCGTGGTGTTGAAGTAGGTCAACCCACCGGTGGTGTTATGGAAAGCGCCACACTGAATCGCCGCGATCCCTTCTGCGACCAGCTGTTTGCGGCAGTCGATCAGACGGGCGCCTTCAGCGCCGTACTCTTTCGCGCGGCGCGGGATCGCATCGTAGTCGTCTTCGTCCGGTTGACCCAGGTTAGCGGTATATGCATAAGGCACGGCGCCTTTTTTGCGCATCCATAACAGCGCGGCGCTGGTATCCAGTCCACCAGAGAAAGCGATACCAATACGTTGACCAACCGGGAGATGCTTGAGAATCGTCGTCATAAAATAAAACCCTGCTCGATAGACTGTGGTGAGTTCGACCCAACAACCTTAACTGCATTTTTATGCATTAATTGTGAGTATTCATTTAACCATCTTTTACTGGCGACAGGAAGGGCTTCATCATCTTTTTGCTAAAAAAGACTGAAATACCAGCATAAACGGCAATCGGGGGCGATAAATGTATGTTGACAAAATATACTAATTGCCGTTACAATTCATCCCGATTTTATGTCCCGTCTTCGGTACCAAATCCCAGCAGTATTTGCGTCTTTTACTCAAAAAGAGTAAAATATGCCACGTTTCAGGCGCGGGGTGGAGCAGCCTGGTAGCTCGTCGGGCTCATAACCCGAAGGTCGTCGGTTCAAATCCGGCCCCCGCAACCACTTTCCCATTAAGTACTTTTTCAAATATACTGTGAGGACTAAGTGTCCTTCGTAGCCGGATTTGAAAGAATTCTTGCGGAAGGTGTTCCAGATCGCCATGGCGATCTCAGGGTTCAGTTATCTAAAGCCCCGATTTATCGGGGTTTTTTGTTATCTGACTTCAGAATAACTGGGCTATACGCCCTTTTTTTATGTCTTGGGGGTGGGTTTGTCCACATTAGAGCAAAAATTGACAGAGATGCTCACAGCGCCGGTTGAAGCGCTTGGCTTTGAGCTGGTCGGCATCGAATTTATTCGCGGTCGCACATCCACACTGCGCATCTATATTGATAGTGAAGATGGCATCAACGTTGATGATTGTGCTGATGTGAGCCACCAGGTAAGCGCCGTCATGGATGTCGAAGACCCGATCACTGTCGCTTACAACCTGGAAGTCTCTTCGCCTGGTCTTGACCGTCCGATGTTCACCGCCGAACACTATCAACGTTTCACTGGCGAAGAAGTTGCGCTGGTGCTGCGCATGGCGGTTCAGAACCGCCGCAAATGGCAGGGCATTATCAAAGCGGTAGACGGTGAGATGATCACGGTAACCGTCGAAGGCAAAGATGAAGTGTTCGCGCTGAGTAACATCCAGAAGGCGAACCTGGTTCCCCACTTTTAACAGTCTGGATTGAGGTGAAAGGCCCCGATGAACAAAGAAATTTTGGCTGTTGTTGAAGCCGTTTCCAACGAAAAAGCGCTGCCGCGTGAGAAAATTTTCGAAGCGCTGGAAAGCGCGCTGGCAACGGCCACCAAGAAAAAATACGAACAAGAGATCGACGTTCGCGTAGAAATCGACCGCAAGAGCGGCGATTTCGATACTTTCCGTCGCTGGCTGGTAGTTGAAGAAGTCACCCAGCCGACGCGTGAGATCACTCTCGAAGCCGCGCGTTTTGAAGATGAAAGCATGAACGTCGGCGACTATGTCGAAGATCAGATTGAATCTGTTACCTTCGACCGTATCACCACGCAGACCGCTAAACAGGTTATCGTGCAGAAAGTCCGCGAAGCCGAGCGCGCGATGGTGGTCGATCAGTTCCGCGAGCACGAAGGTGAGATCATCACCGGCGTGGTGAAAAAAGTGAACCGCGACAACATCACTCTGGATCTGGGTAACAACGCTGAAGCCGTGATCCTGCGTGAAGATATGCTGCCGCGTGAAAACTTCCGTCCGGGCGACCGCATTCGCGGCGTATTGTACGCTGTCCGTCCGGAAGCGCGTGGCGCCCAGCTGTTCGTGACCCGTTCCAAACCTGAGATGCTGATCGAATTGTTCCGCATCGAAGTGCCGGAAATCGGTGAAGAAGTGCTGGAGATCAAAGCGGCGGCTCGCGATCCGGGTTCTCGTGCCAAAATCGCGGTGAAAACCAACGACAAGCGCATCGACCCGGTTGGCGCTTGCGTCGGTATGCGCGGTGCGCGCGTGCAGGCTGTGTCGACTGAGCTGGGCGGCGAACGCATCGATATCGTCCTGTGGGATGATAACCCGGCGCAGTTCGTCATTAATGCCATGGCGCCGGCAGATGTCGCGTCCATCGTGGTGGATGAAGATAAACACACCATGGATATCGCGGTAGAAGCGGGCAACCTGGCGCAGGCGATTGGCCGTAACGGCCAGAACGTCCGCCTGGCTTCGCAGCTCAGCGGCTGGGAACTCAACGTGATGACCGTTGACGATCTGCAGGCTAAGCACCAGGCGGAAGCGCATGCCGCTATCGATACCTTCACCAAATATCTCGATATTGATGAAGATTTCGCGACAGTGCTGGTTGAAGAAGGCTTCTCCTCGCTGGAAGAGCTGGCCTATGTGCCGATGAAAGAACTGCTGGAAATCGACGGTCTGGATGAAGCCACCGTTGAAGCACTTCGTGAGCGTGCGAAAAACGCACTGACTACGCTGGCGCTAGCTCAGGAAGAGAGCCTGGGCGATAACAAACCTGCCGATGATCTGTTGAATCTGGAAGGTTTGGATCGTGCCCTGGCATTCAAACTGGCTGCCCGTGGTGTTTGTACGCTGGAAGATCTCGCCGAGCAGGGCGTTGATGACCTGGCTGATATCGAAGGGATGACCGACGAGAAAGCTGGCGAGCTCATCATGGCCGCTCGCAACATTTGTTGGTTCGGCGACGAAGCGTAATAAACTGTAGCAGGAAGGAACAGCATGACAGATGTGACTATTAAAGCGCTGGCCTCAGAAATTCAGACCTCTGTGGATCGCCTGATACAGCAATTTGCTGACGCAGGTATTCGCAAATCGGCTGATGATTCTGTGACCGCGCAAGAGAAACAAACTTTGTTGACGCACCTGAACCGTGAACACGGCTCGGCGCCAGACAAGCTGACGTTGCAGCGTAAAACGCGCAGTACGTTGAATATTCCAGGTACCGGTGGAAAGAGTAAATCGGTACAAATCGAAGTCCGCAAGAAACGCACCTTTGTGAAACGCGATCCGCAAGAGGCTGAACGCCTGGCCGCGGAAGAGCAGGCGCAGCGTGAAGCGGAAGAGCAGGCCCGTCGTGAAGCTGAAGAAGCAGCAAAACGCGAGGCGCAATTAAAAGCTGAACGTGAGGCCGCAGAACAAGCTAAACGTGAAGTCGCTGATAAAGCGAAACGTGAAGCTGCGGAAAAAGACAAAGTGAGCAATCAACATACCGACGAAATGACCAAAACCGCCCAGGCTGAAAAGATCCGCCGTGAGAACGAAGCCGCGGAACTGAAGCGCAAATCGGAAGAAGAAGCACGCCGCAAACTTGAAGAAGAAGCGCGCCGTGTAGCGGAAGAAGCACGCCGTATGGCAGAAGAAAACGAAAAAAATTGGTCTGAAACGTCAGACAGCCCGGAAGATAGCAGCGACTATCACGTCACCACGTCACAGCATGCTCGTCAGGCTGAAGATGATAACGATCGTGAAGTCGAAGGCGGCCGTGGCCGTAGCCGTAGCAGCAAAGCGGCGCGTCCGGCGAAGAAAGGCAACAAACACGCTGAATCTAAAGCTGACCGTGAAGAAGCCCGTGCGGCCGTTCGCGGTGGTAAAGGCGGTAAGCACCGTAAAGGTTCCGCTCTGCAGCAGGGCTTCCAGAAGCCGGCGCAGGCCGTTAACCGTGACGTTATCATCGGCGAAACCATCACCGTTGGTGAACTGGCTAACAAGATGGCGGTGAAAGGTTCTCAGGTCATCAAAGCGATGATGAAGCTGGGCGCGATGGCGACCATCAACCAGGTCATCGACCAGGAAACCGCGCAGCTGGTTGCCGAAGAGATGGGCCACAAAGTTATCCTGCGTCGTGAAAACGAACTGGAAGAAGCAGTAATGAGCGACCGTGACACCGGCGCTGCGGCTGAACCGCGCGCACCGGTTGTGACCATCATGGGTCACGTTGACCACGGTAAAACCTCGCTGCTGGACTATATCCGTTCGACCAAGGTTGCCTCCGGTGAAGCGGGTGGTATTACCCAGCACATCGGTGCTTACCACGTCGAAACCGACAACGGCATGATCACCTTCCTGGATACCCCGGGCCACGCCGCGTTTACCTCCATGCGTGCTCGTGGTGCGCAGGCGACGGATATCGTGGTTCTGGTGGTGGCGGCAGACGACGGCGTGATGCCGCAGACTATCGAAGCTATCCAGCACGCTAAAGCGGCGCAGGTACCGGTTGTGGTTGCGGTGAACAAAATCGATAAGCCAGAAGCCGATCCGGACCGCGTGAAGAACGAACTGTCCCAGTACGGCATCCTGCCGGAAGAGTGGGGCGGCGAGAGCCAGTTCGTCCACGTTTCCGCGAAAGCCGGTACCGGCATCGACGACCTGCTGGACGCGATCCTGCTGCAGGCTGAAGTTCTCGAACTGAAAGCGGTTCGTAACGGGATGGCGAGCGGCGCGGTCATCGAATCCTTCCTCGATAAAGGTCGTGGTCCGGTGGCTACCGTTCTGGTTCGCGAAGGTACCCTGCATAAGGGCGATATCGTCCTGTGTGGCTTTGAGTATGGCCGCGTGCGTGCGATGCGTGACGAACTGGGCCGCGAAGTGCTGGAAGCGGGTCCGTCCATTCCGGTGGAAATCCTCGGTCTGTCCGGTGTGCCGGCTGCCGGTGATGAAGTGACCGTGGTTCGTGACGAGAAGAAAGCACGTGAAGTGGCGCTGTATCGTCAGGGCAAATTCCGTGAAGTTAAGCTCGCGCGTCAGCAGAAATCTAAGCTGGAAAACATGTTCGCGAACATGACCGAAGGCGAAGTTCACGAAGTGAATATCGTGCTGAAAGCGGACGTACAGGGTTCTGTCGAAGCGATTTCCGATTCCTTACTGAAACTGTCTACCGACGAAGTGAAAGTGAAGATCATCGGTTCCGGCGTAGGTGGTATCACCGAAACCGACGCCACCCTGGCGGCTGCGTCCAACGCGATTCTGGTTGGCTTCAACGTTCGTGCTGATGCCTCTGCGCGTAAAGTTATCGAAGCGGAAAGCCTGGATCTGCGTTACTACTCCGTCATCTATAACCTGATCGACGAAGTGAAAGCGGCGATGAGCGGCATGCTGTCTCCGGAACTGAAACAGCAGATCATCGGTCTGGCTGAAGTGCGTGATGTCTTTAAATCGCCGAAGTTCGGCGCCATCGCGGGCTGTATGGTTACCGAAGGGACGATCAAACGTCACAACCCAATCCGCGTTCTGCGCGACAACGTGGTTATCTATGAAGGCGAGCTGGAATCCCTGCGTCGCTTCAAAGATGACGTTAACGAAGTCCGTAACGGCATGGAATGTGGTATCGGTGTGAAGAACTACAACGACGTTCGCGTTGGCGATATGATTGAAGTGTTCGAAATCATCGAAATTCAGCGTAGCATCGATTAATCATCGGATGGCTAAGCAGCCGGGGAAGCGAAGCGCCACCCGGCAATCATTTTAAAAAGGGGCTTTTGGCCCCTTTTTTGTCTTTATTCTGGAGAATTTATTATGGCGAAAGAATTTGGTCGCCCGCAGCGCGTGGCCCAGGAGATGCAAAAAGAGATTGCCATCATCCTGCAGCGTGAAATTAAAGATCCGCGTCTGGGCATGATGACCACTGTTTCCGGTGTGGAAATGTCCCGTGATTTGGCCTATGCCAAAGTGTATGTCACCTTCCTGAACGACAAAGATGAAGCCGCGGTGAAAGCGGGCATCAAAGCGCTGCAGGAAGCCTCTGGCTTTATCCGCTCTCTGCTGGGTAAAGCGATGCGTCTGCGCATCGTACCGGAACTGACTTTCTTCTACGACAACTCACTGGTGGAAGGGATGCGCATGTCCAACCTGGTTACCAGCGTGGTGAAACACGACGATGAGCGCCGTGTGAACCCGGACGACAGCAAGGAGGACTGATGAGTCGTCCTCGTCGTCGCGGTCGCGACGTGCACGGCGTGTTGTTGCTGGACAAGCCTCAGGGTGCCTCCAGCAACGATGTGCTGCAGAAAGTAAAGCGTATTTATAACGCCAACCGCGCCGGGCATACCGGCGCGCTGGATCCGCTGGCGACCGGTATGCTGCCGATCTGCCTTGGCGAAGCGACCAAGTTTTCCCAGTATCTGCTGGACTCCGATAAACGCTACCGCGTGATCGCCAAACTGGGCCAGCGCACCGATACCTCCGATGCCGATGGCCAGGTGGTGGAAGAGCGTCCGCTGACCTTTAGCGACGAACAGCTGGCGGCAGCGCTGGACAGCTTCCGCGGCGAGACGCAGCAGGTGCCATCGATGTATTCGGCGCTGAAATATCAGGGTAAGAAGTTGTACGAATATGCTCGCCAGGGGATTGAGGTCCCGCGGGAAGCCCGGCCGATTACGGTCTACGAGCTGCTGTTTATTCGCCATGAAGGCGATGAGCTGGAGCTGGAGATCCACTGCTCGAAAGGCACCTACATCCGGACGATTATCGATGATTTAGGTGAGAAGCTCGGCTGCGGCGCGCACGTGATTTTCCTGCGTCGCCTGGCGGTGAGTAAATACCCGGTTGAGCGGATGGTGACCCTTGAGCAGCTGCAGGCGCTGGTCGATCAGGCGGCGGCGCAGGATATTCCTGCCGCGCAGTTGCTCGATCCGCTGCTGATGCCGATGGACAGCCCGGCTTCAGATTACCCGCTGGTGACGATTCCGGAAACTTCCGCAGTCTACTTTAAGAACGGTAACCCGGTACGCCAGTCAGGCGCGCCGCTTAACGGCCTGGTGCGGGTGATGGAAAGCGAATCCGGCAAGTTTCTCGGCATGGGCGAAATTGACGATGAAGGCCGCGTGGCGCCGCGTCGTCTGGTGGTGGAATACCCGGCGTAAGCGCTTTTCTTGCGATAAAAGCCTGCTACGAGTAGAATATCGCCGCTTAACGTCCGCTAACGTGTTTTAACATTTTCGGGCGTTGCATCAGGGGTCGCTGAATTAGAGATCGGCACCCTTTCTTTCTTTTAATTTTTGGAGTTCTAAAATGTCTCTAAGCGTTGAAGCTAAAGCAAAAATCGTTTCTGAGTTTGGTCGTGGCGAAAACGACAGCGGTTCTACCGAAGTTCAGGTTGCACTGCTGACCGCACAGATCAACCACCTGCAGGGCCACTTTGCAGAGCACAAAAAAGATCACCACAGCCGTCGTGGTCTGCTGCGCATGGTTTCTCAGCGTCGTAAACTGCTCGACTACCTGAAACGTAAAGATGTTGCACGTTACTCTGCGCTGATCGAGCGTCTGGGTCTGCGTCGCTAATTCTGCGAGTTTCAGAAAAAGGGGCCTGACGGCCCCTTTTTTCGACCGGGCGGCAGCAATTCATTCAAAACTCATGTATTGTTGCTAGTAATGATCTTCATGCAGAGGTTCGCGCGGCTAATGAGAGGCTTCATCCGCAGGGGCGGGTAAAGGTTGTCATTAGTCGCGAGGATGCAGAGGATCGGGTCAATAGACGCTATGTCGTAGATATGGCGTGATTTATAGATAAAAAGGATAGAATTTTGCTTAATCCGATCGTTCGTAAATTCCAGTACGGCCAGCATACCGTGACCCTGGAAACCGGCATGATGGCGCGCCAGGCAACGGCCGCTGTGATGGTTAGCATGGATGACACCGCGGTATTCGTGACCGTTGTGGGTCAGAAAAAAGCGAAGCCAGGCCAGGACTTTTTCCCGCTGACTGTTAACTACCAGGAGCGTACCTACGCTGCCGGTAAAATCCCGGGTGGTTTCTTCCGTCGTGAAGGCCGTCCAAGCGAAGGCGAAACCCTGATCGCGCGTCTGATTGACCGCCCGGTTCGCCCGCTGTTCCCGGAAGGCTTCGTTAACGAAGTTCAGGTTATCGCTACCGTTGTTTCCGTTAACCCGCAGGTTAACCCGGATATCGTCGCGATGATCGGCGCTTCCGCGGCGCTGTCTCTGTCCGGTATTCCGTTCAATGGCCCCATCGGCGCCGCGCGCGTGGGTTACATCAACGACCAGTACGTACTGAACCCAACCCAGGAAGAGCTGAAGTCCAGCAAACTGGATCTGGTGGTTGCCGGTACCGAAGCGGCTGTGCTGATGGTTGAATCCGAAGCTGAACTGCTGAGCGAAGACCAGATGCTGGGCGCGGTGGTCTTTGGCCACGAGCAGCAGCAGATTGTTATTCAGAACATCAACGACCTGGTGAAAGAAGCCGGAAAACCGCGTTGGGACTGGCAGCCGGAAGCCGTCAACGAAGCGCTGAACGCGCGCGTTGCTGCGCTGGCTGAATCCCGCCTGAGCGATGCTTACCGTATCACCGACAAACAAGAGCGTTACGCTCAGGTTGACGTGATCAAATCTGAAACCATCGCCACGCTGGTTGCTGAAGATGAAACCCTGGACGCTAACGAGCTGGGTGAGATTCTGCACGCTATCGAGAAAAACGTGGTTCGTAGCCGCGTACTGGCAGGCGAGCCGCGTATTGATGGTCGCGAAAAAGATATGATCCGTGGTCTGGACGTTCGTACCGGCGTACTGCCGCGTACTCACGGTTCCGCACTGTTCACCCGCGGCGAAACGCAGGCGCTGGTTACCGCGACTCTGGGTACCGCACGCGATGCGCAGAACATCGACGAACTGATGGGCGAGCGTACCGACTCCTTCCTGTTCCACTACAACTTCCCTCCGTACTCCGTAGGCGAAACTGGCATGGTGGGTTCTCCGAAGCGTCGTGAAATCGGTCACGGTCGTCTGGCGAAGCGCGGCGTACTGGCCGTGATGCCGACTATTGAAGAATTCCCGTACACCGTTCGCGTGGTATCGGAAATCACCGAATCTAACGGTTCTTCTTCCATGGCTTCTGTCTGCGGTGCTTCTCTGGCGCTGATGGACGCCGGCGTGCCGGTAAAAGCCGCTGTGGCGGGTATCGCCATGGGCCTGGTGAAAGAAGGCGACAACTTCGTCGTGCTGTCTGACATCCTGGGTGACGAAGACCACCTCGGCGATATGGACTTCAAAGTCGCGGGTTCCCGCGATGGTATCTCTGCGCTGCAGATGGATATCAAAATTGAAGGTATCACCAAAGAAATCATGCAGGTTGCTCTGAACCAGGCTAAAGGTGCGCGTCTGCACATCCTGGGCGTGATGGAACAGGCGATTAACGCGCCGCGCGGCGACATCTCTGAATTCGCACCGCGTATCCACACCATCAAGATCAACCCGGACAAGATCAAAGACGTTATCGGTAAAGGCGGCTCTGTTATCCGTGCCCTGACCGAAGAAACCGGCACCACCATCGAAATCGAAGATGACGGTACCGTGAAGATCGCAGCGACCGACGGTGATAAAGCGCAACACGCTATCCGTCGTATTGAAGAGATCACCGCTGAGATCGAAGTTGGCCGTATCTACAATGGTAAAGTGACCCGTATCGTTGACTTTGGCGCATTCGTTGCCATCGGCGGCGGTAAAGAAGGTCTGGTTCACATCTCGCAGATCGCTGACAAGCGCGTTGAGAAAGTGACTGACTATCTGCAGATGGGTCAGGAAGTGCCGGTTAAGGTTCTGGAAGTTGACCGTCAGGGCCGTGTCCGTCTGAGCATTAAAGAAGCAACTGAACAGACTCCGTCTGCCGCAGCGCCGGAAGCTCCGGCCGCCGAGCAGGGCGAGTAAGGTTGCCGTTAGCCCTCCGCTTTTGCGGAGGGCGTTTTACGGGCAGGACGCCTCGTTTGCAGCCGGGGAACAGGACGTTCATCCAATCGTTGTCTTCGGGAGTGGGAAATGAAGCCTTTTTTGCGCTGGTGTTTCGTGGCGACAGCTCTCACGCTGGCAGGATGCAGTAGCACCGCCTGGCGTAAGGACGCCGTCCTCGCAGTACCATTGCAACCGACTTTACAGCAAGAAGTGATTCTGGCACGCATGGAACAAATTCTTGCCAGTCGGGCTTTATCCGATGACGAACGCGCACAGCTTTTATATGAGCGCGGAGTGTTGTATGATAGTCTCGGTCTGAGGGCATTAGCGCGAAATGATTTTTCACAAGCGCTGGCAATCCGACCCGATATGCCTGAAGTATTTAACTACTTAGGCATTTACTTAACGCAGGCAGGCAATTTTGATGCTGCCTATGAAGCGTTTGATTCTGTACTTGAGCTTGATCCAACTTACAACTACGCGCACTTGAACCGCGGCATCGCCCTGTATTACGGCGGCCGGGCTAAGTTAGCGCAAGATGATCTGCTGGCGTTTTATCAAGACGATCCCAATGATCCTTTCCGTAGCCTGTGGCTTTATATCGCCGAGCGTAAACTCGACGAGAAGCGGGCGCTTGAAGCACTCAGAGAGCGCTTAAACAAGTCGGACAAAGAACAATGGGGATGGAACATTGTCGAGTTCTACCTTGGCGACATTAGCGAAAAAGAGCTGATGACTCGTCTGAAGGCAGACGCAACGGATAACACCTCGCTCGCTGAGCATCTCAGTGAAACCAACTTCTATTTAGGTAAGTACTACCTAAGTCTGGGGGACAAGGACAGCGCTACGGCACTGTTCAAACTGGCGGTCGCCAACAACGTACACAACTACGTTGAGCACCGATACGCATTGTTGGAATTATCGCTCTTGGGCCAGGAGCAAGATGACCTGGCAGAATCGGACCAGCAATAGCTGACGAACACATCAGCCCATAGTTTTTTGCTTGCCATCACCTTCGCGGGTGAGGGCGTTGTTGTTCGTTAATACACCTACTTTGAGCCGGTTCACACTTTTCAATGAAAATTACCGTAAATTTTCACGATGAGTTATGTAGACTGGCCGCCATTAATTTTGAGGCACACGTACTACATGGCTGAATTCGAAACCACTTTTGCAGATCTGGGCCTGAAGGCTCCTATCCTTGAAGCGCTCACCGATCTGGGTTACGAAAAACCATCTCCGATCCAGGCTGAGTGCATTCCGCATCTGCTGGACGGCCGCGACGTTCTGGGTATGGCCCAGACCGGTAGCGGTAAAACCGCAGCGTTCTCTTTACCGCTGCTGAACAACATTGATCCTGAGCTAAGAGCACCGCAGATTCTGGTGCTGGCGCCGACCCGCGAGCTGGCGGTACAGGTTGCTGAAGCAATGACGGAATTCTCTAAACATATGCGCGGCGTGAACGTGGTTGCCCTGTACGGCGGCCAGCGTTATGACGTGCAGCTGCGCGCCCTGCGTCAGGGGCCGCAGATCGTCGTCGGTACCCCGGGTCGTCTGCTGGACCACCTGAAGCGCGGCACCCTGGACCTCTCTAAACTGAGCGGCCTGGTACTGGATGAAGCAGATGAAATGCTGCGCATGGGCTTTATCGAAGACGTAGAAACCATTATGGCGCAGATCCCGGAAGGGCATCAGACCGCGCTGTTCTCCGCCACCATGCCGGAAGCGATTCGTCGCATTACCCGCCGCTTTATGAAAGAGCCGCAGGAAGTGCGCATTCAGTCCAGCGTCACTACGCGTCCAGACATCAGCCAGAGCTACTGGACTGCCTACGGCATGCGTAAAAACGAAGCGCTGGTGCGTTTCCTGGAAGCGGAAGATTTTGATGCGGCGATAATCTTCGTTCGTACCAAAAACGCGACCCTGGAAGTGGCTGAAGCGCTGGAGCGTAATGGCTATAACAGCGCAGCGCTGAACGGCGACATGAACCAGGCGCTGCGTGAGCAGACCCTGGAGCGTCTGAAAGACGGTCGTCTGGATATCCTGATTGCGACTGACGTTGCAGCCCGCGGTCTGGACGTTGAGCGTATCAGCCTGGTGGTGAACTACGACATCCCGATGGATTCAGAATCCTACGTTCACCGTATCGGCCGTACCGGTCGTGCCGGTCGTGCTGGCCGCGCGCTGCTGTTCGTTGAGAACCGCGAGCGTCGTCTGCTGCGCAACATCGAACGCACAATGAAGCTGACCATTCCTGAAGTGGAACTGCCGAACGCAGAGCTGCTGAGCAAGCGTCGTCTGGAAAAATTCGCCGCGAAAGTTCAGCAGCAGCTGGAAAGCAGCGATCTGGATCAGTACCGTGCGCTGCTGGCGAAAATCCAGCCGACGGCGGAAGGCGAAGAGCTGGACGTGGAAACGCTGGCTGCTGCGCTGCTGAAGATGGCTCAGGGTGAACGTTCGCTGATCGTTCCGCCGGACGCGCCGATGCGTCCTAAGCGTGAGTTCCGTGACCGCGACGATCGCTTCGAGCGTCGTGGCGACCGTAACGATCGCGCTCCGCGCGGCGATCGCGAAGATCGTCCGAAGCGTGAACGTCGTGACGTAGGTGATATGGAACTGTATCGCATTGAAGTGGGTCGCGATGACGGCGTTGAAGTACGTCATATCGTTGGCGCGATTGCCAATGAAGGCGATATCAGCAGCCGTTACATCGGTAACATCAAGCTGTTCGCTTCTCACTCCACTATCGAACTGCCGAAAGGGATGCCGGGCGAAGTGCTGCAGCACTTTACTCGTACCCGCATCCTGAACAAACCGATGAACATGCAGCTGCTGGGCGATGCGCAGCCGCGCACTGAACGTCGTGGCGGCGGTGAGCGTCGTGAAGGCGGTCGTGGCTTCGGCGGTGAGCGTCGTGAAGGCGGCCGTGGCTTCGGTGGTGAGCGTCGTGAAGGCGGTCGTGGTGATGGTCGTCGTTTCAGCGGCGAACGTCGTGAAGGCCGTGCGCCGCGTCGTGATGATGCATCCGCGCCGCGCCGTGATGACTCTGCCGGTCGCCGTCGCTTCGGTGGCGATGCGTAATTAACGCAGCCCGTTAGCGTAAACTAAATAATACAGCCCCGATCGTCATGATTGGGGCTTTTTTTATTTCTTTTGTACTCGTGTACTGGTACAGTGCGTCATGCTCAACGTGAGCGAAGTATTTTCGACTGGAGATTTCGGTAAATGGCGACACTAACCACTACGGCAGCCCGTCCGTCCTTGTTTGGCGGCGTGGTGATTATCGGCGGCACGATTATCGGCGCGGGTATGTTCTCGCTGCCGGTGGTGATGTCCGGCGCGTGGTTCTTCTGGTCGCTGGCGGCGCTGGTCTTCACCTGGTTCTGCATGTTGCACTCCGGTCTGATGATCCTGGAGGCCAACCTTAACTACCGCATCGGCTCCAGCTTCGACACCATCACCAAAGACCTGCTCGGCAAGGGCTGGAACCTGGTGAACGGCGTGTCGATCGCCTTTGTACTGTATATCCTGACCTATGCCTATATCTCAGCCAGCGGCTCGATCCTCCACCACACTTTTAGCGAGATGTCGCTGGACGTGCCGGCGCGCGCGGCGGGCTTCGGCTTTGCGCTGCTGGTGGCGTTTATCGTCTGGATGAGCACCAAAGCGGTGAGTCGTATGACGGCCATTGTGCTCGGCGCCAAGGTGATCACTTTTTTTCTGACTTTCGGCAGCCTGCTGGGGCACGTCGAGCCGACGACGCTGTTTAACGTCGCGGAAAAGAACGCTTCCTACGCGCCCTATCTGCTGATGACGCTGCCGTTTTGTCTGGCCTCATTTGGCTACCACGGCAACGTGCCGAGCCTGATGAAATACTATGGTAAAGATCCGCGGACCATCATCCGCTGCTTAACCTACGGTACGCTGCTGGCGCTGGGTCTGTACGTGGTATGGCTGCTGGTGACGATGGGGAACATCCCGCGTCCGCAGTTTATCGATATCGCGCAGAAGGGCGGCAACATTGATGTGCTGGTGCAGGCGCTGAGCGGCGTACTGAACAGCCGGAGCCTGGATCTGCTGCTGGTGGTGTTCTCTAACTTTGCCGTCGCCAGTTCGTTTCTCGGCGTGACGCTGGGGCTTTTCGACTACCTGGCGGATCTGTTTGGCTTTGACGATAGCGCGATGGGGCGCTTTAAAACCGCGCTGTTGACCTTTATCCCGCCGATGATCGGCGGGCTGGTGAAACCAGATGGTTTCCTTTACGCCATCGGCTATGCCGGCCTGGCGGCGACCATCTGGGCGGCGATTGTGCCGGCGCTGCTGGCCCGCGCCTCACGCCAACGCTTCGGTAGCCCACTGTTCCGCGTGTGGGGCGGAACGCCGATGATTGTGCTGATCCTGCTGTTTGGCTTCGGCAATGCGGTTGTACATATCCTGTCGAGCGTCAATCTGCTGCCGGTTTATCAGTAAGTTTTATTTTATCTGAGCCAGAATTACCGATCTGGCTCAATATATATATGCATACATTCTCTTATTATCAGATAAAGGTTATTTTAAATAAGGGAATGTTTATATGCCTGAGCAGGACATAACTTTGCGCAAACTGGAGATTTTTCTGGGATATATGGATACCATGAATATTTCTAAGACGGCAGAAATCATGCATATTTCTCCGGTTAGCGTACATCGTGCCTTGCATTCTTTGGAGGATAATTTACGCTGCGATCTTTTCACACACAATGGCCGGAATTTACATCCCCTCCCCGGCGCATGGGTAATGCAAAAGCAGGCCCGCGAGGTGATCAATGCAATGGAACGCTGTATTTATCTGACGCGTGAGGCTTCAGGATACCATTCTCCTGCATTACGCTTAGGCCTACTCTATTCACTAGTATTAAAAACGGCACCGCAGATAGTACAGGGATTGAAGAAGCGGCGCCCTGAGCTTTCAATTGAGTTTATCATGAACTCTAATAAGAAATTATTAGAAGCGCTAAATGAAGGCAATATCGATGCGGCATTAATCTCTACGCCTGATGAGTATAATTCAAATTTATTTGAAACCTGGACGATATTTTCAGATTCGATTTATTTAGCGGTTCCTGTGCAGGATGCGGATACGCTACAAATCCCCGTTGATCTCTCCCGTTTACAGAGTAAAAAATTTATTGCCTTGAGTGAAGGGTTCGCTACCTGGAGAGGTTTTCAGCAGGCCTTCCGTATCGCTGGCTTTGAACCGGATATTGCGGTTCGGGTACACGACATTTTTTCGTTAATGAGCATGGTAAATGCCGGAGTGGGTTACACTCTCATACCCGGTCGCATGCGCGGGCTTTTTAGGAGTGGGATACGCCTGTTACCTTTGCAGGAAGCTTATCGCATGGAACAAGAAATTTCGCTCGTTTTTCCCCGTAGTCAGGAAAATCATCCTGGACTGCTATCTCTTCTCGCAGAATGCCGTATGTATGCCAGGCAGCTTATGCGAGAGAATAACGATGTAGACAAAGCCCCATGATTTCCTGGGTAATCCGCTGATAAACCTGAGCTTCGCCGTACATGGCGACGACGAGCCACCGGGAGGTGCTGACTAAGGCGATTTTCAGACGGATATGATCACCGGTGATGGTGTTGGTTAACGCGTGGGTCAGCGCCTGGCGGCTGAGTGAGCATAAGGTGAAAATGGCCGACTCCTGCCTGGTGATGATCTGATTCTTTAACGCACAGCCGATGACGCAGCGCTGCAGCTTGTTTCGCAGCTCGTCAGAGGTGCCGCTGATAAACGCAAAGCCGATTCGGTGTTCGGGTTTATCGGCCAGTAACTTTTGCCGGAAAATCTCCTCTTCCTCCTGGGTGCATAGTGAGGCCTGTATCGCAATTTGCCCGGGCTTCATACGTTGAAATGAATACATAAGTCTCCCTGGCGCCTGTTGCACAAAACAACAGGCGCATGCGGTTAAAAGAACGGGGCTAAAGAGAGATAGAGCGCAGACGGCGCCAGCAGGCAGCCCAGGCCGGTATAGAAGGTGGCTGTCATTGCGCCATAAGGGACAAGTTTCGGGTCAGTCGCCGCCAGCCCTGCCGCCACGCCGCTAGTAGAACCCATCAACCCGCCATATACAATGGCTGCAGCGGGAGAGTTCAGTCCGGCGGCTTTGGCAACCAGCGGCGTGACAATCATGATGGCGATAGATTTAATCACCCCGGCAGCGATACTGAGCGCGATCACATCGGAGCTTGCACCAAGCGCCGCACCGGTAACCGGGCCGACGATAAAGGTCACCGCGCCGCCGCCGATAGTCGCCATGCTGACCGCATCGGTATAGCCGAAGGCCCAGGCAACAATTGCTCCCAGGTAGAAGGAGAGTACGGTGGAGACGATCAGCGCCAGCGCGCCCGCGAGGCCCGCTTTTTTCAGCTCGTCAAGCTTCACGCCAAAGGCGGTGGCGATAATGGCAAAATCACGGAACATGCCGCCGCCCATCAGCGCAATACCGCTAAAAATCGTGATGTCGGAAAGCCCTTTTTTGCCGCCGGTGAGTTCGCCGCCGAGCCAGGCCAGCAGCAGGCCTGCGGCAATGGCGATCGCTGAACTGTGAATTTTACCGCGAAAGACGTGGGTCGAGATCCAGGCCGCGACCCAGCAGACAATGCCAACCACCACAAAAGCGGTGATCAGGGCATTGCTGGTGAAGTTACTGGTAAGAATCTTTGTAAGTTGTTCCATTCTTTATGCTCTCCACCGGTTAGTCTGCTGAACGTGCCATCGTGCTTTTGCTGCCGATTTTGCTCAGTGGCTTAATCAGCAGAAAACCAATCACGACTGCGCCAAGGCCAGCAATTAGCGCCACCGGGCCTCCTTTGAGCGCGGCCACAACGTTCTGGTTCGCGGACATGGCGACAACGATAGGGATATACATCGCGTTCCAGAATCCAACCCCCTGTTCGGCGGGTTTAGACAACAGCCCCTTTTCCGTCAGCTTCTGGGAAATAACGACTAAAAACAGCATGGCAAAGCCGACGCCGCCGATATTGGCGGAAATTCCAAGCAGCAAACCCAAAAGATCGCCGACAATTAACCCGGCGAACATGCACAATCCCATTAACATCAATCCGTAAATAATCATGATGTTTCTCTTTCTATAACCACACTAAAAGCATAAGAGACTACCCGAACCGGGAAATGACAATAAAGTAAGACAAGGGCTTTTAGCACAGTATGTTTTTATGATGCGGACAGTCAACAGTAAATTTATTCGTACACACCCTGCCTGTCATATCAGCGAAATGTTTATCGCTGATATGACTGAGGCATAATGGTTATATCACAAAGGAATGCCGCACTATTTATTTAGTATTAAAAACGTGACACTCTACTCAGCGGAAATTTCGAATAAGACCATGCCTGGGTTTATGCGATCGCCTGCGTTCACCGCCAATGACTTTAATACACCAGCCTCCGGCGAGGCGACAGGCATTTTCATTTTCATGGCCTCAAGAATAACAACCGGCTGGCCTTTTTCAATTTTATCGCCCACTGCGGCTTTAACTTCATCGACCACACCCGGTACTTTTGATTTAACTTCAGACATATTAATTTCCTTTAATATATTTCATTGAAAGATGTTTTATTAACCCGTCGACATCTTGTCGCGTCATTAATTCGACATCGATCTCACCTTTAGCCAGCAGGGTCAGACTCCCGCTAAACCACTCTTTGATATTGATAGAAAAACCGTTGGGTAAATTAATTTCCCCATCAATACGCACTGAATATTGCTGGGCAATATCAGACAGAACAGAGTAACAATCGCTTATCGCCATTTCGTGCCAGGGCGTTATGCGAATATCTAAATCGGAGCGACTATCCGTCCATAGCCAGGGCGTCGTCATCTCCAGTGCCACTGACCCCCACACGCCAAGCCCTGTTTCCGGCCCGCGCCATGCCCGACGCAGGGCGCTAAAGGCGCGTATCGCGCTGGTACGGTTGACGGCAGGCAGGGTGGCCGTTTGTTCCGGTGTTGACACGCGCGTGACGGCCTGTAATGAAGCAACCGTCGCCAGCCGTAAACGCTGCCCTTGCCAACGCTGCGGAAAGCAAAAGCCCAGGGAAACGCTCGCTTCATCACGGATGCCCCTGCGCACGATGCCGGGGAGATATCCGGAAAGCAGATAGTCCCGCAACTCTTCCCGCAATGAGGCGGGGAGGGCACTAAACGCGCCGTTTAACTGCCTCGCAATCAGCCGCAGTTCAGCGCTCTCCAGCCAGCACAAAGTATGGCGTTGCAGGGCGCTCATCGCTGTTTGCTCCATGCTGGATCGTTTTTCGCCTGTTGCTGTAAATCCCGCTGCGCTGCAAGCAGGGCGTCAAACTGCGTGGTGGCCTGCGGACCGATAATATCGACTGGCGCGGCTTTTGCCGCTTCATCCCCTGGAACAGTAACGGGGTAGAGGCGGATATGGGTGGCGCTGGCCTGGGTTTGTAGCTGCGTACTGACCCGGCAAACTCGCCCCTTGATACGTAAAATCGTCCGTGCCGTCCGCTCCACAATTTCCCGGTGATGGGCGGTAGTCGCCATCACCACCATGTCATATTCCGGTGTGGTGCGCTGACGCTTCCAGGTCTGGATTTTGCCCTGCAAATTACACAGATGGCCGTTCGTTGCCACGGGAAAGCTGTCGCCGGTTGGCAGTCCGCCGACGATAACTTCCCGCCAGTCACCGCCCTGCGGCGCGGCGACCAGCGAGATATCTTCCCGCAGCGGAAGGCCGTCCAGGATCAGCCAGCCGAACTCCTGGCAACCGTAGACATCATGCAGCCCATATCCCAGCGAAGCGCACAGCGGAACCAGCGCTTCATCAAGGGGGGTGCCTGCGGTAATCAGCATCAACGTTTTAGGTAAATACGCCTGCAGGTTCATCTTTAGCGCCTGTTCCAGCGTGGCGCGTAAAAACGAGGACTCTCCCATCACCACATCCGGCTGCTGGCGACACAGGGCAATGAGCAGCGCGTCCCGGCATGAGCGGGATAAAAACGACCAGTGCAGACAGCTCTCATCCAGCGCCTGACGCGTGAACACATTCACCAGCGGTGCGTAGGTCACCACCATATGCTGCCCAGCGGTTACGCCGCATTCCGCCAGCACACGCTTACCCGCCGCGATACGCAACGGCAGTTCGTTATGCGTTACGCCGACGATGTTCTGAAATGCGCTACTACCGGTGGTAAAGGTAACCAGCGCAAGATTCAACGGCGTGTGGATCTCCTCGATAACATGAGCCGCCGTGGGGCCAGCGATGCCTTTATCGCTCAGCGTGCGGTGCGGCATCTCTGTTAACGTAGGGATACCCTGCTGGGCGTCAACCAGCCATTCGAGCATGGCAATGGGATCGTTCATAGCGCGTACTCCTAAATCAGGCTGGCAGGTAACGCGCCGCGACCGCCCGATACTCCTCGCGCATTTGCGCCAGAATCACATTGCGCATTTTTCTGCCGCCGCGCTCTTCGCCTGCGCTTCCACGCCCCTGCGGGCCTGTCGACGCCACGCCAGCCGTCTGTTTCTGCTGGCGCACTTCTGCGATATGGCGAACGATCGCCTCTTTCATCTCCGGGATCGCCTTGATCAGCTCTTCCACCCCGCCCAGTTGCCAGAAGAACTCCGGCCCAGCCGCGAAGACCGGATTGGTGCGGGAAAGCTCGCTCAGACGCTCCACGTCCTGGCGCGTAATGCGTGCGATACTGCTCAGCGGCATTACGTGGATCATAGTGCCAAATTCCGATGTCAGGCTCAGGATATGGTCGGCCTGCAAACCGTGGCAGAGGAACGCGCCGCTAATGGCACGGCCGATGACCATCGCGATAATTGGATGCCCGGCATGGCGCGCCTCAGCCAGCGCCAGCTGATAGGCACCGGTGGCTTTATTCATGCCAATTATCTCTTCCAGCTTGCCCGGTCCGTTGCCGGGAGTGTCAACAATCAGTACCAGCGGACGTTTCTCGCCGACGGGCTTGTCTTTATCCATCGCCAGCGTGCGATAAACCGCCAGCGCCATTTTATAACCCTCTTCCAGCCCGATAACCCCGGCGTACACCACCGGAAAACGTGGGTTAAAGGTCATGGCGTCGTTAGCAATAACGGTGCAGACTTCACCGTTAATGCGGGCGCTGCCGACGACGGCTCCCGGGCCATAATCTTCATAAGGCAGCCTGAGATCCGCTAGCGCGTTCTCTTCGAAGCTATTTTCGTCAACAATCAGATCAATAGCGGCGCGGCCCTGGCCGAGTAAATTTTCCATTATGCTTCCTCCACCGGCAGGCGTTTAACGTTGCTCAGGAACGCGTTGAGATCCATATCCACCAGCGACTGGGGGGGGGTATTGCCCGCCATTGCCCAGACATCACGCGCATCTGATGGCTCTAACTCGCTGATTTTTTGCGTGAGCGCCATCTGGGCACGTACTTTTGCCTCGCTGCCGATGCGGCGCATGGCTTCAATTTGCGGCCAGGGCAGGTCGGCAATTAGCGCGGCCTGCTGGTGGAAAGCCACAAGCGAGTCGGCAATCAGATAGTTACAGTCGCCGACAATGTACTTGTGCTTACCGCCGGTAGTGCGGAACACCAGCGCGCGATCCGATGCGTCAAATTCGCTGCGGCCCATCTCCTGTTCGATGACCTCAGGCCCGGTCAGCCCCAGGCGGCCCGATTCGCTCATCACGATGATGTCGGTGGCGGCGGCGACAAAACCCATCCCGCCAAAGCAGCCGATCTTGCTGCCGATCATCGCTACGACCGGGACGCGACCGCGCAAGGTTTGCAGCATGTCCATACACTCGGCATGGGCCAGTAGCCCGGCGTTGGCCTCATGCAGACGCACGCCGCCGGTTTCAAAAGAGATGAGGACGATCGGGCGGCGGGCCGGGTCGGTGGTCTGCGCCGCCAGTTCGTCCGCCAGCATCAGCGCGCCGACCATTTTTGCGCCGCCAACTTCACCCACTGCGCCGCCGATAAAGCGCCCCTCCTGGGAGATGACAATGGCCGGGTGCTGACCGAGAAGGCCGATGCCGGTAACGATGCCGTCGTCAAACTCCACCGCTTCATTCAGCACGGGCAGGTGCGGACTGGTTCGTTTATCCGCCGGGCCGATCAGTTCAGTAAAAGTGCCTTTATCCACCAGCGAACTGGCGCGAACTCGGGCGCTGGCTTCCAGAAAACGCAGATCATTCATGATGGGTTTCTCCCGGCATAGCCTGCTGTAACGCTTGCTGAATTCGTAACGCGACGACCGCAGGCGTGGCGTTGTTGTCGTTGATGCTGACCTGCATGTTGCCCAGCGGTCCGTTTTCCAGAAACCGTTTCAGTACGATTTCCCAGATATGATCGAAACCGGTCACCGGCGTGCAGATGCTGACTTCAATACCGCCCGTCAGCGCTTTCGGCTCCAGCAGAACCTCCAGATCGCCGGAGCCAACAACGCCGCAGTGCACGGTTTGCGGCAGAGATGCTCTTTCGCGGGTGCTGCTGAAATGATGTGATATTTGATGTAGAGCCATGTCCTTTTCCCCCTACCAGTTACGGAATCGAGCGGGCGGGTTATAGAGTCCGCCAGACCAGTCAACCAGATCGCGAATGCTTTTCGCCGCCAGCATTTGACGGTTGGCGCGGCGGCGGTCAATGCCTAAATCTTCCGGGGTTTTCACGATGCCGGCGTCACGTAGCGCCTGGGTTTGCGCCGGGTCGGCGGCCAGGCCGATATCGGTGTAGCCCGCAACGGCGCGGATGGCAGCCATGCGCTGCTCCAGACCATTGCAACGGTGCAGATAGGCGATACCTTCTTCGGTTAATATGTGGGTGACGTCATCGGCGTACACCATGACCGGCGGCAGAGCGAGGTTGGCTTTTTCCGCCAGTTCCCAAGCGTCCAGTTTGTCGACAAACGCTGGCTGACGCTTCTCACGGAAGGTTTCCTGCATCTGCACAACCAGACGTTTACCGCGCGGCATATCGCCAATCAGCTGCTGCTGAGTGACGTTGAACTCTTCACCGCACTTCAGCCAGGATGCGGTGGCATGGCGGCGACCTTTGGCGTCGCAGCCCATGTTTGGAGCACCCCCAAAGCCGGAGACACGACTGGCGGTGGCGGTACTGCTGTTACCGTATTTATCAATCTGCAAGGTGCCGCCGATAAACATGTCCAGCGCGTAGTGGCCTGCCGCTTGAGCAAACGCTCGGTTGGAGCGTAGCGTGCCGTCCTGGCCGATATAAAAGACGTCCGGGCGTTCGGCGACATATTTCTCCATGCCCAGTTCACCACCGAAGCAGTGCACCGACTGGATCCAGCCGCTTTCGATCGCCGGGATCAGCGTCGGATGCGGGTTGAGTACCATATGGGTACAGACTTTGCCTTTCAGCCCCAGCTCCTCGCCGTAGGTGGGCAGCAGCAGCTCAATGGCGGCGGTGAAGAAGCCGATGCCGTGGTTAATACGCTCGACGCCATATTCGGCATAGATACCTTTCAGCGCCATCATCGCCATCAGCACATGGGTGTCGGTTATCAGCCCCGGATCGCGGGTAAACAGCGGCTCGACGTAGAACGGGCGCGGCGCTTCAATCACCGCATTTACCCAGTCGCCGGGAATATCGACGCGCGGTACTTTGTCGACGATTCTGTTAACCTGGGCGATGACAATCCCCTGGCGGAAGTGGGTGGCTTCGGCGATCACCGGTGTATCTTCGGTGTTAAAGCCGGTATACAGGTTACCGTCTTTATCCGCCTCGAATGCAGTGATCAGCGACACCCGCGGGGTGAGATCGACAAAATAGCGGCTGAACAGCTCAAGATAGGTATGGATCGCCCCGAGCTTTATCTTGCCAGCCTGAATCAACTGTGCGAGACGGCCATCCTGTGGCCCGGCGTAGGCGAAGTCGAGCTTCTGGGCAATCCCTTTTTCGAATAAATCGAGGTGTGTGCTCAGAGGAACGGATGACTGCACCATGTGCAGGCCGTTGATTTTCTGAGGATCAAGCTTGCACAGGCATTCGGCGAAGAAATCCGCCTGTTTTTGATTATTCCCTTCAATGTTAACGCGATCGAAGCTTCGAATTACCGCTTCCAATGCAGCGACGGTATCCTTGGCGTCGATTATCTTTCCATTATGGATATACGGTGCCAGCAGGCTTAATCGCTGCTGCGTATCATCCTTGAGTTGATGCCAGTTGTGCTTGTTAAGCATATGATGCTCCATTATTTCAGCAGGAATAGCGTGGAGATAAAGATCCCAGTGGCGATGGCCGAAACAATCAGGCCACTGACGCCTGCCCCCATAGCCAATGGCAGAATCACGGCGTAAGGGTTTTCGTGGCTGACCTCTTTCTGGGCAATTTTGGCAGTGGTTGGCAGGCAGGAGACGCCTGCGATACCAATGGCCGGGTTATATCGCCCTCGGGATATGAGCCAGATAAACCAGCCTCCGAGCAGCGCGCCGACAGCAGAGATAGCCAGTGCCCCAATCCCCAGAATCAGGATGATGCCGACCTTCGGATCGAGAATGGTTTGTGCTTCACATAGGGTGCCAAGTAGTAGCCCGAGGAACAGGGTGGCGGTATAAGTCATGGTAGTTTCGAGCAGTTTTTGAAACGGTTCGATTTCAGCTTCTTTAATAGCAATTCCCAGGAAAAAGGAGAGGATCAGCGGCGCGGCTACCGGCAACAGCAGGCATAACAGCAGGCAGGCGCAGACGGTAAAGATGAATTTCGCTTTCTTCGATACGGTGGGATAGTCAATTTCAACTTCCATGCCACGGTATTTTCTCGGTACCAGCAGGCGCACCAGGTACGGATAGCCCGCATAGGTTAGGCTCAGGTAGAGATAAGCGATAATGGCAATGGGGACGAACAGGTTCGGTGCCAGGATAAGGGAGGCAAAGAGCACCATTGGCCCATCTGCGCCGCCGATAGTGGCAATCGACGCGGCTTCGTTGGCGGGCAGGCCAAATACTTCAATACCCAGCAGCAACGCGGCGAAGGTTCCCGCCTCGGCGAACAGGGCGACAACAATGCTGGCCCAGGGGCGGAGTAGAATAAAGCTGATGTCGCTCATTGCGCCAATGCCAAAGAAAACGATACAGGCGATGAGGCCATTGCTAAAAGTGAAGTTATAAACCGGCTGCAGGAAGTTTATCTGCATCAGGTTTACCAGCTCGTTAGGTTCGCTGACCATCGGGTCGAGAATTAAGGTCCCGGTTTGCCCGCTCGCCAGAAACAGTACCCCGGCGTTAACCGCAATCATGCCAAGGCCCATCGGCACCATAATTAATGGTTCAAGCTTTCGACGGAACCCCATCCAGGCTAATATAAAGCCGAGAACAATTAACAGAAAACGTGCAATGGCTATTTTCGGATCTTCAATAAAAAAGGTGCCAATGCCCGAAAAGAGCTTAACAAAGATATCCATAACTATATTCCTGATGGCAAAGGTAAAGTTAGCAAATTAATCGTCGGTGATATTTAACTTATTCATCATCTTGTTGACGCCAACGATGATGCCGACAACCGCAAATGAAATTACAATCGTTAAGCCATATGTTAATAAAGTATAAAAATAGATGTTCATATTCTTCCTTATGTCATATCTCCTTGCGGCTGGCGGCAAAGAAAATACATCGCCAGACACAGCGCTAATAAATCGGCCGAACCGCCAGGGCTAACCCACTTATCCAGACACCATGAATTAAAATTCTCCAGCTCTTGTTCAATCGCAGGGTTAAACATTCCTCCTTGCGTCACCAGATGCCAGGCATATTGTTTCATTTCCGCTAGCACCTGCTGGCCACCGCGAAACCAAACGGTAGTGTCATCGCAATGGGCCATTAAGGTGAGCAGCGTATGAATAAGCGCTTCCCGCCAGGGCAGCCCGTTGTCCAGCGCCTGATGCAGCGCGGGTAAGCCAATCTGACAAACTAGTGGGAAACCTTGCTCTGCCTCTCCGCGCACGCCGGTAATGCCGAATCCGACGTACAATCTCTCACCGTGGGTTTGCGCCGGGCGTTCGGCCAGGGCGGCAAAATCCCGACGGCAGAGATCGCGGCAGAGTTCAGCGACGCACTGGCTTAAGGCGTGATATGAGAGGGTTTCTCCGCGCCCGGAAAGCCATCCTGCCGCTGTCGCCAGAACCGCGCCGGAAAAAAGAATGCCGCGTTGGGTATTAACCTGCTGTGTTGCCCGCAGCAGCGTATTTTCATAATGAATGCCAATGGCACGTATTGTTGAAAAGAGTTCCCATGGCGAGCCCTGATGATTTTCCCCGGCATGGGCGCAGGCGCTAAAACAGGGGGCAATAGCCGATGAACTGGTAATAAATAACCAGATATCCATATCTTTATGCGCCCCTTGTGAATGAGGTGTAACAAGGCCAGGTTTAGGCCAGGCGGAGACCTCCATTAACAGCGCTTTTAATAAGCATTCGCCGATCCACATAGCACGGGCAGTTGGTTGGCTCATGGGTATTCTCTTTTACCAGATTCAGGGTTGAAAAATAAATCAGAGGAAAACTAACACCGTTGAAAGTGGGGGACAATTACGCCAGAGGTAATGTAATTACGCTCAACGTAATAAGACGGGGGGTATGCGAAAATATGAATGAAGACGATCACAAAATGGTTTAGCGGAGGAAAAGAAATGCGGCAAAAATGCCGCATAGCTCACTACCCCAACAATTCCTCTTTCACCTGCATCGCCAAATCAAACGAATGCAGACGAGCCTGGTGGTCGAAGATCTGGCCATTGACCATAATTTCGTCCGCCTCGGTTTCGCGCAGAATCGACGCTAAGCCGTGGCGGACTTTGGTTTTATCGCCAACCAGCGACATGCTTAATGCCTGCTGCACACCATACTGCTCGGATGCAGACCACAGCTGATGCATATTTTCCACCGGCGGCGGCAGCTGCCCGGTCTCGCCGCGGCGCAGCTTCACAAACGCCTGCTGCATAGAGGTAAAGAGGAATTCCGCATCGCGATTACTGTCGGCGGCAATGATATTGATGCATACCATGGCGTACGGTTTTTCCAGCCGCGCCGAAGGTTTGAAATTGCTGCGATACAGATGCAGGGCCTGGAACAACATATCCGGCGCGAAATGCGAGGCGAACGCGAACGGCAGGCCGAGCTGCGCCGCCAGCTGGGCACTGTACAGGCTTGATCCCAGCAGCCATACCGGAATACGCTCCCCGTAACCGGGAACCGGGCGCACGTGCGGGTTTGGATCGCGGGCGTCAAACCAGTCCACCAGCTCCGCCACGTCGCGCGGGAAGTTATCGACATCGCCGCTCATATGGCGGCGCAGGGCACGCATGGTCGGCTGATCGCTGCCTGGCGCGCGGCCAAGGCCGAGATCGATCCGCCCGGGATAAAGGGTATTCAGGGTGCCGAACTGTTCGGCGATCACCAGCGGTGAGTGGTTGGGCAGCATTACGCCGCCGGACCCGAGATGCAGGGTGGAGGTGTTGGCGGCGAGATAGCCTATCAGCACCGAAGTCGCCGCACTGGCAATGCCGACCATATTATGGTGCTCCGCCAGCCAGTAGCGGTGATAGCCGCGCGATTCGGCCAGCCGGGCGAGATCCAGAGAGTGGGTAAAGGCTTCTTTGGCAGAAGAACCTTGCGGGATCGGCGCCAGATCGAGCACCGAGAACGGAACAGATTTGTCAGTCATAAAGGCTCACTTTGCTACAGCATCGTCATCAGATTGAAGGTCTTCTTCCAGCCTGGCGCATCCTGGACGCGCCAGCCAGAAAAGCTGCATCTTTAATAATGCATTAAAATCTGAGCACTGTTGTTAACAAAGTGAGCGGTTTATCAGGGCTGCAGCGCCAGCCCGGGCAGCCGTTTCCAGTAGCCGTTGCAATCACTATTGCTGGTAAGATCCAGCGGCGCAGCACCGTTTTCGTTGGCGCGGAAGGCCTCGAGCATAGCGAAGGTCTCGTTGCCCATCGGCGACAGGCGCACCATATCCACCAGACCGTGCATGGACGTCAGCTCATTGCCCAGGTTATAGGCGTAGCCGCTCATGGTCTGGATACCGTTGAGCACGAAGACCTGCTGGTTCTCCTGCGACAGCATGCTGCGCCCGGTCGGGTACTTGATGCAGCAGGTTTCGCATTCATCCTTTGGCCGGTCTTCCGAGCGGGCGGTAAAGCAGCGCGCGGAATAGGCCAGCGGCAGATGGCCGTAGCTCAGTACTTCGACTTCAAACTGGTTGCGAATGCCCAGCTCTTCGCACTGGGTCAGTAAATTTGCCAGCCAGTCGCGGGAAAGCTCCACCGGCATGCACCAGCGTACCATCCCCTGTTTTAGCAGCAGGCGCAGGGTGACGGCGTTGTAGCAGTTTAGCGCATGACCAGCGACGAACGGCAGCTTGCGTTCGGCGCAGAGGTTCACTACCCCCAAATCGCTGGCCTCGATCAGAAACTCGCCATTCTCGACATAGCGCTTCAGCTCGCCCAGCTCAGAGGAGGCCTGCACCAGCGCGAGGGTAGACAGCACGACCTGCTTGCCGCTACCGGCCAGCGCTTTTGCCATCTCGATCCAGTCGCCAACTTTGGTGGCGCGGCGTTTGCTGCACACGGCTTCGCCGAGATAAATGGTGTCGGCGCTACTGTTTGCCGCCTGCTGGTAAAAATCTTCCAGCGTCTCTTTTGGCCAGTAGTACAGCACCGGCCCTAATGAATATTTCATGTTTCTCACTGCCATTTACGGTGGTAGGCGCCAAGGGTGGTTTGTGTCCCTTCAGACATGGAGCCGAGGGTGTCCATCCATGCGGATTGCGGCACAAAATTCTGCGGATCGGCTTTGCAGCGATCGATTGCCTGACGCCAGACTTTTGCCACCTGGGTAACATATGCCGGGCTGCGCTGGCGTCCTTCGATTTTCACCGAGGCGATATTGGCGGCCATCAGCTCCGGCAACAGCTCGAGGGTGTTGAGGCTGGTGGGCTCTTCCAGCGCATGATAGCGCTCGCCGTCGACCAGGTAGCGGCCTTTACACAGCGTCGGATACCCGGCGTTCTCACCATCCTGATAGCGATCGATCAGCACTTCGTTGAGGCGCGACTCCAGCCCCTGCGGCGTTTGCTGCCAGCGCACGAAGCGGGCAGGCGAACAGGCGCCAACGGTATTCGGCGACTCGCCGGTCAGGTAGGAAGAGAGATAGCAGCGGCCTTCCGCCATGATGCACAGGCTGCCGAAGGCGAAGACTTCCAGCGGCACCGGCGTGGCGCGGGCTAACTGTTTCACCTGATGAATAGACAGGACGCGCGGCAGCACAACGCGCGCGACGTCGAAGTTGCGGTGATAGAAGCGAATCGCTTCTTCATTGGTGGCGGAAGCCTGCACCGAAACGTGACGCTCAATATGTGGATAGCGTTCCGCGGCGTACTCCAGCATGGCGATATCGGCCAGGATCAGCGCATCAGCGCCCAGCTGGGCGGCCATATCCACCGCGCGTTGCCAGCGAGCGTAGCCGTCCGGGTGGGCAAAGGTGTTGATCGCGATATGCAGTTTACGACGGTGCTGATGCACAAAGTTGACGGCTTCCTGCAGTTTCTTTTCGGTGAAATTAAGGCCGGCAAAGTGGCGGGCGTTGGTGTCATCTTTCAGCCCGATATAGACGGCATCGGCGCCGTTTTCGATGGCCGCCTTAAGCGCCGGAAGGTTACCGGCTGGGCAGAGCAGCTCCATAATTTTTCCTGAAAAATGCGGCCCGTCAGGGACGCTGATTGGTTAACGAGCAGGGATTTTAGTTAACCTTCTGGTGACAATTTTTGATTTGAGGCAGTTAAAAGTGTATTGGCGGCGCCAATAACTGGCGACCGTCATCGCGTTTTTGTTGATTTACGCCGCTATGTTGTTTATGTGATATGGCACAATAGCGGAACTATTGCATTCATGGAGTAAAGCTTGTGTTGGATAAACTGCGTTCCCGGCTGGTCCACTTTGGCCCGTCTTTACTGAGCGTGCCGGTTAAGCTGGCGCCTTTTGCCCTCAAGCGCCAGGTGCTGGAGCAAGTGCTAAGCTGGCAGTTCCGTCAGGCGCTGGCAGAAGGCGAGCTGGAGTTTCTCGAGGGGCGCTGGTTAAGTATTCATGTGCGTGACATCGGTCTGCTGTGGTATACCTCGGTAGTCGATGGGCGCCTGGTGGTCAGCCAGCAGGCCGACGCCGACGTCAGCTTCAGCGCCGACGCCAGCGATCTGCTAATGATTGCCGCGCGCAAGCAGGATCCGGATACGCTATTCTTCCAGCGTCGTCTGGTGATCGAAGGCGATACGGAGCTGGGGCTGTATGTAAAAAATTTGATGGACGCCATTGAGCTCGAGCAGATGCCAAAAGCGCTGCGCGTGATGTTGCTGCAACTGGCGGATTTTGTCGAAGCTGGACTGAAGAGCCCGCAGAAACCTGAACAGACATCGGTAGGTGAGGCATGCTGATTCGAGTGGAGATTGGGATTGATGCACCGGGAATCGACGCACTGCTGCGTCGTACCTTCGGCCGCGATGCCGAAGCGCAGCTGGTGCACGATCTGCGTGAAGATGGACTGATCACGCTGGGGGTGGTGGCGACGGATGATGAAGGCCAGGTGATCGGCTACGTTGCTTTTAGCCCGGTGGCGGTGGAAGGTGAAGAGCTGCAGTGGGTTGGCCTGGCGCCGCTGGCGGTGGATGAACAATACCGTGGGCAGGGCATTGGCCGGCAGCTGGTCTATGAAGGGCTGGATTCGCTAAATGAGTTTGGCTATGCCGCGGTGGTGACGCTGGGCGATCCGGAATTGTACCGTCGCTTCGGCTTTGAACCGGCAGCACGCTTCGATCTACGCTGCCGCTGGCCGGATAGCGCAGAAGCGTTTCAGGTTCACCGTTTGGCGGATGACGCCCTTAACGGGGTACACGGTCAGGTGGAATATAGCGATCACTTTAATCGTCTTTGAGCCTTGCCAGCAGGATTTCGAAGGTACCCTCTCCGGCAACGAGGCGCTCTTTATCGCGCTTCGTTAGCTGCTTAACACGATATTCCAGTCGCAAAGCAAGTGAGTGTTCACCAACTTCATGGCTAAAGGCCAGCTGTAGGTCGCCTTTGCCACGCAACGCCTTCGCGCCTTTCCCCGTCTGATGCTGGCGAAAGCGGCGCGGCACATCGGTGGTGATGCCGGTATAGAGGCGATTATCCGCGGTTCGAATGAGATACAGAAACCAGCACACGGTCACAAAGTCGGTATGGTAAGGTGTGTGCACCATAGCATAATGGAGAAGAAAATGGATACGCTTGCTGCCATTGGTCGCTGGCTGAATAAACAGCACGTCGTCACCTGGTGCGTTTCGCGCGACGACGAGCTGTGGTGTGCCAATGCTTTTTACGTTTATGACCCCGAGACGGTGGCCTTTTATCTGCTCAGCGATGAACATACGCGCCACGGTCAGATGACCGGTGAGCGGGCGAAAGTGGCCGGCACGGTCAACGGCCAGCCAAAAACCGTGGCCCTGATCCGCGGCGTGCAGTTCAAAGGCGAGATCCGTCGGCTGAGCGGCGACGAAGAGGCACGGATGCGCCAGCGCTACGTCAGACGCTTTCCGGTGGCCCGCATGCTGTCGGCACCGGTATGGGAAATTCGTCCGGACGAAATAAAGTTCACCGACAACACGCTGGGCTTTGGGAAAAAATTACACTGGCGGCGTGATGCCAGCGCCGAGCAGGCGTAACGCTTCACGATTAAAGGCCGGTAGATCGTCTGGCGTTCTGCTGGTGACCAGCTGTTCGTTATCGACCACCACCTCCTGGTCGTAAAACTCGCCCCCGGCGTTTTTCACATCTACCACAATCGGTTTCACCGCGGTGAGCTTACGTCCGCGGATCACATCGGCGCTGATCAGCAGCTGCGGGCCGTGGCAGATGGCAAACACCGGCTTACCGCCGTTGACAAAATCGCGGGTAAAGGTGACGAAGCGTTCATCCCCGCGCAGCTGGTCAGGGGAATAGCCCCCGGGCAGCAACAAGGCATCAAACTCACCCGGTGTGACGTCATCGATGGCCCGATCGATAGCCACCTCTGCTTCTCCCTGTTTACCTTTCACCGTCTTGCCAGCCTGCTTTTCGATCGTCACAACCTGATGCCCGGCGAGCTTGAAGGCGTCGGCGGGAGAGGTAAATTCAGAATCTTCAAAGTCATCGGTAATGAGCACGGCTATCTTTTTACTCATGCTTCCTCCGCTATCTGGATGGTCAATGAGGTAATTCCATGATGATGGTGGATACTTACCTTGTAAGGTATTAAGCCTGGAACATGAGCCCGAAAGTGCAAGGCGGAGAATTCTGTAAAGGAGAATCAATGAGTCAGGTATTATTGACCGGCGCGACCGGGTTAGTTGGTGGTCACTTACTTCGGCTGCTGCAGAATGAGCCGAGCATCAGCACCATTGCTGCGCCGACGCGGCGCCCGCTGGCGCCAGCGGAAGGTGTCTTTAATCCTCACGATCCCCAGCTGACCGATGCCCTGGCGCAGGTGGTCGACCCGGTGGATATCGTCTTCTGCTGTCTGGGAACAACGCGCCGGGAGGCCGGGAGCAAAGAGGCTTTTGTCCATGCCGATTACACGCTGGTGGTTGATACCGCGCTGACCGGCAAACGGCTGGGTGCGCAACATATGCTGGTGGTCAGTGCGATGGGCGCCAATGCCCACTCGCCGTTTTTCTACAATCGGGTGAAGGGTGAAATGGAGGCGGCGCTGATCGATCAGGGCTGGCCGCGGCTGACCATTGCCAGGCCGTCGATGCTGTCGGGTGAGCGGGAAAAAAAACGGACCAATGAGACCTTACTCGCACCGCTTTTTCGGCTCCTGCCGGGGAACTGGAAAGCCATCGCGGCCCGCGATGTGGCAATTGCCCTGCTGGCGGAGGCATTGTCGCCCACCCACAAAGGGGTGCAAATTCTCACCTCATCCCAGTTGCGGGCGCGCGCCGCGCGACAGACGGAATAGCGGTTTGCAAACGCAGGCTTCCGGCGTAGTATTCACGGCTTCAATTCATATCCACATTTCTTGCTGGGGAATGCTATGACTGGTCAGTCTTCATCTCAGGCGGCGTCACCGTTTCAATGGTGGAAACCCGCGCTTTTCTTTCTTGTCGTCATTGTTGGTCTGTGGATCGTCAAATGGCAACCCTACTACGGGAAGGCCTTTACCGCTGCGGAAACCCACAGTATCGGTAAATCCATTCTCGCCCAGGCCGACGCTAACCCGCTGAAGGCGGCGTGGGACTACGCGATAGTTTATTTCCTTGCCGTCTGGAAAGCGGCGGTGCTCGGCGTGCTGCTCGGGTCGTTGATCCAGGTACTGATACCCCGCGACTGGCTGCTGCGTACGCTTGGGCAATCGCGGTTTCAGGGGACGCTGCTGGGGACGATTTTCTCGCTGCCGGGCATGATGTGTACCTGTTGCGCTGCCCCGGTTGCGGCCGGGATGCGCAAACAGCAGGTGTCGATGGGCGGAGCGCTGGCGTTCTGGATGGGCAACCCGCTGCTCAACCCGGCGACACTGGTGTTTATGGGTTTTGTTCTGGGCTGGCAGTTTGCGCTGATTCGTCTGGTGGCGGGCCTGGCGACGGTATTGATTGTGGCGACCCTGGTGCAGAAATGGGTAACAGAGGCGGCGACGCAGCCGGCTGTGGTGCCTGATGCACAGCCGGACGCGGCCCAGGGCGGCTTCTTGAGTCGCTGGCTGCGGGCGCTGTGGACGCTGTTCTGGAACACGATCCCGGTTTATATCCTCGCGGTACTGGCGCTGGGAGCGGCGCGCGTCTGGTTGTTCCCGCACGCCGATGGCGTGGTGGATAATACGTTGTTCTGGGTCATTGCGATGGCGATAGCCGGCTGCCTGTTTGTGATCCCCACCGCGGCGGAAATTCCAATTGTGCAAACGATGATGCTGGCGGGAATGGGAATGGCGCCGGCGCTGGCGCTGCTCATCACTCTGCCGGCCGTGAGCGTGCCGTCGCTGATTATGCTGCGTAAAGCCTTCCCGGCCAAAGCGCTGTGGCTGACGGGCGGACTGGTGGCGCTGTGTGGAGCGATCGTTGGCGCGCTGGCGCTGATATAGTTCGGCGTAAACGTATGGATAGCCGGATTGGATGGCGGCGACGCCTTACCCGGCTTCCAACGGACAGGGAATGCTAGCCCGGCTACGCGCAGCGCCAGCCGGGAGACTGCAGGTTTATTTGATGTAGGTAAAGGCGGTGGTCACCCGGGACACGCCGCTCACCCGGCTGGCAATATCGGCGGCCGCCCGGCCTTCACGATCGGTTACCAGTCCCATCAGGAAGACTTCGCTGTTTTCCGTGGTGACCTTCACATTCGACGATTTGACCTGATCGGTGCTCAGGAGCTGCGAACGCACCTTGGTGGTGATCCAGGTATCAGACGAGGCGGTCCCTAAACCAATCGGCTGGCCCTGACGCACTTCATTAAACACTTCCGTGGTCCCTTCCACACCCATAGCGATTTGCTTGGCGCGGGCAGAGAGATCCGGCGTCGGCGACTGACCGGTTAGCAGGACTTTGCCCTGATAAGCGGTAACGTTGATGCGGGCCTGTTTTTTAATCTGTTCATCTTTCGACAAGGCGCTATTGACGCGCAGTTCCAGGGTGCTGTCATCGACCTGGGTTCCCACCGTACGCGGGTCCGTTGCGGCTTTGGTGCCGACTGCTGCCGTTCCGACTACCGCGGCGGCAACGCAGCCCTGCAGCAGTAGTGCAGAAAGCAGGATGGCGAGGGGCGAGAGAGCCTTCATGTGTTCTCCTTAATCGTCCTGGTGTGGAAAAAGGGTGTTATCTATCAAATCGCACAGACAGTTGACGGTCAGCATATGCATCTCCTGAATACGCGCGCTGCGATGCGAGGGGATGCGGATTTCGACATCCTGCTGACCTAAGAGGCCAGCCAGCTCACCGCCGTCATAGCCGGTTAACGCGACGATGGTCATGTCGCGGGTCACAGCGGCTTCCACCGCTTTGACAATATCCCGGCTGTTACCGCGTGTGGAGATCGCCAACAGCACATCGCCGGCGTGTCCCAGGGCGCGCACCTGCTTGGCGTAGATCTCGTCATGCAGGCGATCGTTAGCGATGGCAGTTAAGACCACATTATCGGTATTTAGTGCAATGGCAGGTAAACCAGGGCGTTCCGTTTCAAAACGATTAATCATGCTGGCAGCAAAATGCTGTGCGTTGGCGGCGGAGGTGCCATTACCACAACAGAGGATTTTGTTGCCGTTGAGCAGGGACTGTACAAGCGTCATCGCCGCCCGGGAGATGGCGTCCGGGAGGGCTTCCGCTGCGGCAATTTGGGTTTGAATGCTTTCGGTAAAGCAGGCTTTGATTCTGTCGAGCACGGGATCCCTTACTTCTGGTATTACGCTATTCGCCAAAGGCGTTTTTAAGCCATTGGATGTCGTTTCCGGTGAAGGCTACCACATCGAAACGGCAATCCACAGTCTCAAAGCTCCCATTCTGTCGGCAGAGCCACAAACGGGCGGCTTTAAGGAGGCGTTGTTGTTTTTGCAGGGTGACGCTGGCCGCCGCGTCACCGTACCGGGCGCTGCGACGGTAGCGCACCTCGACAAAGACGGTGACCGCGCCGTCGCGCATGATGAGGTCAATTTCGCCGCCACGCTCGCGGGCGTTGGCGGCAATAAAACGCAGGCCCTGGCCTTCCAGCCAGCGGCGAGCCTGGTTTTCCCAGGCATCGCCGGTCTGTTTGCTTAGTTGGCCGGGACGATTTGTCCCTGCTGGTACTTGAGCCATGACAGTTTCCTGGTAATCACACAGTCCTGTGTAGCCGTCAGATCGCCGGTATTCCCGTTCAGTTCGAAGCCCGGCGTCTGGCGCATTTGCGTGAAGTGGTTGGCCAGCGACCACGCGTCGGCGCCCATGGCATACAGGCGCGCCAGCGAATAGTCATTACGCACAGCGGACAGCGCCTGCTGCATCAGCGCCGGGTTGCTGCCGGCCAGCATCGGGATCTCGCTGTATTGCAGGCCGTCCATCTCCAGACGGAAATCCGGACCCGCGGTGCCCTGGGCGCTGCGTGAGCTGGCGTACAGGGTGACATTGCTCTGGCTGCCATTGCGCATGGCGATCATCGGTTTGATATAGCCAATCTGTTCCGGGGTGGCGAGGATATAGGCCGCGTCCACGCTGCCGCCGCTGCTCACAGGCATTTCATCCGCACTGCCGAGGGAACTGTTCTGGGCTGAAGGCAGGGTGGAAACCGGAGTGCCGCTCAGCGCAATGCCTCCGCCGCCGTTGACGCCGGCGCGCAGCTCAGCCGTTGAGCCAAAACGCTGCTGCAGGACGCTGGCGCCGCCCAGCTTCAGCCACTCGTCGGCGAAGGCGCTAACCACACGATCGCCCAGCGCGCCGCGCGGAACCAGCAGCAGCGGCGTCTGTTTGCCCTGTTGGTGGATATGTCGGGCAGCGTCACGCGCTTCGTCTTCCGGAGAAAGCGCGAAATAGCAGAGGTTAGCGCGGCTCTCGACTTTCTCCGGCTGGTTGAGGGCCAGCACGTTGAGCGGCGTGTTGCTCTTGATAACCTCTTCGACGTTCTCTTTCAGCAATGGCCCGACGACCAGGGTGGCGCCGTCCTGCTGTGCCTGGGCGAGTAGCTGGCTTATCGGCTGGCTGGTGGTATCGTAAATTTTCAGTTCCGCAGAGGGGTTGGCGGCGGTGGCCACCACGGGCTGAGGCTGTGCGGTCGGGGCGGTGACCGGCTGGGTAACCGGGGAAGCGGTGGTCTGCGGCGTGGCGGATGCTGCCGGCGCCTGGGCTGCCGGTTCCGCGGCAGGCGCCGCCTGGTCTTGTGTCGGGGCCTGCACCGGTTCAGCGCGGCTTCCGGTGGCGGTAAGATCGCTGATTTCTGCCTGCGACGGACTCACCACATCATCATTACCGGAGACATTCGCCGCCTGGGCGACCTGGGCGGGAACCGCGCTGCCCGTCACCGACGGCGCGCCATTTTTGGCGGCTTCGAAGCCCTGCTGGATAGTACGGCCGAAAATCGACGCCTGGCCGTTCAGCGGCAGGAAAAGCGCAATCTTGTTGGTGGACGCGGGCTTATAGTTTTGCATGTTCACCAGCGCCGTCGGCAGCATTTTTGCGCCCGGGTTTTGCGGATAGCGCGTCTGCCAGTCTTTAACGCCCGCTTTCAGCAGGGTCGGATCGTTGCGGTTGTCAAACCACATCCGCTGCAGATCCAGCCAGCCCTGAAGGGTATTTTCATCGGCATTGATCACCAAAGCATTGGCCTGATCCTGGGTCATTGTCGTCAGCGCTTGCCAGGTCGCGTCGATATTTTTCTGGCGCTGTTTGGCATCGCTCAGCAGCGGCTGCTGGGCGATTAATGCGCGCAGCAGGCTAACCGACGGTTTGCCCTGGCTGGCATCGATTTGCGCCTGCCAGTAGCGCGCCTGCTGTGGCGGCTCCATGCTTGCCGGGTCGAGTTTAGACAGCAGAGTCCGGGCGCCCTGAAAATCGTTTTGCGCCAGCTTCACTTCCACCGCCAGCAGCGCCTGTTCACGGGCCTGGGTGCTGTTCAGGTTCGACGGCAGCTGGTTAAACAGGTCGATGGCCTGCTGTTTCTTGCCTTCCTGCAGCAGTGCACGAATGGCGAGTAATTGCCAGTTGGTCTTGCTATCATTCGTGCTTTGCTGCATCTGCTGCAAGTAGAAACTGGAGTTGGCCTGCGATGTACCCTGCATAAACGCCGTGCTTTGATCCTGCGTGTGGGTGCCGCAGCCAGCAAAAAGAAGCGTCGCCAGCAATACGGGCAGACAGCGCGCGGGCTTAGAACGAAGAAATGTTGACGGTACCATAAGTGTCCAGTGATATTTTTTTGGCTCAATGCTCAATATTAAATCGGCAATACGGACGAGACAATGAAACAACACGAATCAGCGGATAATTCTCAGGGGCAGCTCTATATTGTGCCCACTCCGATAGGAAATCTGTCTGATATCACGCAGCGTGCGCTGGAAGTGCTGCAAGCCGTTGATTTAATTGCAGCGGAAGATACCCGTCATACCGGTTTGCTGCTGCAACATTTTGCGATTAACGCCCGCTTATTTGCGCTTCACGACCATAACGAGCAGCAAAAGGCTGAAACACTTCTCGCTAAACTGAAAGAAGGGCAAAACATCGCGCTGGTCTCCGATGCGGGCACACCGCTGATTAACGACCCAGGCTATCATCTGGTGCGCACCTGCCGCGAAGCGAATATTCGCGTGGTACCGCTGCCGGGCCCTTGCGCGGCCATCGCCGCCCTGAGCGCCGCTGGCCTGCCTTCCGACCGTTTCTGTTATGAAGGCTTCCTGCCGGCGAAATCAAAAGGCCGCCGCGATACCCTGAAAGCGCTGGAAGAAGAGCCGCGCACCCTTATCTTCTATGAATCGACCCATCGCCTGGTGGAGAGTCTGGAAGATATCTGCGCGGTACTGGGAGAATCCCGCTACGTGGTGCTGGCACGCGAGCTGACCAAAACCTGGGAGTCTATCCATGGCGCGCCGATCGGCGAGCTGGTGGCGTGGGTGAAGGAAGACGAAAACCGTCGCAAAGGCGAGATGGTGCTGATCGTCGAAGGCTTTAAGGCCCAGGAAGAGGCGCTGCCGGCAGCCGCGCTGCGGACCCTGGCGCTGCTGCAGGCGGAGCTGCCGCTGAAGAAAGCCGCCGCGCTGGCCGCGGAAATCCACGGCGTGAAGAAAAATGCGTTGTATAAGTATGCCCTGGAGCAGCAGGGGGAGTAAGCGATGAGCCGTTACCAACCGCCGTTTAGCATCACACCCACGGTTCTCAACCTTGTCGTTGAGATTGGGGAATTGCTTGGGCATTGGTCGGCGAAACGTGGACAAACATCGCCGTTGCTGCGTAAAGAAAACCGCATTCGTACTATTCAGGCGTCACTCGCAATTGAACATAATAGCCTGAGCATGGAACAGGTAACGGCGCTGCTGGAAGGCAAGCGGGTTCTGGCGCCGGCTAAGGATATTCAGGAAGTGAGAAATGCCATTCGTGCTTATGAATTAATGCCCGGATGGCATGCGGCAAATATAAGCGACCTTCTGGCGGCACACAAAACGCTGATGGTAGGGTTGGTGGATAGTCCTGGCGTTTTACGTGGCGGTAACGTGGGTATTTACCGTGGTACGCAGGTGGTACATATGGCTCCGCCTGCTGCACTGGTCCCAAGATTGATCGCTGATTTACTCAACTGGCTGGAACACACCGAGCTTCATCCTTTGATTGCCAGTTCAGTTTTCCACTATGAGTTTGAGTTCATTCACCCTTTCGCTGATGGCAATGGTCGAATGGGGCGTTTATGGCAGACATTGATTCTAAGCCAGTGGCGTCAGGAATTGGCCTGGCTGCCGGTTGAAACGCTGATCCACCATCAGCAAGAACGCTATTACGACATTTTAGGTGTTTGTGACAAAACCAGTGATTGCACGCTATTCGTGACCTGGATGTTGCAAAATATCCTGGCGGCGCTGAAAGAAGGTCTGGAGACTTCATTCGTTGTGTCGGAAGAAATGTCGGAAGAAATGTCGGAAGAAATCGACGCGAAATTAACTGAGCTGGAAACCACAATTCTACATTTGCTAACCGCAGCTCCGGATTTGACGGCGAGAGCACTGGCTGAAAACATCGGGATATCAGCACGTACGGTTGAGCGCTATCTGCAAGGGCTACAAGCGAAAGGGAGATTGATTCGCATAGGCGCTAAAAAAGGTGGAAGCTGGCTGGTTAAGTAGAACCAGCCGCTATGATGTTCCACTCAGCGTGCAATCACACTATCTTCAGTTCCACCTTTTTGCTGCTTAACGCTGCACGGTCATTTTCGCTAATGCCGTCGTCGGTGATCACGCAGTCTATTTTTTCCATCGGCAGTACCTGGTTAAAGCCCCGGCGATTGAATTTGCTGGCGTCGAGCACGGCGATCACCTGATGCGCGGCGGCGGCCATCACGCTGCTGATGGAGTAACCTTCGTTAAAGGTGGTGATACCGTTGGTGGCGTCGATACCGTCGGCGCCGACAAACATCAAATCGGCGCAAATTCCCTGCAGCGAACGTTCGGCAATTGTGCCGTGCATCGAATGCGTTTTGTGCCGCACGGTACCGCCGCATACCACCAGGGTGATGTCTTTATTTTCCGCCAGGGTAAACGCGGCGGGCAGGCTGTTGGTGATCACGGTGATATTGGTCATCCGCACCAGCGCCTCGGCAATCAGCAGGGTTGTGCTGCCGCTATCGAGGATCACCGTCATACCTTCACGGATCATTGCCGCGGCGGCCTGGGCGATGCGCTTTTTGGGATCGCTGGCAAGCTGATAACGATCTTCCAGTACCACTTCCTGATTTTCGGCGTCGGTCAGGTCGCTGCCCGCACGGGCGGCGCCGCCGTGAAAACGGGTTAACAGCCCTTTCTCTTCCAGTAAGCGGAGATCGGCGCGAATCGTTACCTCAGAGATGCCAAAGAGATTCGAAAGGTCTAGAACCAATACGCTGCCCTGCGTATTCACCATATCGACGATTTTGTTCCTTCGTTCAAATGAGTTCATCTTGATTTGCCTGATAATTAACTCATCTCAGTGTAATCGAAGGGTAACGAAAGTTGAACGATAATTTTCGAAAGGTTTGATGAGCCAGCGCCGAGGGCTGGCTCGGGCGGTCAGGAGAGTTTGAGCAGGATTTTGCCCTGCATCGGCGCGCCGTTGAGCGCCTGCACTTCACGCGCAAAGCTCTCCGCGTCACCGCGGTGGGCGATCAGCGGCGCCAGCTGCAGGCGTTTTTCTGTCAGCAGGCGGGTGGCCGTTTGCCACTCTTCTCCTGGCCACGGGCCAGAATAGTTCATCCAGCTACCGACAATATTCAACTCCTTGCGCAGGATCTGCCCGAAGGTGGCGGCCGGGAGGGTTAAATCGTGATGGAGCGTGCCGACCAGCGCCAGCTGCGCCCGCGGCCCGGCGGCTTCAATCGCTAATGCGACGGTCTGCGGCGTACCGGCGGTCTCGAGGACTAACTGGTCGAACTGAATGGCTTCCAGCGCCTGCTGAATCGCCTGGCCGTTCATCTCGCGGCTGTTGAACACACGGGTTGCGCCAAGGGTTTTGGCCAGTTCCAGTTTCTGCGGATTGATATCGATCGCCGTGACGCTGTTGGCGCCCAGTTCCCGGGCGCACTGCAGCGCCAGCAGGCCAATGGTGCCGGCACCGATAATAATCACGTTTTTACCTTCGCAGCCCTGCGCCAGATGGAAAGCGTGCAGGCCAACGGTTATCGGTTCGATAAACGCGCCGTCATCAATTGGCATCTGGTCCGGCAGGCGGAACAGGTTGGCACGCTTTACCACCACATATTCGGCGTTGCCGCCTTCGCTGCGTGAGCCGACGAACTGATACTGTTTACATAAAGAGAAATACTCGCGCTGGCACTGCGGGCACTGGAAGCAGGGCAGCAGCGGCACGCAGGCGACGGCATCGCCGGGCTGCAGGTCGGTTACCGCCGCGCCGTAGGATTCCACATAGCCGCTGAATTCGTGTCCCAGCGTAATAGGGTAGTAATGCGCGCCTTTGGCGAAAATGCGCGGGATGTCGGAGCCGCATAAACCGGAACTGACCACTTTGACCAGGACATCGTTTTCCGTTTGCAGCGTAGGGATAGGGCGTTCTTCAACGCAGACGTTCCCCTCAGCATGGATTACCACTGATTTCATAACATTCTCCAGCTATAAGATTCAGGGGAGCGACCGCTCCCCTTTTAGATCAAGACATGCCTGTACTTTGTTGTGGGGCAGCGCTTTTTTCTGCTTTTTCCACCGCGATGAAGCGACGGGCACGACGCCAGGTCAGCAGAACGCCAGTCAGATAGATAATGCCGATGACCGCGAAGCCCACCACGTTCTGCCAGGTAAAGAGCTGGATCAGCAGCCAGGTAATCGGTGAACCGCCCTGGTCCATTGAGGCCACCATACCGCCGGCTTTCAGGGCCCCGGCGTTTGCCGCCAGCTGGGTGTGCAGGCCTATGGTCTGGGTGGCGATCCATAGGGTGATACCCATAATGATGACCCCGGAAATCAATGTGCGGAACAGGTTCCCTTGATGTACCGCGACTGCCATCGCCACGAAGAAGCCGATGGTGGCCAGGTCGCCAAACGGCAGGACCTGGTTGCCAGGAACCACGACGGCGATAAGAATGGTCAGCGGGATGAAGATCAGGCTGGCGGAGACCACCGAGGTATGACCGAGCAGCAGCGCCGGGTCGAGACCAATCAGGAATTCCTGGCCGCCGAATTTGGCCTGCAGACGTTTACGCGCCTGTTTGGCTATCGGTGTGAGGCCATCCATAATCGGTTTGATCACCCGTGGCATCAGCAGCATCACCGCTGCGGTTTTCACCGCAAGCTGGAGAATGCTCTTCAGGTCGTAACCCGCCAGCGCGCCAATCACCAGGCCCATGACGAAGCCAACGGTAACCGGTTCACCGAAGGGACCGAAGCGTTTCTGGATATCATCGGCGCTAAAGTGAATGCGGTTAAGACCGGGGATCTTGTCGATGATGGTATCGACAAGCACGGCAACCGGCCCTAAATACGCCGAACTGCCGTGCGGGATCGCAATACCCTCGAGGCCAAAGAAATCGCGGGTATCTTTGGCAAACCAGTCGCCCAGCTTATACACAAAGGCGGCATGCACTACCACGCCGAGAATACCTATCCAGTACGATCCGGTAGCGATATGCAGCATCGCGCCGGTAAAGGTCATATGCCAGATGTTCCAGATATCGACATTCACTACGCGGGTCATACGGGTAACCAGCATCACGATATTAACCACGATGGCCACCGGGATCGCCACCAGGGCGATTTGCGACGCCCAGGTCATCGGTGATGAACCCGGCCAACCGATATCGATCACGTGAAGATTAATCTGGAAATGCTCCGCCATCGCCTTTGCCGCCGGGCCGATGGAGTCGAGCATCAGGCCAATGACCAGGCCGATACCGACGAAACCGATCCCGATATGCAGACCAGATTTGAAACAATCCCCGAGCTTCATCCCCAGTAACTTGGAGAAAATAATGATCACGATCGGCAGCATCACCGTCGGACCGAGATCGAGGATATAACGCATGATTTCGCTAAACATGGCGTTTACTCCGCGAGGATGCCGAGGATTTTCTGTTGTAAGGCTTCAATGCCGACGCCCGAAACGAATGGCATGCCGTGTACCACCGGAATGTCGCCAAAGGTCCGCTCCACGCGCGCGGTGGTGCAGATCAGGTCCGCCCCGTCCATGTAGGTTTCGATTTCATTGACCCGGCACTGCACCAAATCCAGTTCAATATTGTGGTCTGCACACAGCTCTTTAATCTCTTCAGCCGCCATCGTGGAGGTGGCGACGGCACCGCCGCAGGCGACGATAACTTTACGTTTCATAGGGTACCCCTTTTATTATCAGTATCTTATGAAGCCACGGCGTTAAGCTCAGGCTCAAGGATAAATTGCTGGAACCGCACCGGCAGCTGATCGTCGGAAGCGGCGAGCAGTGCCTCCAGCGTGTGCGGATTTTGTAGCTCACTAAATAACCGGCGCAGTAGCTTCAGCTGTGCCGCCGGGTTTTCAACAATCAGCGCGATGATGAGCGAAACGTCGATTTCGCCGTCGTCATCAGCGCGCTGAAAAGGAACCGGCGCATCCGGACGAATCAGGTAAATGGCCGGCGATTTGGCGTGGACGGCTTCACAGTGCGGGATAGCGACAGCATGCTGCTCCAGGGCGATGCCGGTGGGAAAAGTCGCTTCGCGTTCGAGCAGGGCGGCGGGATAGCTGTCGTGTACGACGCCTCGCGCCAGCATCTCTGCGCCAATGTGTTCCAGCGCCTGCTGGCTGGAACTGAAATGAATGCCGGTACGAACAAACAGTTGACTCATATATCCTCTTAACTTCAGGCGATTTCAGAAGAACAGCCGTAGCGGTAGGCACGCAGAACATCCTGGATTTTGTCGAGGATCAGCGCGTGCGGCTCGGCGTTCAGTGCATTCAGCGACAGTCGTTCAAACTGCACCGGCATATACTGGCTGATAAGCCCCAGCGGCAGCTTAGCGTCGGTCAGATTAGCGATAAGTTTCTCAACGCTCTGGCGAATACGCGGATGCGGCCAGTAATAACGGATACGGTCGGAAAGGCTGAAGTGGATATCGACCATCGCCTGGCTCCAGGTGGGGTGATAGTATTTTTTCCAGTAGCCGGGTTCGTTAAGCATCACTTCGTCGATCACCTCCATCACGCGACTGCGAGACTCCGGGGCGATCAGCTCATTTTCCATTTGGGCGAGGGCAAAGATGGCTTCACGCAGGGCAAAGGTGAGCGCCGGGCCGACTTTCAGGATGGCGAAGTGGTCGCGAACCAGCGCGCGATAAGCCTGGCGAGTTTGGTAGTCGGTGGAGTGCGCTTCGTAGACCATCGGGGTACTTTCGATCCAGGCGGAAAGCGCTTTCGCTTCCTGCGGCTGGTAATGAATGATTTGCGTATGGTCGAACTCCACCCCAGGCTGCACGACGATAGCGATAACTCGCTCCAGCGCAGCCTCGAGTCCCAGCTTACGGAAAGCAGCCTCATGGGTTTCGAGTGTCGCCGCGGCATCCTGCGCCCGGGTGACATGTACGCTGCCGATGGTGCAGGCCTCGCCGCCGGGCACCGGAACTTCGGTCCCGATGACGTAGGTCAGGTGGCGCTTTTGCTCAGCGCTGGCGGTCTCTTCAGCAGCCTGACACAGTCGAGCGGCGCGCTCAGCAACCACACCAGGATCCAAAGGCACCGGGTCGTCAGCACAGGACATTGACGCATCGAGATGGATTTTGCTAAAGCCGGCCGCGACGTAGGCCTTGATCAGGTCGATTGATTTTTCCATCGCCACGGCTGCTGGTTCATCTTGCCAGCAGTTCGGGCCCAGATGATCGCCGCCAAGAATAATGCGCTCAGCCGGGAAACCGACGGTACGCGCGATGTTGTAGACGAAGTCGCGGAAATCGGCCGGCTGCATGCCGGTGTAGCCACCAAACTGATTTACCTGGTTGGACGTCGCTTCGATCAGCACCTTGTTGTTGGTCGGCAGATCGAAACGTAACGCCGCTTCGATAACCAGCGGATGCGCTGAACACACTGAACAGATGCCGATATGTTCGCCGGACTTGTGGCGAGTGATAATATCTTTCATTTACAACCTCCGTTTTCTTTCGAATATATTCGTTATGTTTTGTTTTGGTCGCAAATGGCTTTGTTTTGAATTGTGATCTGTATCGATAAATAGTGATGTAACGCAGTGAAAGGTGTCGTCTTTCGAGACAAAAACGCCCTGACCAGGAAGGCAGGGCGTTTTTAATTGATTGAAAATTAACTAAATAGTCGGGAGAGCCAGCTGCGTTTCGTTTTGACGGCTTCCTGAGAGACCTGCTGCGGCTGGGCGGCAATTTCGCCGAGACCGGCGTTAAAAGCGTCGCCAATGGCTTTTAACGCCTGCTGCGCATCGTTGCCGCTGGCCATAAAGTGCAGACGATGACCCTGTTTGGCACCCAGCGATACGACGCGCATCAGATTTTTGGCATCCACAATCGCGGAGCGCGTATCCAGGTTTTCGACCTGGATTTGCGATCGCCACTGCTTGACGGCTTTCACCAGCACCGCGCTGGGGCGGGCATGAAGACCGTGCGGATTGCGCAGGGTAAAGGTGGCCTCTTCGTCAAAATGCGGCGCGGGTTGTGGTTCTTCGCCTGCCGGCAGAGGGATATTGCCAGCGAGAATTTCCAGCACCGCCTGAGGGATATCGGCGCGCGTCAGCGCCTCAGGCACCCGATCGTCGCCCAGGGCATGGGTGAGCTGGCGCAAAATATCGAGATGCTCATTGTCCTGAGCCGCAATACCGACAATCAGATAGGCGGTTTGCTCCTCACCCCAGTCAATCCCCTGCGGACAAGCCAGCACCTTAACGCCCGTTTTGAGCACTGCGTCGCGACTGTGCGGCGTACCGTGGGGAATGGCGATGCCGTTGCCCAGATAGGTGCTGATTTGCTCCTCGCGCTCGCGCATGCCTTGCAGATAGGCTGCTTGCGTATGTCCGGCCTGAGTCAGGGCTGCAACGACACGCTGTAGCGCCTCGTCTTTCGTTTTGACCTGACGATCGAAACCAATATCGGCAGAAGTCAGTTGCATAGCGTGCTCCTTATTTCATGGCGCCAGCAAGAGCTGTCGCTTTGTCAGTGCGTTTTTGCCACAGCCGCCAGCATCCCAGCATAAGTGCGCCGCACGCGGAACCGGCGAGAATGCACAGCACCCACATCAACGGTTTGCTGACCAGCGGCAGGATTAAGAAGCCGCCGTGCGGTGCCGGAACCTGAATATGCAGGCTGTAGCTGAGTACCGCAGAAATTGAGGAGGCGATCATCATCATCGGGATCACCCGCAGTGGATCCTTGGCGGCGAAGGGAATTGCACCTTCGGTAATGTGCGTGCAGCCGAGGATATAGTTGACCATCCCGGCGGCGCGTTCCTCCTCGCTAAAGCCTTTCGGAAAGAACGTGGTCGCCAGGGCGATGACCAACGGCGGCGTAATGCAGGCGGCAGACACACCGGCCATAAAGAAATAGTTACCTTGCCCCAGCAGCAGCGTACCGGTGACATAGGCCGCTTTGTTGACCGGCCCGCCGAAGTCGAAGGAACACATTGCGCCGACCACGATCCCCAGCAGGATGGGGTTGGCTTCCTGCAGAGAGCTGAGCCAGTTCATCATGCCATTGTTGATCGCTGCCACCGGCTGGCCGAGCAGGACCATCATCACGCCAATCACCAGGACGCCGATCAGCGGCATAATGAAGATCGACTTCAGCCCTTCGTACTGGCGCGGCAGACCGTCGAGCAGATGACGGATCAGCAGCATAAAATACCCGGCGGCAAAACCGGCGATGATCCCACCGAGGAACCCGGCGCCGGTGGCGTTCGCCAGCAGGCCGCCGACAAAACCGGCAACCATACCCGGGCGGCCAGATATCGACCAGGCAATGTAGGCGGTAAACACCGGCACCATGATCGAGAACGCCTGCTGACCGACTTTCATCAGGGTGGCGGCAACCACGTTATACTGCGGTGAATTCAGATCGGCAGAGTAGATGCCCCACAGGAAAGAAACGGCGATTAAGATCCCGCCGGCGACAACGAACGGCAGCATGTTGGAAACACCGCTCATCAGATGTTTGTAAATCTGTCGGCCGAACGATTCTCGCTCATATTTCTCGGCGAGATCCGTCGTCGCGGAGTGTCCCTGGCGACGCTGCGCCTGACCGTTAACAACTTTATTAATTAATTCCGCCGGATGGTGAATGGCTTCTTTAACCGGCACCTCAATAACCGGTAAGCCATTAAAACGTTCGGCATTAACATCTTTATCGGCAGCGATAATCACACCATAAATATCCGTCAGGTCTTCCGGCGTAATGGCATTTTCTACGCCGGAAGCGCCATTGGTTTCGACTTTTATTTCAACGTTTAATTTTTTCGCTGCGGTTTTTAAGGCCTCTTCAGCCATAAATGTATGAGCAATACCTGTAGGGCAGCCGGTAACGGCAATAATTTTTTTCATAATCGGACCTTTATAATTGGACGATCTGAAGTTGTTGTAATAATTCTTGCGTACGGTTTAATTTGCCAAGCCCGGCGGAGGCGGCAACATCGGCGCCGGTGGCGCTGGCCAGCGCCAGCGCCTGAGGAATATCGCCTGCGTTAAGCCATCGGCTGAGGAACGCGCCCAGCGCGGCATCGCCGGCGCAGGCCGAGCTGACCAGTTCGATTTTCGGTGCCGAGCAGAACCACAGTTGCTCGCCGTTCGAAAAATAGAGCCCTTGTGCGCCAAGGGTCAGCAGAACATTGCGAGCCCCAAGCTGGTGGAGCGTTTGCATTGCTTCGCGTACCCGCTGGGGGCTGCTGACATCCAGACCAAAGATCTCGTTCAGCTCGTCGTCATTGGGTTTAATCAATAGCGGATGCCACTCCAAAAGCTGGCGCAGCACCGGGTGGCTGATATCTAAGATGACTTCACACCCTTTTTGCTGACACAGCACCAGAATCTCGCTATAGAACCGGCTCTCTATTCCCGGTGGCAGACTGCCGCTGATAACTAAATAATCACCAGGCGTGACGCACTGTAAATGATGAAGAATTTGTTCTTTCCCTTCATCGTTAATCCGCGCGCCGGGATTTACCAGTTTATATTCATCTCTGCCGTCGTTAATAAAGATATTAATACGGGTGGGTTCAGCGACCCATGCCGGCGTGACGTTAATATGTTGTTTGCGTAGTTCCTCAACGATATAGCGGCCGGTAAAACCGCCGAATATGCCCATAACATGGGTTGGCTGCTGGTAATGATGTAATACCAGCGAGACGTTAACCCCTTTACCATTCGGGCAATATTCCGTCTGCCGGGTGCGGTTGACTGCCGCCGGCTGGAGCGGATCGCAAAAGATATTCATATCAATCGCGGTGTTCAGTGTCAGGGTGTGGATCACGACAAGGCTCCTTCGATCCGCTGATTACAGTTGTCCTTCGCAGCCACAGACGTGAATGACTTTGCGAACGACCTCTTTCATTGCCGCTTTCGCCGGTTTCATATAGTGACGAGGATCGTTGGCGCCCGGATTTTCCAGGAAGTAGGCTTTCAGTGCATCCGAGAAGGCGATTTTAAGTTCGGTGGCGACGTTGACTTTGCATACGCCCAGAGAAATGGCGTGGCGAATATCACTATCCGGCAGGCCGGAAGCGCCGTGCAGAACCAGTGGAACATCAACGCAGTCGCGAATAGCCGCCAGGCGCTCAAAATCAAGCTTCGGTTCGGCGGTGTAAAGACCGTGAGCGGTACCGATGGCGACGGCCAGCGAATCAATACCGGTACGAGCGACAAATTCACGGGCCTGTTCGGGGTTGGTATAGAGCGCATCTTTAGCATCGACCACCAGATCGTCTTCGACTCCGCCCAGACGGCCCAGCTCGGCTTCTACACTGGCATCATAGCGGTGGCTCAACTCCACCACGCTTTTTACCAGTGCCACATTTTCCTCGAACGGTGAGTGAGAGCCATCGATCATGACCGAGCGGATCCCTGCCTGGACTTTGCGCGTGATATCAGCCAGATCCTCGTGATGATCGAGGTGCAGGGCGAGCGGGAGATCCCACTTTTTCGCCAGATCGCGGGCGATCGCCACCACGTTGCCGGTGCCGGCATAGCTGTAGGTACCGGGCGTGCCGGCAAGGATCAAGGGGGAGCGTAATTCAGCCGCCATTTCAACGACGACCTGCATGGTTTCGAGGTTATGGATATTGAAAGCCGGCACGGCATAACCCTGTCGTTGAGCTTTTAACAGCATGTTTTTACTGGAAATGATGTACATTTTAGCCCTCTTTTTTCAATTTGTAAGTTATTAACATTAAATAACCTTCAATTTGAAAGTAATGTAACGATCGTCTCGACTTTTAGGTGTGATCCACCGCACACAATGATGAATTGATTTTTAAAATGAAAGTTAATAGTATTTTTAATGTTTCTTTTTTAAAGTTTTAGCAGGGAAGGGGTATCATTATAACTATGTGATTAATATGCATTAATTTGTTTATGGCAAGATGGGGGTTCAGCCGCGGTTTGACATTACGATAGGGAAATTTAAAAATGAAAGTTATTCCAGGAGAAAATAATAAGGCATAAACCGTGGCAAAACCGTCAACCAGCCTGCTGAAAAGGCGCTTGGACATCGCAGAGATCGTTCGTAAGAACGGCGAGATCAAAGTCGACGATCTGGCCGAAATGCTGGCTGTTTCCGGAGTGACAATCCGTAACGATCTCAACTACCTCGAGCAGCAGGGCTACTTGAAACGCTCCTTCGGCGGGGCGATTTATACCGCCCAGGCTGGCGCGCCGGTTGCGGTGATGCGGGAAGCACCAGCCGTCAGGGATAAAGCGCTGGAGACGGAAATGGCTCGCCAGGTGGCGGCGCAGATAGAAGATGGCGAAACGCTATTTTTAGGCCAAGGTTCCATTTTGCGTAAAGTGATCCCCTTTCTGGCCAACAGAGAAGAACTTTGCCTGCTGTTAAACGATCTGGGCCATGTCGCGCTGGCGCAGGAGTTTTTAAATGGGGAAACCGTTCTGCTTGGCGGGGTGCTGTCAGGCCAGGGGCGGATTGTGGAGGGCGATCTGGCGCTGAAGGCGTTAGGCCATTACCGCCCTTCACGTGCGCTGATAGCGGTGGATCATATTGCCGAAGACGGCACGCTGAGCGTGCGTAACGAGGTCACAGCACATTTACTAAACGAGGCTGTCGCCCAGAGTAAACGAGTCATTGCGATTGTCGCGTCCCGACCGGTCTATGGCGAGAAACGCTATGCTGTGGGTGAATTGCAACAGATCAGCAGCGTCGTGACCCCGCAGGTCGTCGCGGCAGAGTACCATGCCTGCTTCCTCGCTGCGGGTTTGACCAACAGCTATACCAACAATGAATGCCTGACATGGCTCAACACGGCTTTGCATAAGACAAACCAGGAGCGGTGATGAACGTAACCATTTGCACCATCGGCGAACTGCTGGTGGAGTTTCTCGCCAAGGAAGAGAATCAGGGTTTTTCCCGCCCCGGTGAATTTTGGGGGCCCTATCCCAGCGGGGCGCCGGCAATCTTTGCCGATCAGGTGGCAAAGCTGGGTTTTGGCTCTGTGTTGTTTAGCTGCGTGGGCAACGACGCATTTGGCGAGATGAATATTGCGCGTCTGGAGAAAGATGGCGTTAACGTCAACGGTATCGCCATGCTGCAGAAAGCGACCACCGGTAGCGCCTTCGTCAGCTATCGTAGCCAGGCGCAGCGCGATTTTATTTTTAATATGCCTAACAGCGCCTGCGGTTTGCTGACTGCCGACCACATTGATGAGGCGCTGCTAAATCAGTGTCAGCATTTTCATATTATGGGATCGTCGCTGTTCTCGTTCCGTATTATCGATGCGATGCGTAAAGCGATTGAAAACATTAAAGGCCGCAACGGTACGGTGTCGTTCGACCCAAATATTCGCAAAGAGATGCTGAACATTCCCGAGATGTCGCAGGCGTTTGAATACATTCTCGATTACACCGATATTTTCCTGCCGAGCGACGGTGAGCTGGATTATTTTGGCCTCAATCCGGAGCGCAATGAGCAGATCCTGGTTGATAAACTATTGAAACGCGGCGTGAAGCATGTGGTGATTAAACGTGGGCCGCGTGGCGCCAGCTACTTTAGCGCCAACGAGACACACCATGTCGCCGGCTTCAACGTGCCGGTGGTGGATCCGACAGGTGCCGGGGATTGTTTTGGCGCCACCTTTGTCAGCCTGTTCCTCAATGGCGCCACGCCGCAGGAGGCGCTGAGATGGGCAAATGCCAGCGGCTCGCTGGCGATTAGCCAGCGTGGACCGATGGAAGGCACCTCGACGCAGGCGCAGATCAGCGCTTTTCTTGCCGCACAGCACGCTTAATCAACAAGCCCGGATAAATCCGGGCTGAAGGGGAGTGGGCTGCCAGTGTCGCGATCAGGTTACCGGCGCCGGGTTGAATACCGCCAGTTGGTTATGCAAGCCCCACTGATCGGAGAAGGTTTTCTTGCGTCCGCTGGCGACGTCGAGAATAAATTCGAACAGCTTCCGCCCGACATCCTCAATCGTCTCTTCGCCAGTGGCGATGGTCCCGGCGTTAATGTCCATTAAGTCATACCAGCGGTTGGCCAGCTCGGTACGGGTCGCCATTTTTATTACGGGTACCGCCATCAGGCCATACGGCGTGCCGCGACCGGTGGTGAACACCTGCACGGTAATGCCAGAGGCGACCTGCTGGGTGCCGCAGACAAAATCGCTGGCGGGGGTAGCGGCATAAATCAGGCCGCGTTTGGTCGGGCGCTGGCCTGGAGAGAGCACCTCGACGATGGCGCTTTTACCTGATTTAGCAATAGAACCCAGCGCTTTTTCCACCACGTTAGCCAGGCCGCCTTTTTTGTTGCCGGGGGAGGGGTTGGCGCTGCGGTCGGTTTTGCCCATGTCGAGATAGTTATCGTACCAGGCCATCTCTTCCAGCAGGCGTTTGCCGACCTCTTCGTTAATCGCCCGCGGGGTTAACAGATGGATGGCGTCGCGGACTTCGGTCACTTCCGAGAACATCACCGTCGCGCCGCAGCGCACCAGCAGGTCGGATGCATAACCCACCGCCGGGTTGGCGGTCACACCGGAGAAGGCGTCGCTGCCGCCGCACTGCATGCCGACCACCAGCTCTGAAGCCGGACAGGTTTCCCGCTGGCGCTGGTTCAGTTTCACCAGGTGGCGCTCGGCGACCTGCAGAATGTCATCGACCATCGATTTAAAACCAACATGCTTTTCATCCTGCAGGCTGACGATGCTGGCGCTGTCCACCGGGATACTTTTGACGTCTTCCGTGCCCTGCAGCAGGCGTTCCGGCTGCAGCTTTTCACAGCCGAGGCCAATGACCATCACCTCACCGCCGAAATTCGGGTTGAGGGCGATATTGTGGATAGTGCGAATTGGCACTACCGCCGCCGGCGCATTAATCGCCACGCCGCAACCGTAGAGGTGGTTCAGGCCTACCACGCCGTCGACGTTGGGGTATTTCGGCAGCAGGTCGCGTTCAATGATTTTCACCACATAATCAACCACGCCCGCAACACAGTGCACGCTGGTGGTGATGCCCAGCAGGTTCTTGGTGCCCACGCTGCCATCGGCATTGCGGTACCCTTCAAAGGTATAGCCTTCCAGAGGCGGTAGGGGTTCAGGCACTTTGGTCGCCAGCGGCAGGGTGTTCAACGGCGGGGCGGTGGGCAGTTCCACCAGCGATTCGTCAATCCAGCTTCCCTGTGGGATGTCGCGCACGGCGAAGCCAATCACTTCTCCGTAGCGGATGATTTCACCGCGGGCAGGGATATCCACCAGGGCTACTTTATGACCCTGTGGGATGTGTTCGACGAGCGTCAGGCCGTCCGGGAAACGTGTTCCGGCGGTCAATCCCCGATCGTTGACAATAATCGCCACGTTATCTGTCGGGTCAACTTTAATATAAAACGCGGTTGGCGATTGTTGTCGAATTGCAATGTCAGCCATTGTCCAGTCATCTCCAAACAGGTGCTAATAATAAAATAAAACGCTAATTCATTTACTACGTATCAGTATGATGGAATAAAGGATGTCAGCTGTATTGATTTTAAAATGTGATCTACATCACTCCTTGCTGAGGTGGTAACCCCAGCAGGGCAGGCAATCGTAAGAACTGTGGATTAGCGCCCATGGCTTATGGCATAAGCCTAATTTTAGCGTTAAATAATGACTTTATATTGTGGTTATGCATAGTGTCTGGCGGAGGCGTGCTGATTATACTGAGTCATGTTTTTGAGGTATTCGATATGCGAATAGATAGCTTCAATATCGTCTTTTAAATAAATAAGAAACCGCTTAAAGCAATTATAAAAGGTGTTCTGTGCCTGAGGAATGTCTAAATGATTCTGGATTCTACATTAGATGAGAAAAAAGGAATACCGACCCGCTATTTAATTCTATTGATGATATTTGTCGTGACGGCGGTGAACTATGGCGACCGCGCGACGTTGTCTATCGCCGGTACTGAAGTCGCGAAAGAGCTGGGGCTCAGCGCGGTGTCGATGGGATACATTTTTTCCGCCTTCGGCTGGGCTTATCTGCTGATGCAGATCCCTGGTGGTTGGCTGCTGGATAAATTTGGATCGAAGAAGGTTTACTCATACAGCCTGTTTTTCTGGTCGCTGTTTACCTTCCTGCAGGGCTTTATTGATGTGTTCCCGCTCGCCTGGGCTGGGGTCTCCATGTTCTTTATGCGTTTTATGCTGGGCTTTTCCGAAGCGCCCTCGTTTCCCGCCAACGCCCGCATTGTGGCGGCCTGGTTTCCGGCCAAAGAGCGGGGCACCGCTTCGGCTATTTTTAATGCGGCGCAATATTTTTCGCTGGCGTTATTCTCGCCGCTACTCGGCTGGCTGACCTTCGCGCTGGGTTGGGAGCATGTCTTTACCGTGATGGGGATAATAGGGTTTGTGCTCACCGTCATCTGGGTGAAGTTTGTGCATAACCCCACCGATCATCCGCGAATGTCCGCGGCGGAGCTGAAGTATATCTCTGAAGGCGGCGCGGTGGTCGATATGGACCACAAAAAAGAGACGACCCAGGCGGCCGGGCCGAAGATGGATTATATCCGTCAGTTGCTGACCAACCGAATGATGTTAGGCGTATTTTTCGGTCAGTATTTCCTCAACACCATTACCTGGTTCTTCCTGACGTGGTTTCCGATCTACCTCGTGCAGGACAAGGGAATGTCAATTCTGAAAGTCGGCTTCGTGGCTTCAATTCCGGCGCTGTTTGGTTTTGCCGGCGGCGTACTGGGCGGGCTGTTTTCGGATTATCTGATTGGCCGCGGCTGTACGCTGACTTTTGCGCGTAAGTTACCGATAGTACTCGGAATGCTGCTGGCATCGTCCATTATTCTGTGTAACTACACGGCCAGCACGCCGCTGGTTATTACGCTGATGGCGCTGGCGTTCTTTGGTAAAGGCTTTGGCGCGCTGGGCTGGCCGGTTATCTCGGATGTTGCGCCGAAAGAGATTGTTGGCCTGTGCGGCGGGGTATTCAACGTCTTTGGCAATGTGGCCTCGATCGCCACGCCGCTGGTTATTGGCTACATCGTAAGCGAACTGCACTCATTCAATGGCGCACTGATTTTTGTTGGCGGCTCCGCGCTGATGATGATGGTCTGCTACCTGTTTGTGGTTGGCGATATCAAACGTATGGAATTGCAGAAGTAAGCAACGATTAACGCAAGGTAAAAATTATGGATAACGCAATTTTCCCGAACAAATTTAAGGCCGCGCTGGCGGCTCATCAGGTGCAGATTGGCTGCTGGTGCGCGCTGGCTAACCCGATCAGTACTGAGGTGCTGGGTCTGGCCGGTTTCGACTGGCTGGTGCTGGATGCGGAACACGCGCCGAACGACGTGACCACGCTTATCCCACAGCTGATGGCGCTGAAGGGCAGCTCCAGCGCGCAGGTAGTCCGTGTGCCGACCAATGAGCCGATCATCATCAAGCGCATGCTGGACATCGGCTTCTATAACTTCCTGGTGCCGTTCGTCGAGACGGCTGAGCAGGCGGCGCAGGCGGTGGCGTCGACCCGCTATCCGCCGGAAGGGATCCGCGGGGTCTCCGTTTCCCACCGCGGCAATATGTTTGGCACCGTGCCGGACTACTTCGCCCAGTCCAACAAGAACATTTCCATTCTGGTGCAGATTGAGAGCCAGACCGGGGTAGATAACGTCGAGGCGATTGCCGCGACCGAGGGTGTGGACGGGGTGTTCGTTGGCCCGAGCGACCTGGCTGCCGCTTTAGGCCATCTCGGCAATGCCGCCCATCCTGAGGTACAGCACGCTATCCAACATATCTTTGCCAGCGCGAAGAAGCACGGTAAGCCAAGCGGCATTCTGGCGCCAGTGGAAGCTGATGCGCGCCGCTATCTGGAATGGGGGGCGACTTTCGTCGCCGTCGGCAGCGATCTGGGCGTCTTCCGCTCAGCAACGCAGAAACTTGCTGATGCGTTTAAAAAATAATCACCAGGATGAAGAGAGAGAACATTATGACAATCAAAGTAGGTTTTATCGGTCTTGGCATTATGGGCAAACCGATGAGCAAAAATTTGCTGAAAGCAGGTTATTCGCTGGTGGTGTCCGACCGTAACCCGGAAGCGATTGCCGACGTGATTGCCGCGGGTGCAGAGACCGCGACGACGCCGAAGGCGGTTGCTGAGCAATGTGACGTGATCATTACCATGCTGCCAAACTCTCCGCATGTGAAAGAGGTGGCGCTGGGTGAAAACGGCATTATCGAAGGCGCAAAGCCGGGCACCGTGGTGATTGATATGAGCTCTATCGCGCCGCTGGCGAGTCGGGAAATCAGCGAAGCGCTGAAAGCCAAGGGTATTGATATGCTGGACGCGCCGGTGAGCGGCGGCGAACCAAAAGCCATCGACGGCACCCTGTCGGTGATGGTCGGCGGCGATAAGGCGATCTTTGATAAATACTACGATCTGATGAAAGCGATGGCGGGCTCCGTGGTGCATACCGGCGACATCGGCGCGGGCAACGTCACCAAACTGGCTAACCAGGTGATTGTCGCCCTGAACATCGCAGCGATGTCTGAAGCGCTGACTCTGGCGACCAAAGCTGGCGTCAATCCGGATCTGGTCTATCAGGCGATCCGTGGCGGCCTGGCGGGCAGTACCGTGCTGGATGCCAAAGCGCCGATGGTGATGGATCGTAACTTCAAGCCGGGATTCCGTATCGACCTGCATATTAAAGATCTGGCGAACGCCCTGGATACGTCCCATGGCGTGGGCGCTCAGCTACCGCTGACGGCGGCGGTAATGGAGATGATGCAGGCGCTGCGCGCAGACGGTCTGGGCACCGCGGACCATAGCGCGCTGGCGTGCTACTACGAAAAACTGGCGAAAGTGGAAGTCACTCGCTAACAAGAAGGGCGCCTTGCGCGCCCTGTTATTCTTGCCTTGCGCGGCACTGTCAGGCTACAAAATTATGAAAATCGTCATTGCCCCAGACTCTTACAAAGAAAGCCTTTCTGCCACCGAGGTAGCTCAGGCGATAGAAAAAGGATTTCGGGAAATTTTCCCTGACGCGCAGTATGTTTCCATGCCCGTCGCCGACGGCGGCGAGGGAACGGTGGAGGCGATGATTGCCGCGACGCAGGGAACGGAACATTCCGCATGGGTGACTGGCCCGCTGGGCGAGAAAGTGGAGGCCTGCTGGGGCATGTCCGGCGATGGCGTCACTGCGTTTATTGAGATGGCGGCGGCCAGTGGCCTGGGACTCGTTCCGCCCGAAAAACGCAACCCTCTCATCACCACTTCACGCGGTACCGGCGAGCTGATATTACAGGCGCTGGAACATGGCGCGAAACGGATCATTATCGGTATCGGCGGCAGTGCGACCAACGACGGTGGAGCGGGCATGATGCAGGCGCTAGGCGCCCGCCTTTGTGACGCCGAGGGGCAGGAGATCGGCCATGGCGGCGGTAGCCTGAGCCGTCTGAGCCGGATCGATCTTTCCGCCATCGATCCACGCTTACGTGACAGGATGATCCACGTGGCCTGCGATGTTACCAATCCGCTGGTAGGCGAGCGAGGAGCGTCGCGGATCTTTGGCCCACAGAAAGGGGCGACCGAGGCGATGATCGTCGAGCTGGATCGTAATCTGGCGCATTATGCCGACGTCATTAAGACGTCGCTGCAGGTGGACGTGAAGTCGATCCCCGGCGCGGGAGCGGCAGGTGGCATGGGCGCGGCGCTGATGGCGTTTCTGAACGCGGAATTGCGCAGCGGGATTGAGATTGTCACCGAGGCGCTGCATCTGGAAGAGCAGATCCTTGATTGTTCACTGGTGGTTACCGGGGAAGGGCGGCTCGATAGTCAGTCTATTCACGGTAAGGTTCCCGTCGGGGTTGCCCGGGTGGCGAAGAAATACCATAAGCCGGTGATTGGTATTGCCGGTAGCCTGACCCACGACGTCGGTGTGGTTCACCAGCACGGCATCGATGCTGTTTTCAGCGTGTTAACTTCCGTTTCGACGCTGGAAGAGGCATTTCGCGGGGCGTTTGATAATATTTATCATGCATCGCGCAATATCGCCGCTACCCTGCTGGTCGGGATGACGACAGAAGGATGACAACGGGCGGTAAACCCTCTATACTGCGCGCCGAAGCTGACCAGACAGTCGCCGCTTCGTCGTCGTCCTCCTTCGGGGGGAGACGGGCGGAGGGGAGGAAAGTCCGGGCTCCATAGGGCAAGGTGCCAGGTAACGCCTGGGGGGTGTCACAGCCCACGACCAGTGCAACAGAGAGCAAACCGCCGATGGCCCGCGCAAGCGGGATCAGGTAAGGGTGAAAGGGTGCGGTAAGAGCGCACCGCGCGGCTGGTAACAGTCCGCGGCACGGTAAACTCCACCCGGAGCAAGGCCAAATAGGGGTTCATAAGGTACGGCCCGTACTGAACCCGGGTAGGCTGCTTGAGCCAGTGAGCGATTGCTGGCCTAGATGAATGACTGTCCACGACAGAACCCGGCTTATCGGTCAGTTTCACCTTTTTATGTCAAAACCCCGCTCCGGCGGGGTTTTTGCTATTCGGAAATCGGAAAGCGGCTTACCGGTCAGCTACCGTTATTTCACCACTTTAGGATTCTGTAGCGTCGGTATCGTGGAATCTTGCACCTGATGAACCTGACCGACGATCGTGGCGACGCTGCCGTTGTTTAAAGCTTCTACGTCTGCGCTATTGTGTGAGCCAAAATTGAAGGTCAGACGTTTATCCGTTTTATTCTGCTCATCTCGCATGGTCACGGTAAAATAATAGCTGCCGGCAATACCGCTCATCCGGCGAATATCGACAATGACGCCGCGCACCTTAACCCATTTACCCAGATAATCGTTGCTGGCCTTCGCCGGGTTGAGAGTAAACGGCTGCAAGAACTGAGACACTGAATACGTCTGCATCGACGCGACGGCGTCATCTCCGGGTTGAAATAATTTATCACCCGCGGAATAAAAGGCTTTAGAAGCCAGGCCGCAGCCGCTTAACAACGAGATGAAAAAAACCAGCGGTAATACGCGAAAACGTAATAACATTACTATCTCCTTATCTATTTTTTATGGTGTCCTTGATGCACTGGATAACTTGTTTCGCGCTTATTAAATAAACTAAAGCTTACTGTTGTCAATTATTTTACCTGAGGCCAGCGGTGAAAATAATGTAATGATAATAGTGTATTATCCTGAGTGATTAATAAAGGGGTGATATTCGTGTTTTTTATATATATCGTGATATACATTCCGCAATTGAATGTGAATAATCTTTAGGTATTATTTTTTACATTTCTTCACTACCGACTGGAAAATAATGAGCTGCTATTTCTGCTCCCTTTACTACAGGATAAGACCATGAAATTTATGACCCGTATTGCCTTCGCCGCGCTGTTGACCACCGGCTTCTCTGTTGCGGCACAGGCCGCGGATGTTAAGGCGGCACCAGCACCGGCGCAGGATCCTATTGTTCAGCACTTAAAACTCACCAACGATCAGGTTGCGAAAATTAAAAGCCTGCATCAGCAGCTGGAAAATAATGTTCAGCAGATTTCACAGCAAGACATTAAAGATGGCGCATTGATTAACGTAATTGATTCCGGAAAATGGGATGAGAAAGCGGTCAAGGATCAGCTGGCAGCCTTCAGTAAGATCGATCAGCAGGTACGTTATTACCGCGTGAAGTACTATTTTGAAGTGAATCAGGTACTGACGCCGGAGCAGCGCACCCAGGTGAAAAAAGATCTTGCCGACGCGCTGAGTGAATAATGCCATCGGCCCCTTTCGGGGCCGATTTCATCTTCAGGCCATAAACGAAAATTAACCCATCCATTTTGCCATTTCAGGCGAGACTTTCTTCATCCCGCAAGCGAATCTCCGCTTCGGCAATAATGGCTTCCAGTTCGCTAAGCATCTCATCATAACCAAAGCTGGTAACCCCGGCGGCTTCCGGCTGCGGCGGGGCTAACGGCGTTGGTGACGCCTTTTTTCTATTTTTCTTCTTACTCACTGACCGACTCCATGACTTCCGTTGTTACACCGGTAAATCTATCAGCAAAGCGCGCAGCGGCGTATCGGCGACGAGGGTAATGTTAGCTTCGTCACGAATAAATGCGCCGTCACCGCAGGTGAGTGCCTGCTTTTGTTGTTCCTGCGCGACGGCATGGACGGTGCCGTGGATCGACTGCAGGTAAGCGCGTGGACCATGTAATTGCACGTTAATATGCTCACCTTTCTCCAGGGCAATATGGTAGACCCAGGCCTGCTGGCGAAGCTGAAGGCTGTTGCTCTCTCCTTCCGGCGAGGCCAGCAGCTGCAGCGGTGCGCTCGCGACGTCGATTTTCTGCTGTAACGGGTTTTCCCGCTGCGGGCAGGCATCCAGCCACAGCTGCATCCGTGTTAACGACTGCTCTTTACTCAGGTTATGCTCGCTGTAGCTTACGCCTGGTTGGGTGGCGATAAGCAGCGCTTCACCGGCTTTGGCCTGCACATGGTTGCCATCGCTGTCGCGGTACTCTGCTTCACCTTCCAGAATCAGGTTCAGGATATCGACTTTTGGATAAGTCCTCGCCTGGAACGAGGCGCCAGGCGCCAGCACTTCCTGATTGAGGACACGTAAGGACGCAAAGCCCAGTAATTTCGGATCGAAGTAGTGGCCAAAGGAGAAAGTGTAGCGGGCCTGCAGCCAGCCGAAGTCTGCTTGTCCGCATTGTTTGGCTGTTCGGGTAGTAATCATGTTCTTGACCTCTCTTTACACTAAATCAATGGTAAAGGTATGGACGCTGTATTGTTAGCCAGATATTCTGCCCGGTATGTTCAAATTTCCTGAATGAGAAAGCGATGGCCAAAGAGAGAGCATTAACGCTGGAAGCGTTACGCGTGATGGATGCGATCGACCGGCGCGGGAGCTTTGCTGCCGCGGCTGATGAACTGGGTCGCGTGCCCTCCGCCCTGAGCTATACCATGCAAAAACTGGAGGAGGAGCTGGACGTGGTGCTGTTTGACCGTTCCGGTCATCGCACGAAGTTCACTAACGTCGGAAGAATGCTGCTGGAGCGCGGGCGAGTGCTGCTTGAAGCGGCAGATAAGCTGACTACCGATGCGGAAGCCCTGTCGCGTGGCTGGGAAACCCACCTCACGATCGTCACTGAAGCGCTTATTCCCACCCCGGAACTGTTTCCGCTGATTGAGAAACTGGCGACCAAATCCAACACTCAGCTGTCAATTATCACCGAGGTACTGGCCGGTGCCTGGGAACGGCTGGAGCAGGGGCGGGCGGATATTGTTGTCGCGCCGGATATGCATTTTCGTTCCTCCTCAGAGATTAACTCCCGCAAGCTCTACTCGGTGTTGAGCGTCTACGTGGCGGCGCCGGACCATCCGATCCATCAGGAGGCGGAGCCGCTCTCTGAGGTTACCCGCGTAAAATATCGCGGTATTGCGGTGGCGGATACCGCGCGCGAGCGGCCTGTTCTTACCGTCCAGCTACTGGATAAACAGCCGCGTTTAACGGTAAGTACGATAGAAGATAAGCGCCAGGCGCTGCTGGCCGGGTTAGGCGTGGCGACCATGCCCTATCCGCTGGTGGAGAAGGATATTGCCGAAGGGCGGTTGCGGGTCGTCAGCCCGGAATACACCAATGAAATTGACATTATTATGGCCTGGCGACGGGACAGTATGGGCGAAGCGAAGTCCTGGTGTCTGCGTGAGATCCCTAAGCTGTTTGCGGGGCGCTAGCCACGAAGACGCTCCTCCCGGTAGCGGGAGGAGCAGGAAGATTAGTAGGAAAAGGGTTTTGGGTCGGGGCCAAATCGATTATTACCCTCGGTGCCGCGCTGGCAGTTAAAGATCAGGATCACCAGCCAGCCGATGACCGGGATCAACAGCAGGAGTAGCCACCAGGCCGAACGGTCGGTGTCGTGCAGACGCCGAAACTGCACCGCCCACCACGGTAAAAAGACCAGCACGCCATAGATGGTTGTCAGAATGCCTTCGCCGCCCGCCCGCTGCCAGCCCAGCATTTTATCGATGATGCTCAATACGCCGGTCAGGATGAGGTTGACCAGAATAAACATCCAGTACTCTTTGCGCCGCGCACGGCCGCCAAATCCAATATAGTTTTTTAATACCTTGAGATACCAGTCCATTTCTACGCCTCAATTAACCGTCAATCACTTGTTTTTTAAGCGATCGTAATAAGAATAGACGTGAATGAATGGTGGGTAAATATCTGTTTTCTGAATTATTAGGCGCCATCACTGGCGCCTGACAGATCAACGGAAGCGCTGATCGCGACCGTGTGGTTCGTTGAGATCCTGCTGCGGCCCTATGGAGATGATACCGGTAGGATTAATGGTTTTATGGCTGCGGTAATAGTGGTTACGGATATGCGGAAAACTTACCGTCTCGGCGATGCCCGGCATCTGGTAAAGGTCGCGCAGGAAACCGTACAGATTGAGGTAATCGCTGATGCGCCGTTTATCGCATTTAAAATGCGTCACATACACCGGGTCGAACCGTACCAGCGTCGTCCACAGGCGGATATCCGCCTCAGTTAACTGATTCCCGGTCAGGTAGCGGTGCTGGCCGAGGATCTGCTCGAGCCGTTCCAGCGAGGTAAAGACCGCATCGACCGCTTCGTCGTACGCCTGCTGGCTGGTGGCGAAGCCGGCTTTGTACACGCCGTTATTCACGTTATCGTAGATCCAGCCGTTCAGCTCATCGATTTTTTCCCGCAGCGCCGGCGGGTAGTAATCACCGGCTCTGGCGCCCAGGCCATCGAAGGCGGTATTAAACATGCGGATGATTTCTGCTGACTCATTGCTGACGATAGTCTGCTGTTTTTTATCCCACAGCACCGGCACGGTGACGCGACCGGTGTAGTGCGGGTCGGCGTGCAGATACAATTGATACAGAAAATCGTGCTGGTAAAGGGTATCGCCGGTAGCTTCCGGGAAGCTGTCGTCAAAGGTCCAGCCATTTTCCAGCATCAGCGGATTGACCACGGAGACGGGGAGAAAAGGCTCCAGCCCTTTCAGTTTACGCATGATTAACGTGCGATGCGCCCACGGACACGCGAGAGAGACGTACAGATGATAGCGATCTTTCTCTGCCGCGAAACCGCCTTCACCGCTGGGACCGGCGGCGCCATCGGCAGTGAGCCAGTTACGGAAGGCCGAAACGGAACGCTTGAACCGTCCTCCGGTGGATTTGGTGTCATACCAGGTATCTTGCCAGACGCCGTCGACTAATTGTCCCATTACTTCCTCCTTCAGATAACAAAAGCGAGGAGATAATCCCCTCGCTTTTTTTAGATTTTTACTCAGTATAGTGCGCTTACCACTTTTTATTCAGTACGCGGTCGATGCTGAATGCGCCCGGTCCGGTAATGGCCAGCAGCAGATAACCGCCAGCAATGGTCAGGTTTTTCATGAACATCAGCGAGTTCACGCCTTCCGCAAAGTTGCTGTGGAACAGGAACGCGGTCAGCAGCGTAAAGCCTGCGGTGAACAGCGCCGTGGTACGGGTCAGGAAACCGAACAGAATCGCCAGACCACCGCCGAACTCAAGGAGGATGGTCAGCGGCAGCAGCGCTCCCGGTACGCCCATGGCTTCCATATACTGCTGGGTACCCGCATAACCGGTGATTTTGCCCCAACCTGCAGTGATAAACAGAATTGGCATCAGAATGCGCGCTACCAGTACACCAACATCTTCTAATTTTTTCATTTCTTACTCCAGAAAACCCAAAGGGCGGCGGTTTTGTTTTTTAGTGCAATCCCGCGTAGTTACGCGGTGTCGCTGTCGATGGAGAGGATATTAGCGAGGCGGAGAGGGAATTGTTAGCAAGGAAAACTGTAGATCTTTTTCAAAGTTTCTGAGCAATAAGTGCGGTGAGAGACAAAATACCCAGGGGCGATGGGTAGCCAACCGCCACGATATGGAGTCGACAGATCTCACTGGACAGGGATGTTAAGGCAGGGGAACCGCCTGGTGCGGTAAAGGCGCAGGTTGCCGTAAACGGTATTATCTGGTGGGAAAACGGCAGAACGGGGCGCGAGAAAAAGCGCCCGCGCCCTGAGCCGCTAGCGAGCTGACTGGCGCAGGATGCCGCGGACCATTCGCCAGGTGCTCCACAGTCCGAGACCGCGTTTGGTCCAGCGCATTAAAAAGTGTGGATGTCGTACGGACCACACGGCCATCAAACCGCTGCCCACCATCAGCCACGAACGTAAGCCCAGCAGCGTATGCCAGCCGCGATCGAAAGGCGCTGTCGTCTCCAGCCAGTGGCGACGACAAGCGCTCAGCTCCAGACGTTGCTGCTGGATCTGGCGCAACAGCAGCGCCTTTTGTCGTTCACGCTCCTGTCGGCCATTCATGGTTTATGGTCCTCCAGAAGGGCACGGTCGTTCTCCAGTTCTTTACGCGTCAGGCGCAGCAGCGTGGAGCGGCGCGCCTTACGTAGGGTAAGGATACCCACGATCGCGGCGGCGAGGAGCAGAACGACGGTGGTGGCGATCATGACGTGCAGGCGGTACTGGGCGTCAACGGCCCAGATAACCAGCACCAGCAGACTCATGAGGCCAAACGCGGCAAACAGCAGCGTCAGTCCGGTCATGATCAGCAGCTGGAAGAGGTTGGCTTTCTCCTCCTCCAGCTCCACGACGACCAGGCGCAGCCGTGTTTCCACCATTTCGGCCAGCAGCGTGACGATACGCTGGCCAATGGAGAACACGCGCTGGCCTGGCCCCTGCGTGTGTTGAGTATTCGCCATAATCAGCGACGCGACAGCAGGACACCCAGCACCAGCCCGACGGCGGCACCAATCCCGACGCCAGTCCACGGATTTTCGCGAACATAATCATCCGCCCGCGCGGCGGTCTCACGCGTTTGACGCAGAATCGCCTCGCTGGTTTCACCCAGGCGGGCACGACTCTCTTTTAGCGCGCTCTCTGCTTTACTACGCAGTTTACCCATCTCTTCTTTCGACTTGTCCGCTGAGGAATTCAGAACTTCCTCCAGGGTATCCGCCAGCGTTTTCAGTTCTGCACGAAGGTCGTCAGTCACATTCTCTTTAGCCATGTCGTTCTCCTGTAGCGTGGTCCGTGTTGCGAAAGTTAATGGTGATTAGTAATCCCGAGACTCCAGCGTTTTCAACTCCTGTTGCGCTTCATTAAGTTTACGCTGGCGTTTGTTGATTTTGTCCGCATCGCCTTTCTTCCGGGCTTCCTGCAGATCGCGCTGACGTTCAGCGATCTCTTCCCGCTGTTTGGCAATTTTTTGCTGATGATCGGCTTTCAGTTGACTGTCGCTGCAGTTCTCTCTGACCTGACGTAGCGCGGTATTTAGCCCATCAATGCGACTTTGATTGTGATGCTTTTCGGCATAGCTGATCTCTCGTTGAATATCCTGCTCTTTTTCCTGGCAGGGAGAGGCGGCTATGGCGCTGGCGCTGGCGCTAAGTGAAGTCAGGGCCAGAAGCAGAGCGATGCGGTGTTTCATGGATAGTACCTTCCATTGTCTGAGGGTGTACCCGGAGGATATACCCGTTCCCGATGGTGAACGGGAATGCGTTGATTCCCGCAGGTTTAAGCATAGTAACAAATGCGGAAAACCACCAGACTACGAGAAAAACGCAGTCTGGTGGCCGCTTAGCCAAGCCGGTGCGGCGCGTCGCGCAGGCGGGATAACCAGGCGGTGGCCGAGTTATCGTCCTCCAGCAGGGCGATAATATAACCATGTGGCAGAGCGCGACCGAGAACCTCTTTCGCCGCCGCGCCCTGGGCGGTGGAATCGAACTTAATCAGCAGGCCATCTTTTTGCGGCGTAATGCTTTTAAAGCGGATGCCGTTGGCGTCGAGGTGATGCCAGACGGAGAAGCCGTCCGGCATGCTGACGCCTTGTCCAACCGGACGGATCGCCAGCGTGGCCTCTTGCTGCTGCACCGCCAGACAGACCCATAACAGCGCGCAGAGCACAAGAGAGCCACCCAGCAGCCAGCTCAGCTGGCGCAGGGAAGGGCGTTTTATGACCATCATTAGCCCCGGCTTCTGTATTTTTTCTTCCACAGCACCACCAGCGAGCCGATCAGTCCGAAGACCAACAGCGCGACCGGCAGGAGCATCAGGCAGGACATCAGCTGGTCTTCATACTTGAGGAATACCGGGGTTTTACCCAGCAGATAACCCAGCGAGGTCAGGATGAGCACCCACAGCAGGCCGCTCATCCAGTTAAAGAACTGAAAGCGGGCGTTATTGAGGCCGGAAAGGCCCGCGATGGTGGGCAACAGCGTACGCACGAAGGCAATAAAGCGGCCGATCAGCAGCGCGGAAAGCCCGTGTTTATGGAACAGATGATGGGCACGCTGATGATAGTGAGAGGGCAGATGTGATAGCCAGTTTTGCACGATCCGCGTATTGCCCAGCCAGCGCCCCTGGATATAGCTCAGCCAGCAGCCAAGGCTGGCGGCGGCGGTAAGCAGCAGCAAGGTTTCCGGAAAGCCCATCGCGCCTTTGGCGATCAGCACGCCGACGAGCACAAGCAGACTGTCTCCCGGTAAAAACGCGGCAGGCAGGAGCCCATTCTCAAGGAACAAAATCATAAACAAGACAAAATACAGCATGCCAATCATGGAGGGATTTGCGAGTGTTTCGTAATCCTGAGCCCACAAGGCATTCAATAACTGGGTTAATAGTTCCATTCACGATTCCTGGTACATCGGTTAACGGCACGTCTGAGCGCGTGGCATATAGGGCGACAAGATTTTTATGAGATTATGGTCGCGGCTTAGGCGCTCTGAACGCTTCCCTGTATAAAACTGAAGTAAGTAAAGACCTACCCCCAGAACGGCAAAATGCATCTAATTGTAACAAATCACCTGACTTTACGTCAGAGAAATTGCAAGGTGTTGCTTGTTGATTTTGCTGATTGCGGCGGTGGGAGGCGAGAGGATTTACACAGGCTGACACTATATATGCTTTGCTTACTCCAGCCTGGGTGGCGGGCAGGCGCGCCGGGGCTGCGCGCCGCTGAGATAAGGGGTTATTTTGCGCTGTTGGCCGCCGTATCGAGATGAACGACCGGGTTTTCAGCAAACAGATAGCGATCGGCATTAAATTCAAAGTCGTCGCTGGTTTCGTTAAACAACATTTGCTTGGTATTTTCCAGATGCTGCCACATGGCGAGCTTGGCGGCGTTCGGGTCTTTACGCAGCAGCGCCTTCAGGATCTGATCGTGATCGTCGCACCAGTTATCGACCGTACGCAGGTCGATATGCTCATGCAGTTTTTTCCAGTACGGGTTATGCACGCGCTGGGTCCACATCTTTTCCACGATCGCCGCCAGCGCGCTGTTCTGCGTGGCCAGGGCGACCTGGACGTGAAATTGCAGGTCCCACTCGGAGTCGCGGAAACATTTCTCGTTACGCGCTTTCTCCTGAATTTCCATCAGCTTCATGATGTCCTGCTTGGTCACCTGAGTAGCCGCAAATTCGGCGATATTACTTTCAATGAGCTGCCGCGCCTGCAGCAGTTCAAAAGGGCCATAGTTAGCGAACTCAAGGCTTTCATCGGCCACCTGCTGGTATTTCGGATGGTTGGAGATGACATGAATACCCGACCCTTTGCGGACTTCGACATACCCTTCCACTTCCAGCATGATAATGGCTTCGCGAACCACGGTGCGGCTGACGTTTTTTTCATCGGCGATAAAGCGCTCGGCGGGCAGCTTATCCCCAACAAGGTAGACACCTTGTTCGATGCGCGTCTTCAGCTCAGCGGCGAGCTGCTGATACAGACGGCGTGGTTCAATGATTTCCATATTCGCTCCCGGAAGATGGCGACAATATTCGATTTGTTATACCACTTTTACGCGCTTTCCACCACTGGCAGGTATGAAAAAGCCGCCTGTACAGGCGGCTTAATCAGCAGTCACATTCTCACAACGTCTAACTTTGCGTAGCCGGTTTGCTACTGCTAAGTGGCGTAGAGTCATCATCAGCCGGTTTATTTTTCAATACCGTCCAGATAACCAGCGCACCCAGCAAGTCAAAGATCGCCAGCACCGCAAACAGTGGGCTGAAGCCAATGGTGTCTGCCAGCGCGCCGACGACCAGAGCGAACATGGTGCTGGCCAGCCAGGCAGCCATCCCGGTCAGACCGTTGGCAGTGGCGACTTCGTTACGGCCAAAGACGTCGGAGGAGAGGGTGATCAGCGCCCCAGACAGCGCCTGGTGAGCAAACCCACCGATGCACAGCAGCGCAATCGCCACGTACGGGCTGGTAAACAGGCCGATCATGCCCGGGCCAATCATCAGTACCGCGCCCATGGTCACCACCATTTTACGCGAGACGATCAGGTTGACGCCGAACCAGCGCTGGAACAGCGGCGGCAGGTAACCGCCGACGATGCAGCCGAGGTCGGCGAACAGCATCGGCATCCAGGCGAACATGGCGATCTCTTTCAGGTTAAAGCCGTAAACCTTGAACATGAACAGCGGGATCCAGGCGTTGAAGGTCCCCCAGGCCGGCTCTGCGAGGAAGCGCGGCAGGGCGATACCCCAGAACTGACGGTTGCGCAGGATCTGCCATGGCGACATTTTCTTCGCGTTGTTGGTCTGGTGCTGAGACTCCTGGCCGCCAATGATGTAGTCGCGTTCTTCGTCAGATAATTTTTTCTGATCGCGCGGGTGTTTGTAGAAGATAAGCCAGGCGATGGCCCAGGCGAAGCTCAGGACCCCGGAGATGATGAACGCCATCTGCCAGCTGTGCATCACGATCGCCCACACCACCAGCGGCGGCGCGATCATGGCGCCGATAGAGGAACCGACGTTGAAGTAGCCCACCGCGATAGAGCGCTCTTTTGCCGGGAACCACTCTGAGCTGGCCTTCAGACCTGCCGGGATCATCGCGGCCTCTGCCGCGCCCACCGCGCCGCGGGCCAGCGCCAGTCCACCCCAGCTGCCGGCCAGCGCCGTTGAGCCGCAGAATACCGCCCAGGCGATGGCGAAGAAGGCATAGCCGATTTTTGTGCCCAGAATATCAAGGACATAACCCGCAACAGGCTGCATGACGGTGTAGGCAGCGGAATAAGCTGCAATGATATAGGAATACTGTTGGGTCGAGATGTGTAACTCTTCCATCAGCGTTGGCGCGGCCGCCGCCACGGTGTTACGCGTCAGGTAGCCCAGCACGGTGCCCAGCGTCACCAGTGCAATCATGTACCAACGTAACCCTTTAATTTTACGCATGTAAACCTCATCGTCTGTTATCTTTCCGCACCAGGTGCGGCCTTTTCCGACCGCGTTACGCGGCCGGGAAAGCGAAACGGAGGGTTCAGGAGGGAACTCCCCTCTGTTCGAACCTTGCCATTAGTGGTTATTGAAAGTCGGTATCCATCCCGTTTAAGCCGATGTCATAAACACCGGTAATGCATTCCGTCGGTTTATATGTTGCGACGGCAGAAAGATAACTTGTCATACAACTTTAAAAGTTGAGTGCTGTCACAAAAGTGGGAAAGATAGTGTGGTCTTTATCTCTGGCCGAAAAAGCCAGAAATGGCGCGCTCTGGCGAGGTGTTTTGCCCTGGGGCGGTTGTTTTTTTATCGACGTTTATTGATCTAACTCACGAAAAACAGCTCGGTCTGTAGAAATTGGTGTGATAACTTTGTCAGCATTGTAGTCAATCATCTGAAAGGCTCCCGCAGTGGAGCGAAGAGGACACGCGAATGACACCGTTTATGACTGAAGATTTTCTACTTGATACCGAGTTTGCCCGCCGTCTGTACCACGATTATGCCAAAGATCAGCCAATTTTCGACTATCACTGCCACCTTCCGCCGCAGCAGGTTGCCGAAAATTATCGTTTCAAAAATCTGTATGACATCTGGCTGAAAGGCGATCACTACAAATGGCGCGCGATGCGCACCAACGGCGTACCAGAGCGTCTGTGCACCGGAGATGCCTCCGATCGCGAGAAATTTGACGCCTGGGCGGCAACAGTTCCGCACACTATTGGCAACCCGTTATACCACTGGACGCATTTAGAACTGCGTCGTCCTTTTGGTATTACAGGTAAGCTGTTGTCGCCATCCACTGCCGATGAGATCTGGGACCAGTGCAATGATTTACTGGCTCAGGACGCGTTCTCCGCCCGCGGAATCATGAAGCAGATGAATGTGAAGATGGTCGGCACCACCGACGATCCGATTGATTCGCTGGAGCACCATGCGGTCGTTGCCAAAGACACCTCCTTTGATATCAAGGTGCTGCCGAGCTGGCGCCCGGATAAAGCGTTCAACATCGAGCTGGCGACTTTCAATGACTACATGGCGAAGCTGGGCGAGGTGTCCGACACCGATATTCGTCGCTTCTCTGACCTGCAAAGCGCCCTGACGAAACGTCTGGATCACTTTGCCGCTCACGGCTGCAAAGTTTCCGACCACGCGCTGGACGTGGTGCTGTTTGCGGAAGCGACCGACGCCGAGCTGGATGACATTCTGGCGCGCCGTCTGGCAGGGGAAACCCTCAATGAACACGAAGTCGCACAGTTCAAAACGGCGGTGCTGGTGTTCCTTGGCGCAGAGTATGCTCGCCGCGGCTGGGTGCAGCAGTACCACATTGGCGCGCTGCGCAATAACAACCTGCGTCAGTTCAAACTGTTAGGGCCAGACGTCGGCTTCGACTCGATCAACGACCGCCCGATGGCTGAAGAGCTGTCTAAGCTGCTGAGCAAGCAGAATGAAGAAAACCTGCTGCCGAAAACCATTCTCTACTGCCTGAACCCGCGTGATAACGAAGTGCTGGGTACTATGATCGGTAACTTCCAGGGCGAAGGTATGCCGGGCAAGATGCAGTTCGGCTCCGGCTGGTGGTTCAACGATCAGAAAGACGGCATGGAGCGGCAGATGACCCAGCTGGCGCAGCTCGGTCTGCTGAGCCGCTTTGTCGGCATGCTGACCGACAGCCGCAGCTTCCTCTCCTACACGCGCCATGAATATTTCCGCCGCATTCTGTGCCAGATGATTGGCCGCTGGGTGGCTGCGGGTGAAGCGCCTGCGGATATCGCGCTGCTGGGCGAGATGGTGAAAAACATTTGCTTTAACAATGCGCGCGACTATTTCGCCATTGAACTGAACTAAGGCCTGAGGTCGGTTGATATGCAATACATTAAAATCCATTCGCAGGATAACGTCGCGGTCGCGCTCTCGGATATGGCGGCCGGTAGCGTGGTGACGGTAGATAATGACTCTGTCACCCTTGGCCAGGATATCGTTCGCGGCCACAAGTTTGCACTGCGCGCTATCGCGAAAGGGGAAAACGTCATTAAGTACGGGTTGCCGATAGGTCATGCGCTGGCGGATATCGCGCCGGGTGAGCATGTCCATGCGCATAACACGCGCACCAATCTCAGCGATCTTGACGCGTATCGCTATCAACCGGACCTGGTTGCCCAACCGGCACAGCCTGCGGATCGCGAGGTGCAGATTTATCGTCGCGCCAACAGCGACGTTGGGGTACGCAACGAACTGTGGATCCTGCCGACCGTCGGCTGCGTCAATGCCATGGCCCGGCAAATGCAGAACCGTTTTCTGAAAGAGACCGGTGGCGCTGAGGGTATCGACGGGGTGCATCTCTTCAGCCATACCTACGGCTGCTCGCAGCTCGGAGACGATCACATCAACACCCGTACCATGTTGCAAAATATGGTTCGTCATCCGAACGCCGGGGCGGTACTGGTGGTAGGGCTTGGTTGTGAAAACAACCAGGTTGATGCGTTTCGCGAGACGCTGGGCGAGTATGATCCGCAGCGCGTGCACTTTATGGTCTGCCAGCACCAGGACGATGAAGTGGAGGCGGGGGTTGAGCATCTTCACCAGCTGTATGAAGTGATGCGCCAGGATAAACGCCAGCCGGGCAAACTCAGCGAGCTGAAGTTTGGCCTCGAGTGCGGGGGATCGGATGGGCTGTCAGGGATCACCGCTAACCCGATGCTGGGACGTTTCTCAGACTATGTGATCGCCAACGGCGGCACCACCGTGCTGACCGAAGTGCCGGAGATGTTTGGCGCCGAGCAGCTGCTGATGAGCCACTGCCGTGACGAAGCGACCTTTGACAAGCTGGTTACCATGGTCAATGACTTCAAGCAGTACTTTATTGCCCACGACCAGCCTATTTACGAAAATCCATCGCCGGGCAACAAAGCCGGGGGGATCACCACCCTGGAGGATAAATCGCTGGGCTGTACCCAGAAAGCGGGCTCCAGCCAGGTGGTGGATGTCCTGCGCTACGGTGAGCGCCTGAAGGTACATGGTCTGAATTTGCTGAGCGCGCCGGGTAACGATGCGGTTGCCACCAGCGCGCTGGCCGGCGCCGGCTGCCATATGGTGCTGTTCAGTACCGGCCGCGGCACGCCGTATGGTGGCTTTGTGCCAACGGTGAAGATTGCCACCAACAGTGAGCTGGCGGCGAAGAAAAAGCACTGGATCGACTTCGATGCCGGGCAACTGATCCACGGTAAAGCGATGCCGCAGCTGCTGGAGGAGTTTGTGGATACCATTGTGGCTTTCGCCAACGGTAAACCGACGTGTAATGAGAAGAATGACTTCCGCGAACTGGCCATCTTTAAAAGCGGTGTTACCCTGTAAAGGCGCAATCATACTAGCCTCCAGGGGCGTTGAGCGCGTATCGGCCTGATAGCGTAGCGCCATCAGGCAAGTAAAAGCGGCGTTTCAGCCTGTGAAGCGCCGTTTATTTTTTCCTGTCAGGGAGCCTTCATGACCGCGTATTGGCTGGCCCAGGGTGTCGGCGTCATCGCCTTTCTTATCGGCATTACCACCTTTATCAACCGCGACGAACGCCGCTTCAGGCTTCAGCTGGCGGGCTATAGCGCCATTATTGGCGTCCATTTTTTCCTGATGGGCGCCGCACCCGCCGGGATGAGCGCCGGGCTCAATGCGCTCCGCACGGTCATTTCCCTGCGCACCCGCAGCCTGTGGGTGATGACGGTCTTTATCCTCCTGACGTTGATCCTCGGCCTGGGCAAACTGCAGCATGCCATGGAGCTGTTGCCGATTATTGGCACCGTTGCCAGTACCTGGGCGCTGTTTCGCTGCAAAGGGCTGACCGTCCGCTGCGTGATGTGGTGCTCCACCGCCTGCTGGGTTACGCATAACCTGTGGCTGGGTTCCATTGGCGGGACGCTGATTGAAGGCAGTTTTCTGATCGTCAACGGGCTGAACATCATTCGCTTCCGCCGGATGCAAAAGCGCGGTATCGATCCGTTTAAGGTTGAAAACGCAGTACAGGAAGAGAGCCCCTCCGCCCGATAGCGGAGGGGAAAGGCGTTATCCGCGCAGGGCGTTTTTCGCCAGCTGGTCGTCTTCCGCCATACAGGCCGCGGCGGTAAACAGAGCGTCGGTGGAGGAGTTCAGCGCGGTTTCGCAGGAGTCCTGCAGCACGCCGATAATAAAGCCAACGGCCACCACCTGCATCGCCACATCGTTCGGAATACCAAACATATTACAGGCCAGCGGGATCAGCAGCAGTGAACCGCCCGCTACGCCGGAGGCGCCGCAGGCGCACAGCGAAGCGACTACGCTTAGCAGCAGCGCTGTCGGCAGATCGACCTGGATATTCAGCGTATGCACCGCCGCCAGCGTCAGCACGGTGATCGTGATCGCCGCGCCCGCCATATTGATGGTTGCTCCCAGCGGAATTGACACCGAATAAGTATCGCGATCCAGATTCAGTTTCTCACACAGCGCCATATTCACCGGAATATTGGCGGCCGAGCTGCGGGTGAAGAAGGCGTAGACGCCGCTTTCGCGCAGGCAGGTAAGCACCAGCGGATAGGGGTTACGGCGGATCTTCCAGAACACCAGCAACGGGTTAATCACCAGCGCCACCAGCAGCATACAGCCCACCAGCACCAGCAGCAGCTGGGCGTAGCCCCACAGGGTCTCGAAGCCGGTGGTCGCCAGGGTGGAAGAGACCAGACCGAAGATCCCCAGCGGCGCAAAACGGATCACCACTTTGACGATGAAGGTCACCGCGTGGGAGACATCATTGATCAGGTTTTTGGTGGTGTCGTTACCGTGACGCAGGGCGAAGCCTAGCCCCACCGCCCACACCAGAATGCCGATATAGTTGGCGTTCAGCAGGGCGTCGATCGGGTTGGATACCATACTCATTAGCAGGCCGCGCAGCACTTCGACAATCCCCGATGGCGGGGTGATGCTGTCGGCGGCGGTGGTTAAATGCAGTGACGACGGAAAGACAAAACTGAGCAACACTGCGGTCAGCGCCGCGCTAAAGGTACCCAGCAGATAAAGAAACAGAATGGGCCGGATGCTGGTTTTTTGGCCGTGCTGATGGTTGGCGATGGAGGCCATCACGAGCATTAATACCAGCACTGGCGCCACCGCCTTTAACGCGCCGACGAACAAGGTCCCCAGCAGTCCGACGGCAATCGCCGCCTCCTTTGAAACCAGCGCCAGCAGTATGCCAAGCACCAGGCCGATTAAAATTTGTTTCACCAGGCTGCCTTGCGCCAGACGAGTGAGCCACCCTGTTGGGGGAGTGCGTGTTGTCATAATTCATTCCTTCCAGTGATGTAGCAAGCCATCCCAGCCACGTATTATTTGTTACGTTTATGTCAGGATGTAAGTAGATGTTTGCATAGTCGAGTATACGGAAAGAACGGCGGGCGGGAAGCGCAAAATACTGTGATTTTAATCTGTATCTAATTTATTAACTATGTAGCAACATAATTGTGACATGAGATGGGGTTGCCGTCGGCAATAGCCGACGGCGGATTGGGCAGATTACTCAGGCAGGTTGCGTTGCTTGTCGTGTTGCTTGTTAACCCAGGCGTTAATCAGCAGCGTGACGGCCAGGATGCCGCCCACCACGCCCAGCGAGATGGCAACCGGGATATGGTAGAAGTCGACGATCAGCATCTTCACGCCAATAAACACCAGGATCACCGACAGACCGTATTTGAGCATCGAGAAGCGCTCAGCGACCCCCGCCAGCAGGAAGTACATGGCGCGCAGGCCGAGGATGGCGAACAGGTTCGAGGTCAGCACGATAAACGGATCGGTGGTGACCGCGAAGATAGCCGGGATACTGTCGACGGCGAAAATCACGTCGCTTAGTTCCACCAGAATCAGCACCAGCAGCAGCGGGGTGGCGAACAGCACCCCGTTTTTACGGGTGAAGAAGCGCTCGCTCTCGATTTTATCCGTCATGCGCAGATGGCTGCGGATCCAGCGCACCAGTGGTTTATCGCCGATACCGGAATCATCTTCTTTCGCCAGCGCCATCTTCACGCCGGTAAACAGCAGGAAGGCGCCGAAGACGTACAGCAGCCAGTCGAACTGCGAAATCAGCCAGCTGCCGGCGAAGATCATGATGGTACGCAGAACAATGGCGCCCAGCACGCCATACACCAGTACCCGGCGCTGCAGAGCAGGCGGTACGGCGAAGTAGCTGAACAGCATCAACCAGACGAAGACGTTATCGACCGCCAGCGCTTTCTCAATCAAATAGCCGGTGAGGAAGGCTAAGGCCTGCGGATCGGCGACGGCGCGGCCCTGGGTTTGTACCAGATACCACCAGAAGGCGGCGTTAAACAGCAGAGAAAGTGTGACCCAGAGGATTGACCAGCCCGCGGCCTGCTTCATAGTCATGCTATGCGAACCGCGTCGTCCCTGAAGCAACAGGTCGATCGCCAGCATGATCGCGACGACGACAGCGAATCCACCCCATAGCAACGGCGTGCCGACAGTATTCATTTGATATTCCTTACATAAAAACAAAACGGCTGACGTCGGAAGACGGCAGCCGCTGCGCTTTTATGCATAGACCTCGCCTTCCGGCAAGGTCTCACTTACAACAACCAAAGTACATCGCGATGGGCTTTGGTTATTGCCCGGCGACCGGATGCGGTATTGCACGCATCGTAATGACGATCAACCGGCAAGGAAGTTACTCCCCTTTGCACGTAACAAAATATGTCACAGGGCGGTTTTCGTCAATGGCGGCCGGTCCGGCCTTTACACTCTTTTACGCCAGCGGCTGCGTATCGGCCGGGAAGATCACTCCGGTCTGGCGACGAATTTCGCTCGACAGTTTGGCGGTGATACGACTTACCGCCAGGCTCGGGTGATCCACATCTGCTGTCTCCACCAGGCGCGCAAAGGTCTCTGCCTCATACAACATAGTATTGATGTGCTGAGGCTGCGTCAGGTCCTGGGCTTTGCCGCCGCGCGGCACAAACGCCAGCTTCTGGCATTCGGAGATTTTTTCGATCACCAGCACCCCATCTTCACCCTGGATTTCACTGGGGATCGCCGAGTCACTCACCTTGGAGTGGTGCAGCGTCACGTCGAAGTCGCCATAGCTCAGCACCACGGTACCCTGGGCATCCACGCCGCTGTCCAGCAGGCTGGCGGTGGCATGAACGGCCCGCGGTTCGCCCCATAGCGCCACGGCGGACGCGAGGCAATAGAAGCCGATATCCATAATCGAGCCGTTAGAGAACGCCGGGTTAAAGGTGTTGGGGTTTTCGCCGTCAAGGTAGCGCTGATAGCGCGAGGAGTACTGACAGTAGTTGATGAAGGCTTTGCGCAGTTTACCCACTTTGCTGAGGGTTTCCTTCAGCAGCAGGAAATTAGGCAGACTGGCGGTCTTAAAGGCTTCAAACAGCACCACGTTATTGGCTTTCGCCAGCGCGATGGCCGCCTCGACCTCCTGCAGATTCGACGCCAGCGGTTTTTCGCAAATCACGTGCTTTTTATGGCTCAGGAACAGGCGGGTCTGCGGGAAGTGCAGGGAGTTCGGGCTGGCGATATACACAGCATCAAACGCGTCGCTTTGCGCCAGCGCCTCCAGCGAGGTAAACAGATGCTCGACCGGATAGTCATTGGCAAAGGCTTGCGCCTGTTCGAGGCTGCGGGAGTAGATGGCGGTAAGTTTATATTTGCCGGTTTCATGGGCGGCATCGACAAACTGCTTGGTGATCCAGTTTGTGCCAACAACTGCGAAACGTATCATAAACGTTGACGAACTCCATTAAAGGGAACCTGTCGTCACTCTATCATGCCATCATGACAAAACCAGTGCGTCACTACGCAGAACGATTTAACGAAAGATGCGTCAGCCACAGACGGGTATCGAACTCCAGCTGGTGGTACTGCGGCTCCATATGACAGCACAGCTGATAGAAGGCTTTGTTGTGATCCTTCTCTTTTAAATGCGCCAGTTCATGAACCACGATCATACGCAGAAACGCTTCCGGCGCGTCGCGAAACACCGTCGCTACGCGAATTTCCGCTTTGGCTTTCAGCTTGCCGCCCTGAACGCGGGAAATGGCGGTGTGCAGGCCGAGCGCATTGTTCAGCACGTGGATCTTACTGTCGTACATCACTTTGTTGATCGGCGCCGCTCCGCGCAGAAAGCGGGCCTTCAGATCCTGAGTGTACTGATACAGCGCTTTATCGCTGTTAACGTCATGGCCCTGAGGATAACGCTTTTGCAGCACCTCGCCGAGGCGGTCTTGCTCGATTAAAGCCGTGACCTGCGACAGCAGCGATTCAGGGTAGCCCTGAAGGTAAGGTAGCGTGTTCATGGTGAAAAAAGTTTACTTCTCCGGAGAATTGAGCGATAACACGCGCGAATTTTAGCATTTCGGAGGGGCGATGAGCCAGGTAGAGTTAAACGGTGAGTTATTCACATTAGAGCGGTTCCCACCTAACGCTGAAGAAGAAGCGCTTCAGGCTTGGGAAGCGGCGGATGAATATCTGCTGCAACAGGTGAATGACGTCGACGGCCTGACGCTCATCTTCAACGACGGCTTCGGCGCGCTCTCCTGCGCGCTGGCGGCGCGCAACCCGGTCAGCATCAACGACTCCTTTATTTCCGAGCTGGCGACCCGCCACAACCTGCGGATGAACGGTATCGATGAAGAGAGCGTGCGCTTTCAGGATAGCCTGAGCCCGCTACCGGCTGCGCCGGCGCTGGTGCTGATTAAGGTGCCAAAACAGCTGGCGCTACTGGAACAGCAGCTGCGCGCCCTGCGCGAAGTGGTCACGCCGGAAACCCGCATTATCGCCGCGGCGAAAGCCCGTGATGTGCACAACTCGACGCTGGCGCTGTTTGAAAAAATCCTCGGCACTACCACCACCTCGCTGGCGTGGAAAAAAGCGCGTCTGATCCACTGCGTTTTCACGGCCCCCAAGCTTGCCGATGCGCCGCAAACCTACAGCTGGAAGCTGGACGGCACGCCATGGACCATCCATAACCACGCCAACGTTTTTGCCCGCAGCGGACTGGATATCGGCGCGCGTTTCTTCCTGCAGCATTTACCGTCTGATTTAGAAGGCGAGATCGCCGATCTCGGCTGCGGCAACGGGGTGATTGGCCTGCAGGCGCTGGCGCAAAACCCGAATGCGCGGGTCATGTTTACCGATGAGTCGCACATGGCGGTAGCTTCCAGCCGGTTGAACGTCGAGCGCAACCTGCCGGACGATATCGCACGCTGTGAATTCATGGTCAACAATTCGCTTTCCGGCATTGAGCCCGACCGGTTTACGGCGATTCTGTGTAATCCGCCGTTCCATCAGCAGCACGCCATTACCGACCATATTGCCTGGCAGATGTTTAACGATGCCCGCCGCAGCCTGAAATATGGCGGCGAGCTGTATGTCGTCGGCAACCGCCACCTCGATTACTTCCGTAAGCTGAAGCGCGCGTTTGGTAATTGCACGACCATTGCGACGAACAATAAGTTTGTCATTTTGAAAGCAACGAAGGTGCGTAAGCAGCGCTGATTCTTGTCGCTGTTTCCCCCGGCTTGCGGCTGTCGCCTTAGCCGGGCTACCAACTGTCGCCTTAGCCGGCCTACCTTTCGGGATTATCGTGGTAGCCCGGGGAAGGCGCATCGCGCCGCCCCCGGGACACGGCTAAATCGCCAGCGCCAGTTTTGTGCCCTGGGCAATCGCCCGGCGCGCATCCAGCTCCGCCGCCACGTCGCAACCGCCGATGAGATGCACAGTTTTCCCCGCCGCGCGCAGCGGATCCGCCAGCTCGCGGCGCGGTTCCTGACCGGCGCAGATCACCACCTGATCGACCGCCAACAGTTGGCGCTCGCCGCCGATAGTGACATGTAACCCTTCATCATCGATCTTTTCATAGCTGACCGCCGGGATCATTTTCACGCCGCGCGCCAGCAGCGTCGCGCGGTGGATCCAACCGGTGGTTTTGCCGAGCCCTTCGCCCGGTTTGCTGGCTTTACGCTGCAGCATCACAATCTGTCGCGGGCTTTTACTCAGTTGTGGGCCCTCAGGACTCAGCCCTCCCGCCGTTTGCAGGCTGGTATCGATACCCCATTCGCGGCAGAACTCGCCGATATCCTGGCTGGTGGCCGCGCCCGACTGGCTTAAATACATCGCGGTGTCGAAGCCGATGCCGCCGCAGCCGATAATCGCCACCTTCGCGCCAACCGGCGCTTTGTCGCGCAAGACATCCAGGTAGCTCAGCACCTTAGGATGATCGATCCCGGCGATCGCCGGCAGGCGCGGGGCGATACCGGTGGCGAGGATCGTCTCATCGAACGCCAGCAGATCGTCTGGCGTGACGCGGGTGTTCAGGCGCAGATCGACACCATGAAGATCGAGCATGGTGCGGTAGTAACGCAGCGTCTCGTGAAACTCCTCTTTGCCGGGGATCTGTTTGGCGATATTAAACTGGCCGCCGATCTCCGGGAGCGCATCGAACAGCGTGACCTGATGGCCACGGGCGGCGGCGTTAACGGCGAAAGCCAGGCCGGCAGGCCCGGCGCCGACCACCGCCAGCCGTTTAGGCGCGTTGGCAGGCTGGACCGGCATCAGGGTTTCATGACAGGCGCGCGGGTTGACCAGACAGGAGGTGACTTTGCCGACGAAGATCCGATCGAGACACGCCTGGTTGCAACCGATGCAGGTGTTGATCTGATCGGCACGATCGTTCTGCGCTTTCGACATAAATTCGGCGTCGGCGAGGAACGGGCGGGCCATCGATACCATATCGGCATCGCCGCGGGCGAGAATATCCTCAGCGACCTGCGGATCGTTGATGCGGTTGGTGGTAATCAGCGGGATCGACACTGCGCCTTTCAGCTTGCGGGTGACCCAGCTGAACGCCCCGCGCGGTACCGGCGTGGCGATGGTCGGAATGCGCGCTTCGTGCCAGCCGATGCCGGTATTAATGATTGTCGCCCCTGCCGCTTCGATGGCTTGGGCCAGTTCGGTGACCTCCGCCAGCGTGCTGCCGCCGTTGACCAGATCGAGCATCGACAGACGGTAGATGATAATGAAATCGTGGCCGGCGCGCTGGCGCACCGCCTTAACCACTTCAATGGCGAAACGCATGCGCCTGGCATAATCGCCGCCCCATTGGTCGTCGCGCTGGTTGGTGCGCGCGGCGAGAAATTCGTTAATCAGATAGCCCTCAGAGCCCATCACTTCGACGCCGTCATAGCCCGCTTCGCGCGCCAGCTGGGTGCAGTGGGCAAAATCATCGATCAGCGTCAGGATCTCATCGTGGCTCAGTTCATGGGGCGTAAAACGGTTAATCGGCGCCTGTAGCGCCGAGGGGGCAACCAGCGCGGGCTGATAGCTATAGCGCCCGGTATGCAGGATCTGCAGGGCGATTTTGCCGCCTTCCTGGTGTACCGCGTCGGTAATATGGCGATGGTGCGCCAGATGGCTGGCATCATTGAGTACCGCGCCGCCGGCCATGGTGACGCCAGAGGGCGCCGGGGCGATGCCGCCGGTGACAATTAGCGCCACGCCGTGGCGGGCGCGCTCGGCGTAAAAGGCCGCCAGCCGCTGCGCGCCGTCCGGCAGCTCTTCCAGCCCGGTGTGCATTGAGCCCATCAACACGCGGTTTTTGAGCGTTGTGAAGCCCAGCTCAAGCGGGGCGAAAAGCGACGGATAGCGGCTCATAGTGGCTTCCAATGTAAAATTATTGTTATGTGGTCGGATGAGTTACTAATTTAGCCGTCGCGGAGAAAAAGGGAAAAGGGGAGTGCGGTGATTGTGATGGGATTCAAAGAACGGAACACGTTGTCCCTCACCCCGACCCTCTCCCAAAGGGAGAGGGGGAAAGGCGGACCGGCACCGGTATGCAAGGCCAGCGCCGGACGGTTCCCTCTCCAAAGGGCGAGGGAGAAAGGCGGATCGGCACTGGTATTCAAGGCCTGCGCCGAACGGTTCCCGCTCAAAGGGCAAAGAGAAAGGCGGATCGGCACCGATATTCAACGCGAGTGCCGAACGGTTCCCTCTCCCACCGGGAGAGGGTTAGGGTGAGGGGGAAGACGCAACGCGCTGGCGGCGCTCCAGACCCGGCGCCTGCCACATCGATGTTGTCAGGCCGCTATCGACAAGGCCAAGCTGATCGGCGTACACCGTCTGCCACTTGCTCATCATCTCCTGATACAGCTCGCGATGCTGTGGATTAGGAGTGAACTCGCGATGCCAGCTCACTAACCGTTCTCCTGTACTGGCCATATCGCCATACAGTCCGGCGCCGGTTCCGGCGGCGATGGCGCAGCCCAGAGCGGTGGCTTCGCGGACCACCGGCACCCGCACCGGCAGGCCGGTGACGTCGCTGAGGATTTGGCTCCACAGCGCGCCTTTAGAGCCGCCGCCGGCAAACACCAGGCTCTCGAATGTCACGCCGGAGAACTGCGAAATCTGCGCCAGGTTGCAGGCGGAGACAATCGCCGCGTTCTCCTCCAGCGCGCGGAACAGGGTCGCTTTGTTGCACTTCTCCGGATCGATGGAGAGGTTAATAAACGACGGCGCGGCGTGGTACCACTGCTTAAAGTGCATAGCGTCGGAAAAAATAGGCATCACGCCGTGGGAACCGGCTGGCACGCGGCTGGCCATCTCTTCCAGTAGTGAATAGGCATCAACGCCGAGCCGCTCGGCAATCAGTTTTTCTTCAGCGCAGAAGGCGTCGCGAAACCAGCGCATGGTCAGGCCGGTAAAGAAGCTGATCGATTCCGCCTGCACCATGCCGGGAATGACATGAGGATTAACGCGAATATTCATCTGCGGATCGGTACGCACCTGCGGCAGGTTGACCACCTGCTGCCAGAAGGTGCCGCCGAGTACTGCGGTTTGCCCGGCACGCACCACCCCAAGGCCCAGGCAGCCGAGCTGGACGTCGCCGCCGCCCATCACCACCGGTGTCCCGGCGCGCAGGCCGCTCTGCTGCGCCGCCGCTTCGGTGACGGCGCCCAGCAGGGTACCGGTCTCTTTGACCGGCGACAGCATATCGGCGCGCAGTCCGGCCATATCCAGCAGCGCCGGACGCCAGTCGCGGCTGAACAGATCGAGCATGCCGGTGGTGCCGGCGTTTGACGGGTCGACCGCCAGCTCGCCGGAAAGCTTCGCCGCCAGCCAGTCGCTGATCATGGTGATGGTTGCCGCTTTGCGGTAGATATCGGGGCGGTGGTGCGCCAGCCACAGCAGGCGCGGCATGGCGCTTAGCGCCAGGGTTTGTCCCGAGACCTCGTACACCTCGGATTCAAACCGATAGTCGTGGATCTCCTTAAGCTCCGCCACTTCGCGGCTGGCGCGGGCATCGACGTTGGCGCAGGCCCAGATGGCCTCGCCGTCGCGGTCATAGAGGACGATCCCTTCGCGCATCGAACAGCAGGCGACGGACTGAATATCGGCGGCAGAGAGTCGGGCGGCGTCGAGCGCCTGGCGAATGCACTGGCAGGCCAGCTGCCAGTTGGTAGTAAGGTCGAACTCCATCGAGCCGGGGACGTTATCAACGCTCAGGTGTTTCCATTCGGCCTGGCCTACCGCCAGCTGGCGGCCATTAAGATCGAAAATGACCGCCCGAATGCTGCCGGTCCCGGCATCTAACGCTAACAGGTAACTCATGACATGCGCCTCGCTGTTGTCGCGCGGCGCCTGGCCGTCAGGAGGCCAGCGCGAGTACCGCGCGTGCTGTTGTCTCTTCCGTTACCAGGCCATTAATGCGCTTGCCAGTCAGAGCGGCATAAATCGCCTGCGCTTTTTCTTCTCCCCCGGCGACGCCGACGATGGTTGGCAGCTGCGCCAGCTCATCCAGGGTTACGCCGAGCAGTTCCCGATGGATCTCCAGCCCTTCTACCGGCCGGCCGTCGGCCTGCAGGAAATAACCTAAAATGTCGCCGACCGCGCCTTTGCGCCCGTACATCAGCTGTTCGCCCTCGCTGATATAGCCGGAGCGTAAAATGGTGGCGTCGCGCCGCTGATCGATGGCGCCAATGCCAACCACCGCCGCGTCCGCCGCCATCGCCGCCAGCATCACGTCGCGCACGCTCGACTCGCGGCGCAGGATCTCGGCGACCTCCGCCGAAGAGACCCGCAGCGGCGCCGGAATAATGCTGACGTTGCAGGCGGCATCAAGCTGGCCGATGCCGGTCATATAAGGGCCGACGCCGCCGGAGAGGGTCACCAGCCGCACCTGCTGCGAGCCAATAAATCCGCTGAGATGCTGCAGGCAGCTCATGGTGGCTTCGCCGAACCCGACCGCCAGTAGTTGACCCGGTTGCAGAATGCCCATCAGCGACTGCGCCGCGCCGATCCCCAGCCGGGTATTCATCGGCGGGGTATTGAGCGCCGGCAGCACGCGGGCAAGCTTGAGGCCAAAACGCTGCTGGAGTTCGCTTTCCAGCGCCAGACAGCCCTCATAGCGCGAGTTGATCTGCACGCGGATCACTCCGGACTGGCGGCCTTTCTCCAGCAGGCGGGAAATCTTCAGCCGTGGCAGCCCCAAACGCTCGCCGATGTCATTTTGCGTCAGGCCGTCGTGGTAGTAACACCACGCCACCCGCGCCACCAGCTCTTCCTCGGCTAACGCCAGCCCGGCGTAGCGGTTCTCTTCCGTAATGCGTTTTTCGCTCATAAATTGAACTCTTATAAAAATTTAGATCATATGTTCGCTATTGCGCGGTCGGAAAGTGTGAGCCGACTGGCAAAACGGATCTTTCATCGCTGGCGCATTTATTCCTGACTATCTAAAGCACCAAAGTGTGATCTTCGCACGGTTGTAAATATAGTTCACCGTCTACGCTTTTGAACATTATTAAATTTAAAAATCATTTGTTCAATTGAGGCGTGATGATGAAGCCACTGTTTGAAGCTCGTCAGATTTGCAAACAGTTCTCCGGCGTTGCGGTGCTGAAGGGCATCGATTTCACGCTAGGCGCGGGCCAGGTGCATGCGCTGATGGGCGGCAACGGCGCGGGTAAATCAACGCTGATGAAGATCATCGCTGGCGTTGAAACGCCGGACAGCGGTGAACTGACGCTCGGCGACCGCGCGTTTGCGCGTCTCAATCCGGCGCTAGCGCATCAGTTAGGCATCTATCTGGTGCCGCAGGAGCCGATGCTGTTTCCCAACCTCAGCGTGCGCGAGAACATTCTCTTCCGCCTGCCGAAGCGGGCGGATACCGTCGCGCGGTTGCAGGACAAACTGCAGCAGCTGAACTGCCAGATCAACCTCGACGCCAGCGCCAGCACGCTCGAGGTAGCCGATCAACAGATGGTCGAGATCCTGCGCGGGCTGATGCGCGAGGCCAGGATCCTGATCCTGGATGAACCCACCGCCTCTTTAACGCCGGGTGAAACCGAGAGACTGTTTAGCCAGATCCGCGCGTTACAGGCGCTGGACGTTGGGATCGTCTTTATCTCACATAAATTGCCCGAAATCCGCCAGCTTGCCAGCCATGTGTCGGTGATGCGCGACGGGGCGGTAGTGCTGAGCGGCGAGACCGCAACTTACCGCGATGAGCAACTGATTAGCGCTATGACGCCGGCCAGCCGCGACCATACGCTGAGCGACACGCAAAAGCTGTGGCTGTCGCTGCCGGGCAACCGCCGTACGCAACCACAGGATTTTCCCGTGCTGCGGGTGGAAGATCTCACCGGCGAAGGCTTTATCGATCTCAATCTGGAGATCCGCGCCGGTGAGATCGTCGGTCTGGCCGGGCTGGTGGGATCCGGGCGCACCGAATTTGCCGAAACCTTATACGGCCTGCGTCCGCCGCGCGCCGGGCGGATCTGGCTGGAGAATCGCGAGATCAGCCGCGACAGCACCCGCGCCAGGCTGGCCAGCGGGTTGGTCTATCTCCCGGAAGATCGTCAGGTCTCGGGGCTGTTTCTCGATGCGCCGGTGCGCTGGAACACGGTGATGTTCAATCAGCCGTCGTGGTGGCAGCAGGGGAAACGGGAGGCGGCGGTGGTTGAGCGCTATCACCGTGCGCTGGGGATCAAGCTGGCCGATGGCGATCAGCCGGTGCGGACTCTCTCTGGCGGTAACCAGCAGAAGGTACTGCTGGCGCGCTGTCTGGAAGCCAATCCGTTGCTGCTGATTGTCGATGAGCCGACGCGCGGCGTGGATGTCTCCGCCCGCGCCGATATCTATCAATTGCTAAAAAGCGTTGCCGCGCAAAACGTGGCGGTGCTGATGATCTCCAGCGATCTGGATGAGTTCGTCGGCCTTGCCGACCGGGTGCTGGTGATGCATCAGGGCCGCTACAGCGGCGAACTGGAGCGGCAGGCGGTGACCGTCGATCGCATGATGACCCTGGCCTTCGGAGGGCAGGCATGAAAACGTTACTGAAGAATCGCGAACTGAGCGCCTTCTTTGCCATCGTGGCGCTATTTGTCGTGCTGGTGGCGCTCAATCCAGCCTATTTCAGCCTGCAGACCCTGGCGATGATTTTCGCCAGCTCGCAGATCCTCTGCCTGCTGGCATTGGGCGCGACGCTGGTGATGCTGACCCGCAATATTGATGTGTCGGTAGGCTCGACCGTTGGGCTGTGCGCCATCGCCGTCGGCGTGGCGCTGAACAACGGTTACGGGCTGGCGACGGCTATCGCCTTCGCGCTGGCGATTGGCGCGCTGGCCGGAGCTTTTAACGGCCTGCTGGTCGTGGGACTGCGCATTCCGGCGATTGTCGCGACGCTCGGTACGCTGGGGTTGTATCGCGGGGTGATGCTGCTGTGGACCGGCGGGAAATGGATCGAGGGCTTGCCCGACAGCCTGAAATCGCTCTCGGAGCCTGCGTTTCTCGGCGTGTCGCCGCTGGGCTGGCTGGTGCTGGCGCTGCTGCTGGCGGGCGGCTGGCTGCTGTCGCGCACCGCCTTTGGTCGTGATTTTTACGCCGTTGGCGATAACCTCGCCGCCGCGCGCCAGCTGGGCGTGGCGGTCAACCGCACGCGGATGCTGGCCTTTACCCTCAACGGTATGCTGGCGGCCTGCGCCGGGATCGTCTTCGCCGCGCAGATTGGTTTTGTGCCTAATCAGACCGGCAGCGGCCTGGAGATGAAAGCCATCGCCGCCTGCGTACTGGGCGGGATCTCGCTGCTTGGCGGTACCGGCACGCTGCTTGGCGCGTTTCTCGGCGCCTTTTTCCTCACCCAAATTGACACCGTACTGGTGCTGTTCCGCCTTCCCGCCTGGTGGAATGACTTTATCGCCGGTCTGGTGCTGCTCGGTGTGCTGGTGCTCGATGGCCGCCTGCGCCAGGCGCTGGCCCGCCATCAGCGGGCGCTAAAGTACAGCCGTTTCCAGCCCGGTAACAAAGGGGGGAAACAGGTTGCCCGCTTTCCCGAACGCAAAAGCAAAGAGGTGGCTTAAATGAAGCTGAAGCTTAACTGGGAAAGTGCGCTGCTGGCGTTGCTGATCGTGGAGATCCTGCTGTTCGGCACGCTGAATCCGCGCATGCTGGATCTCAATATGCTGCTCTTTAGCACCAGCGACTTTATCTGCATCGGCATCGTCGCGCTGCCGCTGACGCTGGTGATCATCAGCGGCGGTATCGATATTTCGCTGGGCTCGACCATCGGCCTGTGCGCCATCGCCCTCGGGGTGATGACCCAGGCGGGCTGGCCGCTGTGGCTCGCGGTATCGCTGACGTTGCTCTTGGGACTGCTGTGCGGGTTATTCAACGCCGCGCTGATCCACTACACCGGCATCAGCCCGCTGGTGATCACGCTTGGTACGCTGTATCTGTACGGCGGCGGCGCGCTGCTGCTTTCCGGGATGGCCGGCGCGACCGGTTACGAGGGGATTGGCGGTTTTCCCGATAGCTTCACCGCCTTCGCCAATTTAACCCTCGCCGGACTGCCGCTGCCGCTGGTGCTGTTCGCGATTATCAACTTTTTCTTCTGGCTGCTGACCCATCGCGGGCGCTTTGGCCGCCACCTCTTTTTACTCGGGCAAAACCCGCGCGCCGCGCGCTATGCCGCGCTGTCGGTGAACGGCATCCCGTACGTGCTGTATGGCCTGGTTGGCGTCGCCTCGGCGGTCGCGGCGCTGGTGATGGTCTCCTATTTCGGCTCGGCGCGTTCGGATTTAGGCCGCGACCTTCTGATGCCGGCGCTGACCGCGGCGGTGCTCGGCGGGGCCAATATTTACGGCGGCTCGGGATCGATACTGGGTACCGCGCTGGCGGCGTTGCTGGTGGGGTATCTGCAACAGGGTTTACAGATGGTCGGCATCCCCAACCAGGTGTCGAGCGCGCTGTCAGGGGCGCTGTTGGTTGTGGTGGTGATGGGGCGTTCGCTGAGCCTGCACCGTGAATGGGTGCGCGCAACCTGGCGGCGTCTTTTCTCGCATAAAACAATCGGAGCATAAAATGAAATTAAAACTGATCGTGCTGGCGCTGACGATGAGCGTGGTTACCGCGCAGGCGGCGGACCGCATCGCCTTTATTCCTAAGCTGGTTGGCGTCGGCTTCTTTACCAGCGGCGGCAACGGCGCGAAAGAGGCGGGGAAAGCGCTGGGCGTGGATGTCACCTATGACGGCCCCACCGAGCCCAGCGTCTCCGGCCAGGTGCAGCTTATCAACAACTTCGTCAACCAGGGCTACAACGCGATTATCGTCTCCGCCGTCTCGCCGGACGGCCTGTGCCCGGCGCTGAAGCGGGCGATGCAGCGCGGGGTGAAAGTCCTGACCTGGGATTCCGATACCAAACCGGAGTGCCGCAGCATCTATATCAACCAGGGCACGCCGCAGCAGCTCGGCGGCCTGCTGGTGGAGATGGCGGAAAAGCAGGTCAGCAAACCTGCCGCCAAAGTGGCGTTTTTTTACTCCAGCCCGACGGTGACCGACCAGAACCAGTGGGTGAAGGAAGCCAAAGCCAAAATCGAAAAAGAGCATCCGCAGTGGCAAATCGTCACCACCCAGTTTGGCTATAACGATGCCACCAAATCGCTGCAAACCGCCGAGGGGATCTTAAAAGCGTATCCGGATCTCGACGCCATTATCGCGCCGGATGCCAATGCGCTGCCGGCGGCGGCGCAGGCGGCGGAGAACCTCAAGCGTCAGGGCGTGGCGATCGTCGGCTTTAGTACGCCGAACGTGATGCGCCCGTACGTTGAGCGCGGCACGGTGAAAGCGTTCGGCCTGTGGGATGTGGTTCAGCAGGGCAAAATTGCGGTTAACGTCGCCGATAGATTGCTGAAAAAGGGCGATCTTAACGTAGGTGATAGCGTTGAGGTGAAAGATATCGGCTCGCTGAAGGTCGAACCGAATAGCGTGCAGGGCTACCAGTATGAAGCGAAGGGTAACGGTATCGTGCTGCTGCCGGAGCGCGTGGTGTTCAGCAAAGAGAATATCAACAACTACGACTTCTGACGGAGGATGAGATGGCTGATTTAGACGACATCAAAGAGGGTAAGGACTTCGGTATCGACCGCCCGCAGCAGAACACGCTGTATACCCTGAAAGGCTGCGGCTCGCTGGACTGGGGCATGCAGTCGCGGCTGGCGCGCATCTTTAATCCGCACAGCAACCGCACGGTGATGCTGGCCTTCGATCATGGTTACTTCCAGGGGCCAACGACCGGGCTTGAGCGTATCGACCTGTCGATTGCGCCACTGTTTGCCGACACCGATGTGCTGATGTGCACCCGCGGCGTACTGCGCAGCCAGGTACCGGCGGCCACCAATAAGCCGGTAGTGCTGCGCGCCTCCGGCGGTAATTCGATTTTGAGCGAACTCTCCAACGAATGCGTGGCGGTAGCGATGGAAGACGCGCTGCGTCTCAACGTTTGCGCGGTGGCGGCGCAGGTCTATATCGGCAGCGAATACGAACATCAGTCGATCAATAACATCATCAAACTGGTGGATGCCGGCAATCGCTACGGTATGCCGGTCCTGGCGGTTACCGGCGTCGGCAAAGAGATGGCCCGCGATGCGCGCTACTTCTCGCTGGCCAGCCGGATTGCCGCCGAAATGGGGGCGCAGTTTGTGAAGACCTATTTCGTTGAGGAAGGCTTTGAAAAAGTGACCGCCAGCTGTCCGGTGCCGATCGTCATCGCCGGCGGTAAAAAACTGCCGGAGCATGAGGCGCTGGAGATGTGCTGGCGGGCGATCGACCAGGGGGCGTCCGGGGTGGATATGGGGCGCAATATCTTCCAGTCCAGCGCCCCGCGCGCGATGCTGAAGGCGGTGAAAAAGGTGGTGCATGAGAATCTGAACGCGCGCGAAGCGTATCAGTTCTGGCAGGAAGAAAAACAGGGAGAGCTGAAATGAACGTAACGCTGGTGGAGATCAATATTAAACCCGAGCGGGTGGATGAGTTTCTCGAGGTGTTTCGCGCCAACCACGAAGGCGCGCTGCGGGAACCGGGCAACCTGCGCTTCGATGTCCTGCAGGATCCAGAAGTGAAAACCCGCTTTTTTATCTACGAAGCCTATAAAGACGATGAGGCGGTGCAGGCGCATAAGAAGACGCCGCACTATTTAGCCTGCGTCGAAAAGCTGGAGGAGATGATGTCGCAGCCGCGGCAGAAACGCAGCTTTATCGGCCTGTTACCGCAGGTGTGAGGGTTTTCCTTCACCCTCTCCCTCTCTGAGGGAGAGGGTGAAGAGCACTTTATTATGTCTCTTCAACCGAAACGCGCAGGGCCGCCAGCGCCTTGCGCGCCGCCTTCAGTACCTGTTCGCACTGCTCAAGGGTGAGCGTCAGCGGCGGTTCAATGCGGATCGTCTTGGCGTTGTTTAACGTCCCGGCGACCAGCACCCGCTGTCTGAACATCTCGCTGGCAAAGTCGTAGCCAATCTCGTTATCGACAAACTCAATGGCCATCAGCATGCCTTTCCCGCGCACTTCATTCACCAGGTCAGGATACTCCTGCGCCAGCAGGCGGAACCCGTCCAGCAGCATATCGCCTTTCTGCGCCGCCTGCGCCGGCAGGTTTTGCGTCAACAGCACGTTGATCGTCGCCAGCGCCGCCGCACAGGCCAACGGGTTGCCGCCGAAGGTGGTGGTGTGCAGGAACGGGTTATCGAACAGCACCGAGAAGACCTCTTCTGTCGCCACCGTCGCGCCGATCGGCATCACACCGCCGCCGAGCGCTTTCGCCAGACACAGAATATCGGGCTGAACGTTCTCATGCTCGCAGGCGAACATCTTGCCGGTGCGGCCCATGCCGGTCTGCACTTCGTCGAGGATCAGCAATGCGCCAAACTCGTCGCACAGCTTACGCACCGCCGGCAAATACCCCGTTGGCGGGAGGATCACGCCCCCTTCACCCTGAATCGGCTCGAGGATCACCGCCGCGACGTCGTCGCCGGTTTTCTTGCACTCGCTCAGCATGGTGCGCATGGCGTTGATATCGCCGAACGGCACGTGGCGGAAGCCCGGCAGCAGCGGCATAAAGGGTTTGCGGAAGGTCGACTTGGCGGTGGCCGACAGCGCGCCCAGCGATTTACCGTGGAAGGCGCCGCTGGTGGCAATGAAGGTAAATTTACCGCGCGGCGACTGATAGGCTTTCGCCAGCTTGATGGCCGCCTCTACCGATTCGGTACCGCTATTGCAAAAGAAACTGTACTTTAGTTTGCCGGGCGTTAAGGCTGCCAGGGTTTTCGCCAGCATCGCGCGTAGCGGATCCAGCAGTTCCTGACTGTGAAGCGGTTGTTTCGCGAGTTGATTCTCGACGGCGGATACCACAACTGGATTACGGTGCCCTACATTGAAGATGCCAAACCCACCAAGGCAGTCGATAAATTCCTGTCCCTGGGTGTCGACAAGCGTATTTAACCCTCCCGCTTGCCACTCTACGGCTCCGTAATCCCCGCCGGCTGTAACCGATTTTCGATACTCTAAAAACCCCGGATTCACATGCTCTTTAAAGTATTCCCTGACCTCCTGGTTAAGTGCTTTCATTTCCTCATGATCAAGCGTGCGCTTTTCAATGAGATTCAGTGCGTGTGCGCTGCAGGCCAGAGCCGATGCGCTGGAAGGTAACCTGTTCAAAATGTGCTCCTGGGGCGGACGTATCACACGATACTGGATTAAGTATTGCAGGGATTACGCCAGTTCGGCAGAAGCGGTGAAAATCGGGATAAATGCAAGGTAAAAGACGAAATGTGTAAAATTTAATCTCATTGCGCCACTATTGGCACGTTTTATTCCTGAGCCGACGAGATTTTCTGCCTTGCTGCGGTGAGCGGGGCGATCCGCCGTGGTGCGGGCTGCCCTGGCACGGGGCAGCCGGTGGTGAAAAAAGAGGCTTAGTCGAGCTGAGAGATCTCCATCGCCGCCCGGTCGATAATGCCGATGATCTGCTTGAGCTGGGCGGCACTGCTGGCCTGCTGGTTCACTTTCAGGTCGAGGACCGCTTTGAAGTTTTCCAGCGCGCGCTTCATCTGCGGATCCCGGCGCAGCTCGCAGCCGACCATCCGCGCCTGCAGACGCTCCTGGATATGGGCCAGGTGCTCCTGGTTCTCGGCGTGCAGCTGTTTTCCTTCCTCGCTGATAACGATTTTTTTGCGTCCGTTGTCGTCTTCCACGCTGATAAGGCCCTGGTCCTGGAGCAGATCCAGCGTCGGGTAGATCACCCCCGGGCTGGGGCTGTAGTTCCCCTGGGTGAGGGTTTCGATCTCTTTGATCAGCTCATAGCCATGGCTGGCGTTGCGGCTGAGGATATCCAGAATGATCAGCCGCAGTTCGCCATGGCCAAAGAAACGCTGGCGACGTCCGCCGCCGCGGCGGCCATGGTCGCCGTGTTCGCTGGGATCACCGTGGCGCCCCCGTGGCCCACGCCCGTCTTCATGATGATGTCGCATCGCTAACTCCTGTGTTTTTTTTGATATATCTAATTTATATCTAAAATTTTAATCTTAGCAATGGTATGGGGTATTTATTTTTTATTATGTTGATTTATAAGTAATTATTTAAGTATCTGGAATTTTAGTGCGATTTACTTTTACTATATCAAAAAAAGACTTGCATTCTTTTTAGTTGGCAATCATTATCATTTGCATCAAGTTTAGATATATCTATTTACCGTTCACGAAGGCAATCGATGATGACAAAAACCAAAGCAGGCAAGTACCCGCAGCGTGTCCGCAATGAGCTGCGTTTCCGTGAGCTGACGGTGCTGCGCGTGGAGCGCGCAGGCGCGGCGTTCCAGCGTATCGTGCTGGGAGGCGAGGCGCTGGAAGGCTTCGCTTCTCACGGCTTTGACGACCATACCAAGCTTTTTTTCCCCGAGCCGGGTGCGGCATTTACTCCGCCGCAGGTAACCGAGGAGGGGATTGACTGGGGGGAAGGTGTGCGGCCTGCCACCCGCGACTATACGCCGCTGTACGATGCCGAACGACACGAGCTGGCTTACGATTTCTATATCCACGATGGCGGTATCGCCAGCCGTTGGGCGCTGGAAGCAAAAGTGGGCGATAAGCTGGTTATCGGCGGCCCGCGCGGCTCGCTGGTGGTGCCGGAAGATTATGCCTGGCAGCTGTATGTTTGCGATGAGTCCGGCATGCCGGCGCTGCGCCGTCGTCTGCTGGGATTACGCCAGCTGCCGGCGAGGCCGCAAGTGACGGCCATCGTTACTATCGCCGATGCGTCGTATAAAGATTATCTGGCGGATCTCGACGGCTTTAACATCGAGTGGGTGGTAGGCCACAACCCGGCGTTCGTCGCCGAGCGTCTGGCGCAGGTGAAGGTGCCGGCGGAGGATTATTTCATCTGGCTGACCGGCGAAGGCGCGGTGGTGAAATCGCTACTGGAACGCTTTGAAGACGAGAGTATCGATCAGCAGCTGGTGCGTTCCCAGGCATACTGGCACAGCAAGTAAAAAGCCATCGTGGTAAAACCCGGATAGCGGCTTGCGCCTTATCCGGGCTACGGTTGGCGCCGATTTGTAGCCCCGGTAAGCACAGCGCCACCGGGGGAGGCTTAGCGTTCCGCCAGCGCTTTAAACACCATCGCCACCGCGTGGGCGCCGGGGTCCATGTTGCCGAGCAGGCTGTCGCTGTTGAGATAGGACGCTCGTCCGGCGCCGGCTTTGCTCGACTGGCAGGTGCGATCCGCCCCGGCCTGCGCCGCAGCAAAAGCGGTCTGCAGGTTCTCCGGTTCGGCCAGCAGCGCCGCCAGCGCCGGCTGCAGAGCGTCGATCATCGTCCGGTCACCTTCCTCGGCGCCGCCGTAAAATTTCATCTGCTCCAGACCGGCGTTCAGCGCCTCGGCCACGCTGGCGCCTTGCTCCAGCTTCTGCCCGGCAGCGGTGAAGAAGATCGACATCAATACCCCGCTGGAGCCGCCCATCACCACCGTCAGGCGTTCGCCGATCAGCGCGAACAGCGTTGGCAGATCGTTCAGCGGCAGCTGCTGACGCTCGAGCCGCTCGGCAATCTCACGCGCCCCGGCGGCGAAGGTGGAGCCGGTATCGCCGTCGCCTACTTTGGCATCCAGCGCGTTGAGATGTTCTTCAAGATCGATGAGGGCGCCGGTCACCTGCGCCACGTAATCGCCCACCTGTGGGTTGGCCGAGGGCGTAAAATCCACCCGAGCGCTGTCGAGGGTGGACGGCACGACGTTGATAATCCGCGGTTGCACCGGCTGCGGCCAGCCGGCGGTTTCCACATCCGCCAGCAGCGCTTTCTCAATACTCTCCTCCAGCACGATGGCGCTCAGCGAGAAGCCTTTCATATCGAGGGCTGTCACCAGCGAGGCCGGGCCTATCAGCCAGTCAATGCGCGCCTGCAGCGGGGTGTTGGCCAGCTCGCGGGTCAGGATCGCCATCTCGGCCACCGACACGCCGCCGAGGTTATTGAGCATCACCGCCAGGCGGCCGGTTTCCGGCAGGGCGGCGGTCAGTTTTTCCACCATCAGGTTGACGACTTCCGCACTGTTTTGCGTGGCGATCGTCGAGGCGCCCGGCTCACCGTGGATACCCATTCCCAGCTCGGCGTGGCCGGCCTGATGGCGCGGGGCGCTTTCCGCTTCCTGCGGCAGGTGGCAGCTGGCCAGCGCCACCCCGATGCTGGCGGTGTGGCTGGCGGCGTACTGCGCTTCGCGCAGGACGGTGGCGAGGTTATAGCCGCGCTCGGCAAAATAGCCCGCCACCTTATGGACGAACAACGTACCGGCGATGCCGCGCGGCTGTTTGTTATCCGGCAGCGAAATGTCGTCGCCGACGATCAGCATTTCAACGTTGTAGCCGAGACGGCGCGCTTTCTCCGCCGCCAGGCCGAAGTTAAGCCGGTCGCCGGTGTAGTTTTTGACGATCAGCAGGCAGCCTGCCTCGCCGGTCACCGCCTGAATGGCGGTAAGCACCGCGTCGACGCTCGGCGAGGCGAACAGATCGCCGCAGACTGCGGCGGTCAGCATGCCTTTACCAATAAAGCCGACGTGCGCCGGTTCATGGCCGGCGCCGCCGCCGGAGATCACCGCCACGTTGTTTTTATTCAGATCGCGACGGACCACCACCCGGATCGCCGGGTCGCTCTCCAGCCGGGCGAGGTTATTCCACGGGCTGGCGATAATGGTACCCTCAATCACATCGTTGACGAGGCTGGCGCGCTGGTTAAAAAAGAATTGAGACATAGTGGTTCCTGAAGAGTAAGCGAAAACTCACCCTCCGGAGGCAGGCCTCCGGAGCGGTAACGGTCAACGTGAATTTTAGTCACGGATAAGGCGCTGGTGGCGCATATCGAGCGCGATAGTCTCGCCGGGCTGTACGTTGTTCAGCGCCTCGCCCTGCTGGTACAGCCAGGCAATTCCTGCGGCGCGGGCGATAATCGCGCCGTGAGCCTGTTCGCTGCCATCGCGCAGGCACAGGCCTTTAACGAAGCTGGCATCCAGCTGTAAGACGGTTGAGGGATAAATGTTGTCGGCGATAATAATCGTTGGCTCGCCGGGCGCCGGCACTCTCTCCTGAACGCCCTGCAGATGGCGCAGGGTACGCTGCAGAATATCTTCGATATCGATGTAACGCGCCTGCAGGTAGGGGTCATCCAGCTGGCGATACTGCTGGCTGAGCTCCATCAACACCTGATGCCATGCCCATTCCGCCGAGCATTGTTCGGTGAGCAGACGATCGTTGGCGGCATCAAACAGATCGTCATCGTCGAGCAGGGTATGGTGCCCGGCGAAGATCGCCGCGATATCGGCGTTAAATTTGTTTTCCGCCAGCTCGGTCAGGGCGATAAGATCCGCCAGCGTCTGGTCAATGGCCTGGCGCAGGCGCTGCTGCTCGCGGGCGGCATCAGCGGCAGCCGGGTGAACCGGCTGGATCAGGGCCAGCGGGTAGCGCAGGGCAGCGCCTTCGACGCGCTCGGGCGTGGCCGGATCCTCAGCTGGTTGCGCTGCAGGTGATTCACCGAAGTTATCGGCGGCCAGCGCCTGAAACGCCGCCAGCGCCGCGTCGGCATCCGGACCGCGGGCCAGCAGGCGCAGCTTATCGTTGCGGCGTACCTGCAATAGCGCGATTTGGTTGAGGCTGTCCGGTTTGACGCACTTCCCGTTTTTCTCCAGCAGCAGTTCGGCGTTAAAGCCCGCCAGCGCGGCGACCAGCTTTGACGCCGGACGCACGTGCAGGCCGTTGTGATTGTTAATAATGACTGAAACCGATTTTGTGTCGCCGTCGTCAGCAAGCGTTGGGGCAGTGATGGCGTCAGGCGTATGCGAAGGTAAACCCAGCTGAACCCGCTTGGCCTCCAGGGCGTTCATGGCATCGGCGATCACTTTGTCAATCCCGGCGCCGGAGGCGGCGCTGACGGTGGCCGCCAGCGTCCCTTCCACCAGCGGCGCGGCGCATAGCCGCACCTTCGTGGCAATCGCCGGATCGAGCAGATCGAGGGCGGTTTCGGCGCTGAGCAACGCGCTGCCGATATCCATCATCACCAGCACGTGATCGGTATCGGCCACGGATTCGATCGCCTCCATGACTTTAAGCGGATCGGTGCCGATCGGGCTGTCGGGATCGTCGATCCCGGCGGCGATCGCCAGCTTGCAGCCATCGTTGATTAACATCTGCCGGGCCAGTTCTCCGACACCTTCGCCCAGCCGGGCGCTATGAGAAACAATAACCAGGTTTACCATCGCGATTTCCTTACTCTTTGGCGGCGGCGGCCAGCATCTGAACCATAAACAGCACCGAGGTCGCGCCGGGATCCTGATGTCCGATGCTGCGCTCGCCGAGATAGCTGGCGCGGCCTTTACGCGCCTGCATAGTGATGGTGGCGTGGGCCGCACGCTCGGCCACTTCGCAGGCGGCATCCAGCGCGGCAGCGATCGACAGGTGCTGCTCGCTGGACTGGCGCAGGGAGTCCACCACCGGCAGCCAGACGTCGCACATGGTTTTATCCCCTGGCTCCGCTTTGCCGCGGTTGACGACGCCGTCTGCGCCTTCGCGGATCATCAGGTACAGCTCGTCGAGCGTCAGGCTCTGGTGGGCCTGGGTCACCTGCGCGGCGCGAATAAAGAAGGTGCCGAACAGCGGGCCGCTGGCGCCGCCGACGTTGGAGAGCAGCGTCATACCGGTGTTTTTGAGGATAAAGCCAATATCTTTATCGGCAATCGACGGCAGCTTTTCGACTACCTTGCTGAAGCCGCGGTGCATATTGAGGCCGTGATCGGCATCGCCGATCTCTTTATCAAGACCGGTGAGAAAATCGCTCTCTTTGGTGAAAATATCGCCGCAGCGGTACAGCCAGTCGACGATTTGCGTTCTGTTCAGTGACATGTCGTGCTCCTTAGTTTCCCCAGTTCAGCGCCGGGGTATGAACCGGGGCGTCCCATAGCGTCAGCGTCTCGTCATCCACTTTCAGCAGGGTGATCGAGAAGCCCGCCATATCCAGCGAAGTACAGTAGCTGCCGATGAGGTTACGTTCGATGATGATGCCGGACGCTTCGCAGCGCTGGGCCAGGCGGTTATACACGCCGTACAGTTCGGAAAGCGGGGTGGCGCCGAGGTTGTTGACCAGCGCGATAACCCGGTCGCCGTTTTGCAGCGCGGTTTTGCTCTGCTGCACTTCCTGCCACGCGCCCTTGACGGTATCCCACTGGCGCAGCGTGCGGCTGTAGGCGCCGTTTTCCAGCAGGGTATCGAACATCTCATCGACGGTTTGGTCCAGCGAGCTGAAGCGGCGGCGGTCAATGCCCGGCTCGCCGTGAATGCCGACGCCGAACTCCATTTCGTCGTCCTGCAGGGTAAAGGAGGGCTGCCCGGCGGCCGGTACGGTGCAGGCGCCGAGGGCGATACCAATCGAGTGGCCGAGATTATTCAGGCGGCGGCCCAGTTCGGCGCAGGCTTCCAGCGAGTCGCCGCGTTCGGCGGCGGCGCCGACCAGTTTTTCAATCAGTACGGTGTTGGCGACGCCGCGACGACCGGCGGTATAGAGGCTGTCTTTCACCGCCACGTCGTCGTCGACCACCACGGTGGTGACTTTAATGCCGCTCTCATGCAGCAGCTCGGTGGCGGTTTCGAAGTTCAGGATGTCGCCGGTGTAGTTTTTGATAATCAGCAGGACGCCTTCCCCGCCGTCGATCTGCATCGCACATTCGAACATTTTGTCCGGCGTCGGCGAGGTGAAGATTTCCCCCGGGCAGGCGCCAGAGAGCATGCCCTGGCCGATATAGCCGCAGTGCATCGGTTCATGTCCGCTGCCGCCGCCGGAGAGCAGGGCCACTTTGCCAGCCACCGACGCGTCGGTGCGGGTCACATACAGCGGGTCCTGATGCAGGGTCAGCTGCGGATGGGCTTTAGCCAGCCCCTGTAATTGTTCATTCAGTACATCTTCAACACGGTTAATCAGCTTTTTCATTATTCAGTGCTCCGTTGGAGAAGGTTCGATGCGGCCTCTCTGCTGGCGGAGGCGGTCATCGCGTAGGGGTATCGTCTGACGGTGCAACGTGCCTGGCGATAGGATGATTCTGGCTGAGCGGACGAAAAAAAGAATGCCCCGACGATCGGGTTTCATTACGAAACATTGCCTCCTTGTTTTGTTTCTTTATGGAACGTTTTTGCTGAGGAAACGGTGAAAATGCGAGCTGGCGCGCTTTTTTTCTTCTGCCATAAGCGGCGGTCAGGATAGCTGGCGAAGCGGGTGAGAAAAAAATTTTTGCTGATTTTCTGCCGACTGCGGGAGAAAAGGTGGTCGAAAAAGGAGGATCGCAAGGGCATTATGCGGCAAAGGAGCGGATCGGGATCGCAATCCTGACCGAGAGTAGGGTTTTCTGTTCCAATATGGAACGTAAAAAATTAACCTGTGTTTCATATCAGAACAAAAAGGCGAAAGATTTTTTTGTTCCCTGCCGGCCCTACAGTGATCGCACTGCTCCGGTACGTTCCGTTCAGGCCGCGCTTCACTGGCCGGCGCGGATAACGCCAGGGCTCATCATGTCTACATGCGCACTTATTTGAGGGTGAAAGGAATGCTAAAAGTTATTCAATCTCCAGCCAAATATCTTCAGGGTCCTGATGCTGCTGTTCTGTTCGGTCAATATGCCAAAAACCTGGCGGAGAGCTTCTTCGTCATCGCCGACGACTTCGTAATGAAGCTGGCGGGAGAGAAAGTGGTGAATGGCCTGCAGAGCCACGATATTCGCTGCCATGCGGAACGGTTTAACGGCGAATGCAGCCATGCGGAAATTAACCGTCTGATGGCGATTTTGCAAAAGCAGGGCTGCCGCGGCGTGGTCGGGATCGGCGGTGGTAAAACTCTCGATACCGCGAAGGCGATCGGTTACTACCAGAAACTGCCGGTGGTGGTGATCCCGACCATCGCCTCAACCGATGCGCCGACCAGCGCGCTGTCGGTGATCTACACCGAAGCGGGCGAGTTTGAAGAGTATCTGATCTATCCGAAAAACCCGGATATGGTGGTGATGGACACAGCGATTATCGCCAAAGCGCCGGTACGCCTGCTGGTCTCCGGCATGGGCGATGCGCTCTCCACCTGGTTCGAGGCCAAAGCCTGCTACGATGCGCGCGCCACCAGCATGGCCGGGGGACAGTCCACCGAGGCGGCGCTGAGCCTCGCTCGCCTGTGCTATGATACGCTGCTGGCGGAGGGCGAAAAGGCCCGTCTGGCGGCGCAGGCCGGGGTGGTGACCGAAGCGCTGGAGCGCATCATCGAGGCGAATACCTACCTCAGCGGCATCGGCTTTGAAAGCAGCGGCCTGGCCGCCGCCCACGCGATCCACAACGGCTTCACTATCCTTGAAGAGTGCCACCACCTGTATCACGGCGAGAAAGTGGCCTTCGGTACGCTGGCGCAGCTGGTGCTGCAGAACAGCCCGATGGATGAGATTGAAACGGTGCTGGGCTTCTGCCAGCGCGTCGGCCTGCCGGTGACGCTCGCGCAGATGGGCGTGAAAGAGGGGATCGACGCGAAAATCGCCGCGGTGGCGAAAGCCACCTGCGCGGAAGGGGAAACCATCCACAATATGCCGTTTGCGGTGACCCCGGAGAGCGTCCATGCCGCTATTCTCACCGCCGATTTGTTAGGCCAGCAGTGGCTGGCGCGTTAATTCGCGGTGACTAAACCGCTGGCGCAGGTCAGCGGTTTTTCTTTCTCCCCTCTGGCAGTTGCTGCCGGAGGGGTTCTCTATGGTACAACGCGGAAAAGGATATGACTGTTCAGACTCAGGATACCGGGAAGGCGGTCTCTTCCGTCATCGCCCAGTCATGGCATCGTTGCAGCAAGTTTATGCAGCGCGAAACCTGGCAAACGCCGCACCAGGCCCAGGGCCTGACCTTCGACTCGATCTGTCGGCGTAAAACCGCGCTGCTGACCATCGGCCAGGCGGCGCTGGAGGATGCCTGGGAGTTTATGGACGGCCGCCCCTGCGCGCTGTTTATTCTTGATGAGTCTGCCTGCATCCTGAGCCGCTGCGGCGAGCCGCACACCCTGGCCCAGCTGGCTGACCTGGGGTTTCGCGACGGCAGCTACTGTGCGGAGAGCATTATCGGCACCTGCGCGCTGTCGCTGGCCGCGATGCAGGGCCAGCCGATCAACACCGCCGGCGATCGGCATTTTAAGCAAGCGCTACAGCCGTGGAGTTTTTGCTCGACGCCGGTGTTTGATAACCATGGGCGGCTGTTCGGCTCTATCTCGCTTTGCTGTCTGGTGGAGCAGCAGTCCAGCGCCGACCTCTCTCTGACGCTGGCCATCGCCCGCGAGGTAGGCAACTCCCTGCTCACCGACAGCCTGCTGGCGGAGTCCAACCGCCACCTCAATCAGATGTACGGCCTGCTGGAGAGCATGGACGATGGGGTGATGGCGTGGAACGAGCAGGGCGTGCTGCAGTTTCTCAATGTTCAGGCGGCGAGACTGCTGCATCTTGATGCTCAGGCCAGCCAGGGGAAAAATATCGCCGATCTGGTGACCCTCCCGGCGCTGCTGCGCCGCGCCATCAAACACGCCCGCGGCCTGAATCACGTCGAAGTCACCTTTGAAAGTCAGCATCAGTTTGTCGACGCGGTGATCACCTTAAAACCGATTGTCGAGGCGCAAGGCAACAGTTTTATTCTGCTGCTGCACCCGGTGGAGCAGATGCGGCAGCTGATGACCAGCCAGCTGGGTAAAGTCAGCCACACCTTTGAGCAGATGTCTGCCGACGACCCGGAAACCCGGCGCCTGATCCACTTTGGCCGCCAGGCGGCGCGCGGCGGCTTCCCGGTGCTGCTGTGCGGCGAAGAGGGGGTCGGGAAAGAGCTGCTGAGCCAGGCTATTCACAATGAAAGCGAACGGGCGGGCGGCCCCTATATCGCCGTCAACTGCCAGCTGTATGCCGACAGCGTGCTGGGCCAGGACTTTATGGGCAGCGCGCCCACCGATGATGAAAATGGCCGCCTGAGCCGCCTTGAGCTGGCCAACGGCGGCACCCTGTTTCTGGAAAAGATTGAGTATCTGGCGCCGGAGCTGCAGTCGGCCCTGCTGCAGGTGATTAAGCAGGGCGTGCTCACCCGCCTCGACGCCCGGCGCCTGATCCCGGTGGATGTGAAGGTGATTGCCACCACCACCGTCGATCTGGCCAATCTGGTGGAACAGAACCGCTTTAGCCGCCAGCTGTACTATGCGCTGCACTCCTTTGAAATCGTCATCCCGCCGCTGCGCGCCCGACGCAACAGTATTCCGTCGCTGGTGCATAACCGGCTGAAGAGCCTGGAGAAGCGTTTCTCTTCGCGGCTGAAAGTGGACGATGACGCGCTGGCGCAGCTGGTGGCCTACTCGTGGCCGGGGAATGATTTTGAGCTCAACAGCGTCATTGAGAATATTGCCATCAGCAGCGACAACGGCCATATTCGCCTGAGTAATCTGCCGGAATATCTCTTTTCCGAGCGGCCGGGCGGGGATAGCGCGTCATCGCTGCTGCCGGCCAGCCTGACCTTTAGCGCCATCGAAAAGGAAGCCATCATTCACGCCGCCCGGGTGACCAGCGGGCGGGTGCAGGAGATGTCGCAGCTGCTCAATATCGGCCGCACCACCCTGTGGCGCAAAATGAAGCAGTACGATATTGACGCCAGCCAGTTCAAGCGCAAGCATCAGGCCTAGTCTCTTCGATTCGCGCCATGGAGAACAGGGCATCCGACAGGCGATTGCTGTAGCGTTTGAGCGCGTCGCGCAGCGGATGCGCGCGGTCCATGGCCGTCAGCAGGCGTTCGAGCCGACGGGCCTGGGTGCGCGCCACGTGCAGCTGGGCAGAGGCGAGATTCTTCCCCGGGATCACGAACTGTTTTAACGGGCCGCTCTCGGCCATATTGCGGTCGATAAGCCGCTCCAGGGCGGTGATCTCCTCTTCGCCGATCGTCTGGCTCAGGCGGGTCAGGCCCCGCGCATCGCTGGCCAGTTCAGCCCCCAACACGAACAGCGTTTGCTGAATCTGGTGCAGGCTTTCCCGCAGCCCTGCGTCGCGGGTGGTGGCGTAGCAGACGCCCAGCTGGGATATCAGTTCATCGACGGTGCCGTAGGCCTCGACGCGAATATGGTCTTTCTCGATGCGGCTGCCGCCGTACAGGGCGGTGGTGCCTTTATCTCCGGTGCGAGTGTAGATACGGTACATTCAGTTTCTCTCACTTAACGGCAGGACTTTAACCAGCTGCCCGGCGTTGGCGCCGAGCGTACGCAGATGATCGTCGCTATCGGTGACGTGTCCGGTAGCCAGCGGCGCGTCCGCCGGCAGCTGGGCATGAGTGAGGGCTATCTCGCCGGCTGCGCTGAGCCCGATACCCACCCGCAGGGGCGAGCTTCTGGCCGCCAGGGCGCCCAGCGCAGCGGCGTCACCGCCTCCGTCATAGGTTATGGTCTGGCAGGGGACCCCCTGCTCCTCCAGCCCCCAGCACAGCTCATTGATGGCGCCGGCATGATGCCCGCGCGGATCGTAAAACAGGCGTACGCCTGGCGGTGAAAGCGACATGACGGCCCCCTCGTTAACACTCAGAATGCCTGGCGGAAAATCGCGGCAATCTCCTGCTCGTTGCCTTTACGCGGGTTCGAGAACGCATTGCCGTCTTTCAGAGCCATCTCCGCCATGTACGGGAAGTCGGCCTCTTTTACCCCCAGATCGCGCAGATGCTGCGGAATACCGATATCCATCGACAGACGCGTGATCGCGGCGATGGCTTTTTCCGCCGCGTCGAGGGTGGACAGTCCGGTGATATTTTCGCCCATCAGTTCAGCGATATCGGCGAATTTCTCCGGGTTGGCGATCAGATTGTAGCGGGCCACATGCGGCAGCAGGACAGCGTTGGCCACGCCGTGCGGCATGTCGTACAGGCCGCCCAGCTGGTGCGCCATGGCGTGCACGTAGCCGAGGTTGGCGTTATTGAAAGCCATCCCGGCCAGCAGAGAGGCGTAGGCCATGTTTTCCCGCGCCTGCAGATTGCTGCCGAGGGCCACGGCCTGGCGCAGGTTGCGCGCGATGAGGCGGATCGCCTGCATGGCGGCGGCGTCCGTCACCGGGTTAGCGTCTTTGGAGATATAGGCCTCTACGGCGTGGGTCAGGGCATCCATCCCGGTCGCCGCGGTCAGGGCGGCCGGTTTACCGATCATCAGCAGCGGATCGTTGATGGAGACCGATGGCAGGTTGCGCCAGCTGACGATCACAAACTTCACTTTGGTTTGGGTGTTGGTCAGGACGCAGTGGCGGGTGACCTCGCTGGCGGTGCCGGCGGTGGTGTTGACGGCGATGATGGGCGGCAGCGGGTTGGTCAGGGTCTCGATTCCGGCATACTGGTACAGATCGCCCTCATGGGTGGCGGCGATGCCGATGCCTTTGCCGCAGTCGTGCGGGCTGCCGCCGCCCACGGTGACGATGATGTCGCACTGTTCGCGGCGAAACACCGCAAGGCCGTCACGCACGTTGGTGTCTTTTGGGTTCGGCTCGACGCCGTCAAAAATCGCCACCTCGATCCCGGCCTCCTGCAGATAATGCAGGGTTTTATCCACCGCGCCATCTTTAATTGCCCGCAGGCCTTTGTCGGTGACCAGCAGGGCTTTTTTCCCTCCCAGCAGCTGGCAGCGTTCGCCGACTACGGAAATGGCGTTGGGGCCAAAAAAGTTAACGTTTGGCACCAGATAATCAAACATACGATAGCTCATAATATACCTTCTCGCTTCAGGTTATAATGCGGAAAAACAATCCAGGGCGCACTGGGCTAATAATTGGTCCTGCTCGACCGTACCGCCGCTAACGCCGACGGCGCCAATGACTTGCTCATTAAAAATAACGGGCAGGCCGCCGCCAAAAATAATAATTCGCTGTTGATTGGTCAGCTGAAGACCATACAGAGATTGTCCTGGCTGGACCGCTGATGTAATTTCATGGGTACCTTGTTTTAGACTACAGGCACTCCAGGCTTTATTCAGAGAAATATCGCAGCTGGAGACGAAGGCCTCGTCCATCCGCTGGATAAGCAGCGTATTGCCCCCGCGGTCGACCACGGAAAATACCACAGGAACGTTGATCTCATTAGCTTTTTGTTGCACCGCTGCCGCCATTTTCTGAGCGGCGGCCAGGGTGATTGTCTGAACTTGCTGGCTCTTGTTCATCATGCTCTCCCACGCCAGGATAATGCTGGCGCGAATAGTCAGTAGGGGGCGATAGTCAAAAACGATCGCCAGACGGTTGGCTTGCTTTATTTTTGTCAGCGTTATTTTGTCGCCCGCCATGATTTAGTCAATAGGTTTAAAATAGCTTCGGTAAAACGTAATTAAGGGCCTTTTTTATTAATTGATTTATATCATTGCGGGCGATCACATTTTTTATTTTTGTCGCCGGGGTAAAGTTTCATAGTGAAACTTTTGGCAGATTTCGCGTGCCAAATTGAAACGAAATTAAATTTATTTTTTTCACCACTGGCTCATTTAAAGTTCCGCTATTGCCGGTAATGGCCGGGCGGCAACGACGCTGGCCCGGCGTATTCGCTACCGTCTGCGGATTTCACCTTTTGAGCCGATGAACAATGAAAAGATCAAAACGATTTGCAGTACTGGCCCAGCGCCCCGTCAATCAGGATGGGCTGATTGGCGAGTGGCCTGAAGAGGGGCTGATCGCCATGGACAGCCCCTTTGACCCGGTCTCTTCCGTAAAAGTGGAAAACGGTCTGATCGTCGAGCTGGACGGCAAGACCCGGGACCAGTTTGACATGATTGACCGGTTTATCGCCGATTACGCGATCAACGTTGAGCGTACAGAGCAGGCGATGCGCCTGGAGGCGCTGGAGATAGCCCGCATGCTGGTGGATATCCACGTCAGCCGCGAGGAGATCATCGCCATCACCACCGCCATCACGCCGGCCAAAGCGGTCGAGGTGATGGCGCAGATGAACGTGGTGGAGATGATGATGGCGCTACAGAAGATGCGTGCCCGCCGGACCCCCTCCAACCAGTGCCACGTCACCAACCTCAAAGATAATCCGGTGCAGATTGCCGCCGACGCCGCTGAGGCCGGGATCCGCGGCTTCTCCGAGCAGGAGACCACGGTCGGTATCGCGCGCTATGCGCCGTTTAACGCCCTGGCGCTGTTGGTCGGTTCGCAGTGCGGCCGCCCCGGCGTGTTGACACAATGCTCGGTGGAAGAGGCCACCGAGCTGGAGCTGGGCATGCGTGGTTTAACCAGCTACGCCGAGACGGTGTCGGTCTACGGCACCGAAGCGGTGTTTACCGACGGCGATGATACGCCGTGGTCAAAGGCGTTCCTCGCCTCGGCCTACGCCTCCCGTGGGTTGAAAATGCGCTACACCTCCGGCACCGGTTCCGAAGCGCTGATGGGCTATTCGGAAAGCAAGTCGATGCTTTACCTCGAATCGCGCTGCATCTTCATTACCAAAGGCGCCGGAGTTCAGGGACTGCAAAACGGCGCGGTGAGCTGTATCGGCATGACCGGTGCTGTGCCGTCGGGCATTCGGGCGGTGCTGGCGGAAAACCTGATCGCCTCTATGCTCGACCTCGAAGTGGCGTCGGCCAACGACCAGACTTTCTCCCACTCGGATATTCGTCGCACCGCGCGCACCCTGATGCAGATGCTGCCGGGCACCGACTTTATTTTCTCCGGCTACAGTGCGGTGCCGAACTACGACAACATGTTCGCCGGCTCGAACTTCGATGCGGAAGATTTTGATGATTACAACATTCTGCAGCGTGACCTGATGGTCGACGGCGGTCTGCGTCCGGTGACCGAGGCGGAAACCATCGCCATTCGCCAGAAAGCAGCGCGGGCGATCCAGGCCGTTTTCCGTGAGCTGGGGCTGCCGCCAATCACCGACGAGGAGGTGGAGGCCGCCACCTACGCGCACGGCAGCAACGAAATGCCGCCGCGTAATGTGGTGGAGGATCTGAGCGCGGTGGAAGAGATGATGAAGCGCAACATCACCGGCCTCGATATTGTCGGCGCGTTGAGCCGCAGCGGCTTTGAGGATATCGCCAGCAATATTCTCAATATGCTGCGCCAGCGGGTCACCGGCGATTACCTGCAGACCTCGGCCATTCTCGATCGGCAGTTCGACGTGGTGAGCGCAGTGAACGACATCAATGACTATCAGGGGCCGGGCACCGGCTATCGCATCTCCGCCGAACGCTGGGCAGAGATCAAAAATATTCCGGGCGTGGTTCAGCCCGACACCATTGAATAAGGCGGTATTCCTGTGCAACAGACAACCCAAATTCAGCCCTCTTTTACCCTGAAAACTCACGAGGGCGAGGTGGCTTCAGCCGATGAGCGCGCCGATGAAGTGGTGATTGGCGTCGGCCCTGCCTTCGATAAACACCAGCATCACACGCTGATTGATATGCCCCATGGCGCGATCCTCAAAGAGCTGATTGCCGGGGTGGAAGAAGAGGGGCTTCACGCCCGGGTGGTGCGCATTTTGCGCACCTCCGACGTCTCCTTTATGGCCTGGGATGCGGCGAACCTGAGCGGTTCGGGGATTGGCATCGGTATCCAGTCGAAGGGCACCACGGTCATCCATCAGCGCGATCTGCTGCCGCTCAGCAACCTGGAGCTGTTCTCCCAGGCGCCGCTGCTGACGCTGGAGACCTACCGGCAGATTGGCAAAAACGCCGCACGCTATGCGCGCAAAGAGTCACCTTCGCCAGTGCCGGTGGTGAACGACCAGATGGTGCGGCCGAAATTTATGGCCAAAGCCGCCCTGTTTCATATCAAAGAGACCAAACATGTGGTGCAGGACGCCGAGCCCGTCACTCTGCACGTCGAATTAGTAAGGGAGTGACCATGAACGAGAAAACCATGACCGTGCAGGATTATCCGTTAGCCACCCGCTGCCCGGAGCATATCCTGACGCCCACCGGCAAACCGTTGACCGATATCACCCTTGAGAAAGTACTTGCCGGCGAGGTGGGCCCGCAGGATGTGAGGATCTCCCGACAAACTCTTGAGTACCAGGCGCAGATTGCCGAGCAGATGCAGCGCCATGCGGTGGCGCGTAATTTCCGCCGCGCGGCGGAGCTTATCGCCATTCCTGACGAGCGCATTCTGGCTATCTATAACGCGCTGCGCCCGTTCCGCTCCTCACGGGCGGAGCTGCTGGCGATTGCCGACGAGCTGGAGCACACCTGGCACGCGATGGTGAATGCCGCCTTTGTCCGGGAGTCGGCGGAAGTGTATCAGCAGCGGCATAAGCTGCGTAAAGGAAGCTAAGCGGAGGTCAGCATGCCGTTAATAGCCGGGATTGATATCGGCAACGCCACCACCGAGGTGGCGCTGGCGTCCGACGACCCGCAGGCGAGGACGTTTGTTGCCAGCGGCATCGTCGCGACGACGGGCATGAAAGGGACGCGGGACAATATCGCCGGGACCCTCGCCGCGCTGGAGCAGGCTCTGGCGAAAACACCGTGGTCGATGAGCGATGTCTCTCGCATTTATCTTAACGAAGCCGCGCCGGTGATTGGCGATGTGGCGATGGAGACCATCACCGAGACCATTATCACCGAATCCACCATGATCGGTCATAACCCGCAGACGCCGGGCGGGGTGGGGGTTGGCGTAGGGACGACTATCGCCCTCGGGCGGCTGGCGACGCTGCCGGCGGCGCAGTATGCCGAGGGGTGGATTGCGCTGGTTGACGATGCCGTCGATTTCCTTGACGCCGTGTGGTGTCTCAATGAGGCGCTCGACCGGGGGATCAACGTGGTGGCGGCGATCCTCAAAAAAGACGACGGTGTGCTGGTGAATAACCGCCTGCGTAAAACCCTGCCGGTGGTGGATGAAGTGACGTTACTGGAGCAGGTCCCCGAGGGGGTGATGGCGGCGGTGGAAGTGGCCGCGCCGGGCCAGGTGGTACGGATCCTGTCGAATCCCTACGGTATCGCCACCTTCTTTGGCCTGAGCCCGGAAGAGACCCAGGCCATCGTCCCCATCGCCCGCGCCCTGATTGGCAACCGTTCCGCGGTGGTGCTCAAGACCCCGCAGGGGGACGTGCAGTCGCGGGTCATCCCGGCGGGCAACCTCTACATTAGCGGCGAAAAGCGCCGCGGAGAGGCCGATGTTGCCGAGGGCGCGGAAGCGATCATGCAGGCGATGAGCGCCTGCGCCCCGGTACGCGATATCCGCGGCGAACCGGGCACCCACGCCGGCGGCATGCTCGAGCGGGTGCGCAGCGTGATGGCGTCGCTCACCGGCCATGAGATGAGCACGATATACATCCAGGATCTGCTGGCGGTGGATACGTTTATACCGCGCAAGGTGCAGGGCGGGATGGCCGGCGAGTTCGCCATGGAGAATGCCGTCGGGATGGCGGCGATGGTGAAATCGGATCGTCTGCAAATGCAGGTTATCGCCCGCGAACTGAGCGCCCGGCTGCAGACTGAGGTGGTGGTGGGCGGCGTGGAGGCCAACATGGCCATCGCCGGGGCGTTAACCACTCCCGGCTGTGCGGCGCCGCTGGCGATCCTCGACCTCGGCGCCGGTTCGACGGATGCGGCGATCGTCAATGCGGAAGGCCAGATCACGGCGGTCCATCTCGCCGGGGCGGGGAATATGGTCAGCCTGTTGATCAAAACCGAGCTGGGTCTCGACGATCTTTCGCAGGCGGAAGCGATAAAAAAATATCCGCTGGCCAAAGTGGAAAGCCTGTTCAGTATTCGCCACGAGAATGGCGCGGTGGAGTTCTTCCAGGAAGCCCTTAGCCCGGCGGTGTTTGCCAAAGTGGTGTACATCAAGGAGGGCGAACTGGTGCCAATCGATAATGCCAGCCCGCTGGAAAAAATTCGTCTCGTGCGTCGCCAGGCGAAAGAGAAAGTGTTTGTCACCAACTGCCTGCGCGCGCTGCGCCAGGTCTCTCCCGGCGGTTCCATTCGCGATATCGCCTTCGTGGTGCTGGTGGGCGGCTCATCGCTGGACTTTGAGATCCCGCAGCTGATTACGGACGCCCTGTCGCACTATGGCGTGGTCGCCGGGCAGGGCAATATTCGGGGAACAGAAGGGCCGCGCAATGCGGTCGCCACCGGGCTGGTACTGGCCGGTCATGCCGATTAAGCGGGCGCTTGCGCCAGCCTCTCTCTAAACGTGTTATTTCAGGATGCCGATAATGAACCAGACTTCTACCTTAACCGGGCAGTGCGTGGCCGAGTTTCTTGGCACCGGACTGCTCATCTTCTTCGGGGCGGGCTGTGTCGCTGCGCTGCGGGTCGCCGGGGCCAGCTTTGGCCAGTGGGAAATCAGTATTATCTGGGGCCTGGGCGTCGCCATGGCCATCTACCTGACGGCCGGTGTCTCTGGCGCGCACCTTAATCCGGCGGTGACCATTGCTCTGTGGCTGTTCGCCTGTTTTGAACGCCGCAAGGTACTGCCGTTTATTATCGCGCAGATGGCCGGGGCATTCTGCGCCGCCGCGCTGGTGTACGGGCTGTATCGCCAGCTGTTTCTCGATCTTGAACAGAGTCAGCATATCGTTCGCGGCACTGCCGCCAGCCTTAACCTGGCCGGGGTCTTTTCCACGTATCCGCATGCGCATATCACCTTTATGCAGGCGTTTGCTGTGGAAACCACCATCACGGCGATCCTGATGGCGATGATCATGGCCCTGACCGACGACGGCAACGGAATTCCGCGCGGGCCGCTGGCGCCGTTGCTGATTGGCCTGCTGATCGCCGTGATCGGCGCGTCGATGGGGCCGCTAACCGGCTTTGCGTTGAATCCGGCGCGTGACTTCGGTCCGAAACTGTTTACCAGTCTGGCCGGGTGGGGCTCGATCGCCTTTACCGGTGGGATGGCGATCCCCTACTTTCTGGTGCCGCTGCTGGCGCCGGTGGTGGGGGCGATTGTCGGGGCGTTTTTATACCGCAAGCTTATCGGCCACCATCTGCCGTGCGAATGCGGTATTGATGAGTAAAGTGGGACCCGCCGCAGCGCGGCGGGTCATGAGGTTAACTTCCCCGGCCAGAAGCCGGGGCGCTGGGTTATTTTTTGATGACCGCGCTGAGATCACCGAGTTTGGTGGTGGGGTTCTTGTGGCACTGCTGCAGCATTTTCGGTACCGAAACGGTCTCGACTTCATGCCAGTCAACATAGTCGCCGCCGCTGAAGTCGGTGTTGCGATTCACGACCCAGAAGGCCACGGGGGTCATGCTTTTCGGGTTCATATCCATAAATTCCTGACAGGTCATATTCTGCGGTGTGGTTTCCTGAACCGCAAACGCCGGGCTGGTCATCAGACAGAATGTGGTGGCCGCCGCGGTCAACACGAGTGCTTTAGGTAAATTCATTTTCTTCTCCAGTGATAAAATACGGCTTAAGCCTGAGCATGCTTCATCTTATTGCGCAGGACCAGAAAGCCGATGGCGCTAAATATCATTTCAACGCCGATAAAAGCGGTGATAAATAACCAGCTTTGCTGCGGGTTCATGGCCAGCCACAGGCAGGCGATAATTAAATCCAGCAAACCGATAAAAATATTCCAGCCAGCGCCGCTTTGTTTTCGGGTTTTACATCCGCTGACGATGCGGGAAATACCGCCGAGAACAAATAAAAAGCCGAATAAGAAGGCCAGACTGCTCATGCCATTGAGGGGATTGACGACAAAGCTCAGGCCGAGCACGATCCAGGCAATGGCGAAGATCAGCGCCACCAGGCGCGATTTCCAGTGCTGCTGACGGAAGACAATCAAGCTGTACAGCGAATAGAAACCACAGATCATCAACAACATGCCGGTTACCGTAGCGAGATACCAGCCGGCGACCAGCGGCCAGGCCAGGCAACAGGCCCCACAGATAAACAGCAGCACCGCCATCATTCCGGCATGGCGTTTATATCGTAAAAAGACGCGTGGGCTAAACGCATTTAAGGTGTAATGGCTAAACATAAACATAATTGCTCCGCAGATCCCGGTTGGTGGCCTGACGCCGAATAAAATACGTAATGGCTTATTCTGCTGGCCAAAATAAAGGTCTGAGGGAAATAGTAGGCCGCGCCATCGGCAGGCGTAAATAAGAGCGCTGAGGTTACTCTATACGCCTGGTCTGACAGCTGTCAGACCAGGCCCGCAATATCGCTTCCGGCCTCTGATTCTCAATGCCCACGATATTTTTTAAGCTGGCTGCGTTTGGTAATGCTTACCTATTTTAATCAGGAGTCAACGATGAAAAAAGTCATTCTGGCGAGCCTGCTGGCAACCATGATGAGTACCTCTCCGGTGTGGGCGGCAGATAGCGCGACGGCAGCGCCAACCGCGGCCGCCACGGCGCAGGTGCAGAAAGAAGCCGCCGATGTGCTGCAGGTGGCGGTGCAGGGCGCCAATGCGATGCGCGATGTCCAGTTCGCCCGTCTGGCGCTGTTCCACGGCCAGCCGGAGAGCGCCAAAAAACTGACAGACGACGCCGCCGCGCTGCTGGCCGCCGATGACGCCAGCTGGGCGAAGTTTGTGAAAACCGACGCGACAGCCAAAATGATCGCCGATCGCTATGTGGTGATTAACGCCACCGTTGCCCTGTCCGAAGACTATGTGGCGACACCGGAAAAAGAGAGCGCCATTAAATCGGCCAACGAAAAACTGGCGAAAGGCGATCAGAAAGGGGCTATCGAAACCCTGCGCCTGGCCGGCATTGGCGTGATCGAGAACCAGTATCTGATGCCGCTTAACCAGACTCGTAAGGCGGTGGCGCAGGCGCAAAAACTGCTGAAAGCCGGGAAGTATTACGAAGCGAATCTGGTGCTGAAAGGCGCTGAAGAGGGCATTGTGGTGGATAGCGAGATGCTGGTGGCAGGCAACTGATCCGCGTTTCACCCTGAGAGAGCGCAGAGGAAGAAACTGACAAGGATGTCCCCTTAACGCCCGGGCAGGCGGACTGCCCGAGCGGAACGGCTAGCGGCCAGTGAGGGCGTCGATTTCGCCATCGATCTCGCGCATAACGCCGGTGATGTGCTGTACCACCTCCAGACAGCTTGCCGGCGATAGCGAGTCAGGCCGCTTCGCCTCAAAAGGGGCGCACAGCGCTTGCAGCGCAGAAATGCCAAGAATTTGCGCAGAACCGTGCAGACGGTGCAGCGCCCGCAGAAAGACCTGCGGTTCATGCCGGGCGATAGCCTGCCCGGCGGCCTTTAAATCCGCGGCCGACGCATCGCGGAACGTCTCCAGCATCTCATTCATCAGCGCCTGGTCTCCCCCGGTATTTTCGGTCAGGACGCTGAGCTTCAGGTGCCGGGTAGCGTGAGGCGATGCGTGGCCCACCGCTAAACGGCTGAGTTCGTGATTCAGTGTCTGAACCGACACGGGCTTAAACAGACACATATTCATGCCGCTGGCCAGACATGCCTCCCGCGACTGCGGCAGCGCGCTGGCGGTCATGCCCCATATCACCAGGCTCGGGTAGCGCCGGCGTAACGAGGCCGCCAGCGCCAGACCATCTTTTTTCGGCATATTGAGGTCCGTTATCAGCAGATCGTAATGTTTGCTGGCGAGTTTATTCTCCGCCTCTTCACCGTCGCAGGCTTCATCGACGCGATAGCCGATGGTGCTGAGCTGGCGCTTGAGCAGCAGCCGGTTGGTGGGATGATCGTCCGCTATCAGTATCGACAGTCCGGGCAGAGCCAGCGGCCTGACGGGCAACGCCTGCGGCGTATGAATCGCGCAGCGGCTCACCTTGACCGGCAGGATGATGGTAAACGTGGTCCCCACACCCGGGCGGCTGACCATCTCCAGTCGGCCCTGCATCAGCGCCACCAGCTCTTTGCAAATGACCAGCCCGAGCCCGGAGCCGGTCTGCTGGCGTCCCTGACGCGCCTGGGCATAACGGTGGAAGAGCGTGGTCTGCTCTTCTTCACTGATCCCACAGCCGCTGTCGCTGACGGTGAGGGTCAGCTCTCCCTGCGTCTCGTCCGCCTGTACCAGCCGGCAGCTGACCTGAATCGCGCCCTCGGCGGTAAACTTCAGCGCATTGCCGATGAGATTATTGAGGATTTGCCGTAGCGCCTGCGGGTCGAGCCACAGCGTGGTTCCCTCCCGCAGAGGGCTATGGCAGTGCAGGGCGATCCCCTTTTGCTGTGCCAGCGCATCGAAGGTGTGGCACTGCTGCGACACTAACTGTGCGACATCGCTCCACTGCGGGGTGATCTGGTATTTTCCCGACTCAATCTTGTCGATATCAAGAATATTACCGATAAGCCCCAGCAGAGTTTGCGCCGTCGACCCCGCCAGCTCGATTGCCTCTTTACGCTGGCCGACGTTTAGCTCCGGCTTCGCCAGCAGTTCCAGAAAGCCGACGATGGCGCTTACCGGGGTACGCAGCTCGTGGCTCATGCTGGCCAGAAAACGACTCTTCGCTTTTGTCGCCTGGATCGCCTTGTCTTTCTCGCGCTCCAGCGCGCAGGAGAGCGCTCTCTTCTGCGCCAGCTCCTCCTCCAGCCGCTGCTGAGAGTCTTTGCGTTTGCGCACTTCCCGGCACAGCGATAGCCCCCAGCCGAGACTGATGGCGATCAGCACCAGCGCAAAGGCGATAAGCTGATAAAACTGACGACTATACTGGCTCCAGTCCTCTTTTTGCCGGCTGGAGATTTTCGACCATTTCTCGGTCATCTGCAGGATATCCCGTGGCGGAATGGCCTGCAGCGCTTTGCTGAGAATGGCGGCCAGCACCGGTTCATCGCGTGGGATGGCCAGGCGGATGGCAGCGAGGGGAAGACCGTCGATACGGGTATAGTGCAGATCCTGCGGATAGTAGTGGTCAATCATATAGCGGGCGGAGAGTTCCGAGGCCACCGCGGCATCGACTTCACCTTCCTCCACCATCTTCATGGCGATGCCGACATTATCCGTCTCCACCCAGTTAACCTGCGGATAGCGTGCTTTCAGATCGTGAGCCGCGATGGGCCCGACCGGCAGGGCGATCCGCACCGATCGCCTCAGCAGTTGCTGATCGGGCGCACTGCCGCGGGCGACCAACACAAAGGCCACGTTAATGAGCGGATCGCTGAGAGTGACATAGGCCTGAGATTGTGGAGTGAGGGTGGCGGCGGGCATGATGGCCCAATCCTCTTTCTCCATGCGTTTTACCAGATCGTGGCGGTTGCGCACCAGGATGGGGTCTATCTGCAGGCCGGTCTGTAGCGAAAATATATTCAGCATATCGGCCATGATGCCGCGCAGTTCATCCTCGTTATCCACCAGGGTAAACGGCGGAAAATAGGGGTTCACCAGCAGGCGGATGCGATGATGCTTTTGCAGCCAGCGCTGCTCCTCGGCGGTAAAAGGCAGTGGGCTATTAAGAAACGACAGATCGCCGCGGTTGAGCCAGTTTTGCATGATCCGCATGGCGGTATCGCTGTCGATGGCGCGAATAAAACGATCGAGGATCTGATGCAGTTCGGGCCGATCGTCGCGAGTGACGAAGCGGTTGTGCTGTTCCTGCTGACGAAAATAGTGCGCGATGACCAGCGATTGCGAGAAATATTTCGAGATACAGTGGCCAGTGGTGATGTTGTTGCCAATGAAATACTGATTTTCCCCGCTGACCACCGACGCGAGGGCCTGATAATCACTATCGTAAAGGTTGATTTTGGCGTTAGGAAACGCCTGCTGAATGATATCGAAAAAGGCGCATTCGCGGGTGCAGGCCAGCGTGACCCGCCGGTCAGTAGTCAGCGGCGGCAGGGGGGATTTCAGCGAGGTCACCAGCGTCGGCCAGGTTTTGATCAGCGGTGCGGTTCGCGCCAGTCCCGGGGCAAGCGCATCCCGGTGCGCCACCTGCGTGAGCAGGGTATCCACCTGGCGGTCGGCCAGGGCGGCCAGAGCCTGCTGCTCGGTGTCATACTGGCGGATAATCACCTTTAGCCCGAGGCTGTGCGCCATCAGTGCCAGATAGTCGGCGTTAATCCCCTGATAGCTTTCCTCATCGCTGTCATAGACGATAGGGGTCATCTCGGGCAGCCAGGTGCCGACGGTCAGCGTCAGCTGCGCGGCCAGCCAGGCTTTTTCCTTACCGCTGAGCGGCATGTCGATCGTGGCGATATGGGCATGGCTCTTTAGCTCCAGCTGTTTCATGGCATACGCGGCGGGAGAGAGGCTTAGCGCCAGCCCAAAAACCATGGATAAAATAAGACGAACAACCATCGCATCACCCTATTTTATTGCGCTGCGCAAAGTCATAAAGCTCAAGCAGGGAGCCGCAGCCTAATTTATCCATCAGACGGACCTTATAGGTACTTACCGTTTTATTGCTGATATTCATTTTGCTGCCGATGGTGGTGTAGTCGACGCCGCTGAGAATATAGCGGAACACCTTCATCTCCTGTGTTGACAGCGTATCCAACCGATCCTGGTCGGTGATGCCGTGGGTGCAGAAGCGCTCCAGTGAAAAAGGGAAATAGCTATAGCCATTATTGGCCGCGTCGATTGCGGCGAGGATATTATTCATTCCCTCTTTTTTACTCACAAAACCATTTGCTCCGCAGTCGGCGCTGCGTTTGCCGTAGAACAATTCATTCTTTGCGGAAATGATGATGATTTTTCCCTGGTAGCGGCGTTTGCGCAGCTGCTCCAGCACCTCGATACCGCTGAGTTCCGGAATATCGACGTCGACGATCAGCAGGTCAGGCTGCATGCTTTCCGCGGTCTGCACGGCATGGGCGCCGCTGTCGAGCTCTGCCGCGACGGTAATGCCGTTGGTATCGAGAAGATTGCGAATGGCGATACGTGCCAATGGATGATCGTCAATGATTATCGCGTTCATGGGGGCGTAAATCCTGGTAAAAAAAGAAGGGCGATGCCTGGTGCAGGTGCGGCGGGGGTTATTTTTATCGGTGCCGTAATAAGGCGCAATTGTAACACAAATCGTTTTCGGTCGGGAAAATATTGTGGAGTAGAGCCTGGCGAATATATTTGCATATCTGGCTGACAGCTGTAGGAACAGGCGTTCACTGGCTTCAGCGCTGTCTGCTGTTAAAAAAAATGCAAACGATTAATCTGCTTTTTTAAGGCAATTGCCAGGAAATATTCTCTGGCGACAACTGGCAGGTAAAATAATAACAATGAAAGAAGCAAAGCCCGCCCTCTGGCGAAAATGGGTTTGGAAACATCTGATGGCAGGAATAACAGTATTGGCATTAAGTAGCGCCGCGGTGGGAAAAGACGTATCGCCGCCTGAGGTGCGGACCCGCGATATGATGCGCTGTCAGGATTATCTGCAGCTGGATCCGCGTACCTGGACGCCGATGGTGATCTGGCTGATGAACGATCCTTTTTCACTGGAGCCGCCGGAGTGGACTGACTTTCATGAAGCCGAGCTGGTGCTGACGCCGATCCTCACCGAAATCTGCCGCCAGGAGCCGGATGCGTGGCTGACTTCGCTGCGTGAACGGCTCAATTCTTACCAGCAGGTGCGGTCGCTGAACTAAGCGACCGCGGTAAAGTAGCAAAGAAAGTGACTAAATGTGCAGTTAACGGCCTTCTGCTGCGCGGTGAATTAGCAGCGGCCCGCTTGTTTTGACAGGGCGTCACAAGTTTTGCTCGCTGATGTCGGGTTGCTGCCAGCACAAATGGCATCCGAGACGGTACTGCCGCCGCCCAGGGGGATCAGCCCGTAAAGTTTCGGCTCGGCGGCTTTCGTCACATAGCAGCGATGGCTGGTTTTGCCGATAGTGGCCACAAAGTTGGTTTTCACATCCTGCTGCTTCGCATCGGAAATTGTCACCTGCGAAGCATCGACATTAAAAGCAAAGGCGGCCGCCTCTTTCATTTCACTTTCCGTCGCCATGGGCGGTTTAGCTACGCAACCCATTAATAAAAGTCCCAGACAGATACTGACTGATATATCCCGTATTTTCATCATTTCATCCTTTTTGTAAGTCAGCGGGTTATATATAAGAGCGGCGGGAAGAGAGTATTGATTTTGATCAGCTGGCGCAGGCTATGGTTATTTTTCGGAAATTGACCTGAGTTGTTACATTTATCGTAAGTAGTACGAATTCCAGCATTGCAGAAATGAAAGATATTTTAAGACAACATTGCGTAGTAAGACCGAAGTCAACAGGAGTGCGGCGGTTATGGACTGCCCGAGATGCTCTGAGCAATATTTTGCAAGGCAGAATGCTATCTATTTTAGCGTAAGCAAAAATTTTCCCTGCGCTATCACGGACTTTTTATCCTCTTTATGGGATAGCGACAAAACGCTAAGCCCTGCGCAATGCTCAGCGGTTTGTGGTGCCCTTTTAAAATTCGGGAACAAAAAAGCCACTCTTTCGAGTAGCTTAATTATATGATTTTAAAGCTAAAATTTGGTGGCCCCTGTTGGGTTTGAACCAACGACCAAGCGATTATGAGTCGCCTGCTCTAACCACTGAGCTAAGGGGCCGTGGCGAGGGATTATAAAGTAACTGACGGTTGCAATCCAGCGTAAAGCGCGCAGCTGCTGTTTTTATAAACAATGCATTTTCAATCCTTTATAATCATGTTTTAGCCATACAGCCGGAGAAAATATGATTAGCGATATCCTTGCGCCGGGCCTGCGCGTTGTCTTTTGCGGTATCAACCCGGGGAAGTCCTCCGCCCATACCGGCTTTCATTTTGCCCATCCTGGCAATCGCTTCTGGAAGGTCATCCATCAGGCCGGATTCACCGATCGGCAGCTCAGGCCGGAAGAGGAGCTGCAGCTGCTGGATACGCGCTGCGGCATCACCATGCTGGTAGAGCGACCGACGGTGCAGGCCAGCGAGGTCGCCCTACAGGAGCTGCGCAGCGGCGGCCGTGAGCTGGTGAGGAAGATTGAGGAGTATCAGCCGCAGGCGCTGGCGGTGCTCGGCAAGCAGGCCTTCGAGCTGGCCTTTAACCAGCGCGGCGCGAAGTGGGGGAAACAGGCTATGACCATCGGGACGACCCAGGTGTGGGTGCTGCCCAATCCCAGCGGCTTAAACCGGGCGACGCTTGATAAGCTGGTGGCGGCCTATCGTGAACTGGACGATGCCCTGGCAACCCGCGGCCAGTAGCGGAGAGAGGCGACTTTCCCCGGAGGGCCACCTGAACGCCATAAAAAAAGCTCCCCGCAGGGAGCTTTTTAACAGGCTGTAGACGATGTCCCGCGACGATTAATCGTCGAGGAAGCTACGCAGCACTTCAGAACGACTCGGGTGACGCAGTTTACGCAGCGCCTTCGCTTCGATCTGACGGATACGTTCGCGGGTAACGTCGAACTGTTTACCTACTTCTTCCAGCGTGTGGTCGGTGTTCATATCGATACCGAAACGCATACGCAGGACTTTCGCTTCACGAGCGGTGAGGCCGGCCAGCACGTCGTGCGTTGCCGCACGCAGGCTCTCGGTGGTCGCAGAATCCAGCGGCAGCTCGAGGGTGGTATCCTCGATGAAATCCCCCAGATGCGAATCTTCATCGTCGCCGATCGGCGTTTCCATGGAGATAGGCTCTTTGGCGATCTTCAGCACTTTACGGATTTTGTCTTCCGGCATCAGCATACGCTCAGCCAGCTCTTCCGGCGTCGGTTCACGGCCCATCTCCTGCAGCATCTGACGGGAGATACGGTTGAGCTTGTTAATCGTCTCAATCATATGCACCGGAATACGGATGGTGCGCGCCTGATCCGCGATGGAGCGGGTGATGGCCTGACGGATCCACCAGGTGGCGTAGGTTGAGAACTTGTAGCCGCGACGGTATTCGAACTTATCGACCGCTTTCATCAGACCGATGTTGCCTTCCTGAATCAGGTCGAGGAACTGCAGACCGCGGTTGGTGTATTTCTTGGCGATCGAGATAACCAGACGCAGGTTCGCTTCCACCATCTCTTTTTTCGCACGGCGGGCTTTCGCTTCACCGATGGACATGCGACGGTTGATATCCTTCACCTGCTCGATGGTCAGGCCGGTCTCTTCTTCGATCTGCTGCAGCTTCTGCAGACCGCGCTGCACGTCTTCTTTCACTTCCAGCAGCTTCTCAGACCACGGCTTGTTCATTGCCACCGCGGCGTTGAACCAGGTTTCGCTGGTTTCATTGCCGGTGAACAGCGTGATGAAGTTTTTCTTCGGCATTTTGCACTGCTCAACGCACAGCTTCATGATGATACGTTCCTGAGTACGAACGCGATCCATCATGCTGCGCATGCTGTTGACCAGATAATCGAACTGCTTCGGCACCAGGCGGAACTGCTTGAAGACTTCAGACAGCTTCAGGATCTCTTCCTGGGCGTCGGCATGGCTACGACCTTTGGCTTTGATGGTGTCACGCGTCAGCTCGTACTGGGTACGCAGCTCGGCGAACTTCTCACGGGCCAGCTCAGGATCGATGCTGTTGTCGTCATCGCTGTTGTCGTCGGCGTCTTCATCTTCGTCTTCGTCTTCGTCGTCATCCATCTCTTCCTGAGACAGTTCGGAGCCAACGTGGGTGGCGGTCGGCGCCATATCTTCTTCGGCGTTCGGATCGACGAAACCGGTGATCAGATCGGACAGACGGGCTTCTTCCGCTTCGACACGGTCGTACTGCTCAAGCAGGTAGGTGATCGCTTCCGGATATTCGGCAACGGAACACTGCACCTGGTTGATGCCGTCTTCGATACGTTTGGCGATGTCGATTTCGCCTTCACGGGTCAGCAGCTCTACGGTACCCATTTCGCGCATGTACATGCGCACCGGGTCGGTTGTCCGCCCGATTTCGGATTCCACGCTGGAGAGCACCTGCGCGGCGGCTTCGGCAGCATCTTCATCCGCGGTGTTTTCGGCCAGCATCAGATCATCGGCATCCGGTGCTTCTTCCATCACCTGAATGCCCATGTCGTTGATCATTTGGATGATGTCTTCGATCTGATCGGAATCGACGATATCTTCCGGCAGATGGTCATTGACCTCGGCATAGGTCAGATAGCCTTGCTCCTTACCACGTTGGACAAGAAGCTTCAGCTGTGACTGCGGGTTTTGCTCCATAAGACGGTATCCACACTTAATTCGTTTGATTGGTGTCGGCAGGCGGGCTGTCGACATTTAAAGCGAGGGCGTACTTATATTATTGCCGCTGCGCCTCTGTGCGGCTGTCGGGGGCTTCCCGATCGATACTCGGCACTTAAGCCGTTAAATACGGTGTCCTTCACGTTACCCTGCGTTCTGGTGCTGCATCGATGCAACGTGAATGACTGAGTCTGTCATTTATTTCTTCGCCAGCTCCTGGCTGATGGTCCAGAGTTCCCGGCGTTCTTCACTGCTTAAACCGTGTGTGCGATCGCGAGCTATCAACTCTTCCTGTCGCAGTTCCAGCAGTGAATCAAACATATGGTTGAGCGAGTCGGTGAAGGTTTGTTCAGCGATATCTTTATCTGCTATATCGTCCCACATCGACAGTTTTTCAAGGGTGGCGGCCTCTTTTGTGCCGCGATATTGCTCTAAAAGTTGCCCGGTTGTCAGACCAGGCTGCGCCAGACAGCTTTTCACCAGTTCGCTGAACAGGCCAAGCCCCGGCATTTTGCGCGAGTCCAGTCCCTCCAGCGGCGGGACTAACGGCGCCAGATCCGGGTTTTGCACCAGCAGTCCTATCAGTATACGCATGGTCGTGCGTTTTAGCTGTGGTGCGGGACGCGGCGCGCCATTTTCCGCCTGTTTTGGCATTAAACGTTCAAGCTGCGCGTCATCTAAAATGCCCAGTTTGTTGCCCAGTTCCTGGCGCAAATAGATGCGCAGGGTTTCGCCCGGGACCTGGGTTATCAGCGGCAGCGCCAGCGTGCTCAGCTGCGCGCGCCCGTCCGGAGTACTCAGATCGACCTGCGGCAGCAGGCTGTTAAACAAGAACGTGGAGAGCGGCTGAGCCTGCTCCATCCGCGCCTCGAACGCCGCTTTGCCCTCTTTACGCACCAGCGTATCCGGGTCTTCGCCGTCAGGCAGAAACATAAAGCGTAGCTGGCGACCATCGGTCATGTACGGCAGCGCTGTCTCCAGCGCGCGCCAGGCAGCATCGCGGCCGGCCCGGTCGCCGTCGTAGCAGCAGATGACGTTATTGGTCACCCGAAACAGCAGCTGGATATGGTCGGCCGTGGTTGAAGTGCCCAACGACGCTACGGCATAGTTGATGTCGTATTGCGCCAGCGCCACGACGTCCATATACCCTTCGACAACCAGTAAACGCGGTGGTTCGGGGTTGTCCTGCTGCGCTTCATACAGGCCATACAGCTGGCGGCCTTTATGGAATATGTCGGTTTCCGGGGAGTTCAGATACTTCGGCAGGGCATCGCCCAGCACTCGTCCGCCAAACCCAATTACCCGGCCTCGCTTATCGCGGATGGGAAACATCACCCGTTCGCGGAAGCGGTCGTAACTGCGCCCCTGATCGTTGGTGACCAGCATGCCGGCATCAATAAGCGACTGGCGGTTTTCCTGATTGCCGCCAAAACGTTTTAAAACGTTATCCCAACCCGGGGGAGCATAGCCGATGGCAAAGCGCGTAATCACCTCGCTGCTTAATCCCCGTTTTGCCAGGTACTGGCGCGCAGGGTCGGCGGCGGGTTGCATCAGAGACTGTTGATAAAACGTATTCAGACCATCCAGTAACTGGTAGAGGTTCTGCCGTTGATGGCGCTCTATCTGGCTGGGTCCGTTGCCTGCTTCATAAGGCACTTCGAGGTTGTGCATGGCGGCCAGCTCTTCGACCGTTTCCACGAACTCGAGCTTGTCGTAGTTCATCAGGAAGTCGATAGCATTGCCGTGCGCCCCGCAGCCGAAGCAGTGGTAAAACTGTTTTTCACCGTTGACGGTGAAAGAGGGGGTTTTTTCGTTATGGAACGGACAGCACGCGTGAAAATTTTTGCCCTGCTTTTTCAGCTTTACCCGCGCATCGATCAGATCGACGATGTCGGTTCTGGCAAGCAGATCGCTAATAAATACACGTGGAATTCGTCCAGCCATAAGCCCCGTTATTTCTGATGACTATAAACGAAAATAAGCCGCGCATTCCTTTCGGAAGCACGGCCTTACAACTACAACTCGGTCTGAATTGAGAGCGTCGCTCTCAACAGATTAGTACAGACGAGTACGGCGTGCGTTTTCGCGAGCCAGTTTCTTCGCGTGACGTTTCACTGCAGAAGCTTTAGCGCGCTTACGTTCGGTAGTCGGTTTTTCATAGAACTCACGACGACGAACTTCCGCCAGAACACCTGCTTTTTCGCAGGAACGCTTGAAGCGACGCAGAGCTACGTCGAACGGCTCGTTTTCACGTACTTTAATTACCGGCATGTGCCTCTCACCTTTGATTAATTCGGTTTGCCGCTGGCCGCAATGCCAGCTTATTTCAAAATGGTGCGGAATTTTACTGCAACTACTGCTGCTTTGTAAAGCACCGGCGCCTTTTTTGAAAGGGACTTTTATAAGGGTGAGGAGTATACACGAAGAGAGCACCAGGGGTGAGCAAAGTTTTACATCGCCGGTCATTGGACCTACACTGCGCGGTATTGAAGCGAGGTAAAACAACTCATGCGTGTACTGGGTATTGAAACATCCTGCGATGAAACCGGCATCGCGATTTATGACGACCAGCAAGGTCTGTTAGCCAACCAACTGTATAGTCAGGTGAAACTGCATGCGGATTACGGCGGCGTGGTGCCGGAGCTGGCATCGCGCGACCACGTGCGCAAAACGGTGCCGCTGATCCAGGCGGCGCTGAAAGAAGCCGGCCTGACGGCGAAAGATATCGACGCCGTTGCCTATACGGCGGGTCCTGGCCTGGTCGGCGCGCTGCTGGTCGGGGCGACCGTTGGCCGCTCGCTGGCGTTTGCCTGGAACGTGCCGGCGATCCCGGTACACCATATGGAAGGGCATCTGCTGGCGCCGATGCTGGAAGATAACCCGCCGGCGTTCCCGTTCGTCGCGCTGCTGGTTTCCGGCGGCCACACCCAACTGATCAGCGTCACCGGCATCGGCCAGTATGAACTGCTGGGCGAGTCGATTGACGATGCGGCGGGCGAAGCCTTTGATAAAACCGCGAAACTGCTGGGGCTGGATTATCCCGGCGGGCCGATGTTATCGAAAATGGCCGCTCAGGGCACCGAAGGCCGCTTCGTCTTCCCGCGGCCGATGACCGACCGGCCGGGGCTCGATTTCAGCTTCTCCGGCCTGAAAACTTTCGCCGCCAACACCATTCGTAATAATGGCGACGATGAGCAAACCCGCGCCGACATCGCCCGGGCGTTTGAGGATGCGGTCGTCGATACGCTGATGATTAAATGTCGCCGCGCGCTGGAGCAAACTGGCTTTAAGCGTCTGGTGATGGCGGGAGGCGTGAGCGCCAACCGTACCCTGCGGGCGAAGCTGGCGGAGATGATGCAAAAACGCGGCGGCGAGGTGTTCTACGCCCGCCCTGAGTTCTGTACTGACAACGGCGCGATGATCGCCTACGCCGGCATGGTGCGTCTGCAAACCGGCGCCAAAGCCGAGCTCGGCGTGACGGTTCGCCCGCGCTGGCCGCTGGCCGAGCTGCCTGCCGCCTGACGCGTCCTGAAACAGGCCGACGCTACGTCGGCCTGCCTTCCTGACTACTCCATACTTTTACACAGCGAGCAGATGGCTCCCTGATGCTTGTGCGAGTGCATCACATCCGGGCGCTCGTACTCTTCCTCACAGCTAACGCATTGATACACGGTGGTAGAGGCGTTCCCCGCCGCGTCATAGCGCGGTTCGGCGATGCCGTCATCCACTTGCTTAATATAGTAGCGTCCGCGGGTGAGGATCCCCATCAGCGGGGTCATGACAAAGGCGACGACCAGCGCAATCAGCGGCGAGAACGGCGCCAGCGTCGTTCCCAGCAGGCCGAAGAAGGCGCAGATCGACAGCCCGGCGGCAAGGCCAAAGGAGACCACGCCCACCGGGTTAACGTTGTAGATCATGCCGCGACGATACTCCGGCTGCGCCGGCGCCAGCTTGAGCAGGCCTTTATTAAAGGTGATGTCGGTCGCCACCACCACGACCCAGGCGATAGCGAAGTTGGAGTAAAAACCGAGGATCCACGACAGAGCGCTGAACATATCGCCTTCCATCAGCGCCAGAGCAATCGCCAGGTTGACCACCACAAAAATAATCCGTCCCGGATAGCGTTTGGTGGTGCGGGTCCAGGCGCTGGTCCACGCCAGCGAGCCGGAGTAGGCATTGGTGACGTTAATTTTGATCTGCGAGATCACCACCAGCACCACCGCCAGCGTCAGAGCCAGCCAGCCGGGCACCAGGTTATCGAAGACGCTGACGAACTGCTGCACCGGTTCGGTATTGTGCACCGCCGGGAAACGGGTCAACAGATAGAAGCCGAGGAAGGCGCCGATGATCTGTTTGATCGCGCCTAACACCACCCAGCCCGGGCCGGCGGAAAAGACCGCCAGCCACCAGCTTTTACGGTTCTCTGCAGTCTTAGGCGGCATAAAGCGCAGGTAATCAATTTGCTCGCCAATCTGCATGATCAGCGACAGGCATACCCCGGCGCCGAGCATGATGGCGGTGATATCCACCGTCGACGCGTTGTTTTTACCGGCGAAATGCAGGAAGCCGTCCACCAGCTGCGGATCTTTGACAATCAGCCACGCCACCGGCACCACCATCAGCACCAGCCACAGTGGCGTGGTCCACACCTGCAGGCGGGTCAGGGCTTTCATGCCATAGACCACCAGCGGGAGCACCATCAGGGTGGCGATCAGATATCCCATCCACAGCGGGATCCCGAGGCCCACCAGCAGCCCCTGGGCCATGATCGAGCCTTCGAGGGCGAAGAAGATAAAGGTGAAGCCGGCAAAAATAATGCTGGTGATCACCGAGCCGAAATAGCCGAAGCCGGCGCTGCGGGTGATCAGGTCAAGGTCAATGTTGTAGCGCGCGGCGGTGATCGCCAGCGGAATACCGGTGAGGAAGATCACCAGCGCCGCCACCAGGATCGAATAGATGGCGTTGCTGGTGCCCCACGCCATACCGATGCTGGCGCCGATGGAAAAGTCGGCCAGATAGGCGATGCCGCCCAGCGCGGTGACCGCGACGACGCCCGGTCCCCAGCGGCGAAAGCTCAGCGGGGCGTAACGTAAGGTGTAATCTTCTAAGGTTTCCCGGGAGCCGGAAGTCCGCGTCGTCGCGGGTAATTCAGGGTTGAGATCCAGTGATGACATAGTCATTCCTTAATGGTTAGGCATGACTTGAATTAGCAAACCTTATGCCATATTGCAGGGCAGGCGTGGCGCGGAGGTGGGGGCAGGGTGATATAGAGAGAGAGCAGAGGCTGCACCATCCGGACGCGCCTGCGCCCGGCTGGTGCAACAGGCCTATTTGCCGAGCATGCCTTTGTCTTCGAGGAAGGCGATAATGGTGCTCAGGCCGTCGCCCTGCTTCAGGTTGGTGAAGGTCCATGGGCGATCGCCGCGCATACGCTGGGTATCGCTCGCCATCACCTCCAGCGACGCGCCCACATAGGGGGCAAGGTCGGTTTTATTGATCACCAGAAAATCGGATTTGGTGATCCCCGGCCCGCCTTTGCGCGGGATCTTCTCCCCTTCGGCCACGTCAATGACGTAGATGGTCAGATCCGCCAGCTCCGGGCTGAAGGTGGCGCTCAGGTTGTCGCCGCCGCTTTCCACGAAGATAAGGTCGAGGTTACCGAATTTTTCACTCAGCGCTTCTACGGCGGCGAGGTTCATCGAGGCATCTTCGCGGATCGCCGTATGCGGGCAGCCGCCGGTTTCCACACCGACAATGCGTTCAGGCGCCAGCGCGCCCGCTTCGGTAAGGATGCGCTGATCTTCTTTGGTGTAGATGTCGTTAGTGACCACCGCCAGCTGCCAGGTATCACGCATCGCTTTGCACAGCGCTTCCAGCAAAGCGGTTTTACCGGAGCCGACCGGGCCGCCGACGCCGACGCGCAGCGGGTGTTTATAAGAGTTCATGGCTTCTCCTAGGAACGGAATAATCGGGAGTATTGGGTTTCATGCCGGGCAGAGGCGATAGCGGCGAGCGGGGTGGCCGATCCGATATCGCCGTCCGGTGCGGCCAGCGCGCGGGGCATCTGGGCCGCGTAGTGATCACAAAGACGTAAAATCAGCTGCTGGGCGGCCTGCTGGCCGAAGGGCACCAGCTTGACGCCGGCCATTACGGCGCTCTCAATCCAGCTGTAGCCCAGGCTGAGGGCCATCTCGGGCAGCGCGATGCGCCAGCGCACGCCGAGCCAGGCCATCCCGGCGAGCTGGCTTTGCTGGCACAGCGTGCGCCACGCCGGCGGGCAGTCCGGCTGCCAGTCGCTCAGCAGACGGGCAAACGCCGCACCGCGGTTGCGCTCCTCCTCCCGCAGTTCACGGGTCTCCCGGCAGGCCAGCAGATAGGCGGTCCAGCGCTGGGCCGCAGCGATATCGCCTTGTTCGCAGGCGCGGTACAGGCGGGCGAACAGCGGCAGGTCAACGGTAAAAAAGCCTTCCGTCATCTGGCGTCGCTGCCAGCGCTCGAAGGCCGCGACGTCCGGCACCCAGCCGGCTTCCACAGCCCACTCCAGCCCCTGGGACCAGCTGTAACCCCCTACCGGCAGGTTGCTGCTGGCCAGCTGCATCAGCCGCAGGCGTTGTTCCGCTGTCGACATGCTAGTGGCTGTGAGCGTGGTGGTCATGATGAGCATGATGATGACCGTGGCTCTCGCTGGCGTAAGCGCCGGCTTCCGGCTCGAACGGCAGCTGGCCAAAGGTCACCGTCAGGCCGAACTGGCGCAGCATATCGTCCAGTACGTGATCGTGATGGTAGCGCAGCTCGCCCGGCATGATCTGCAGCGGCACGTGACGGTTGCCGAGGTGGTAGCAGGCCTTCGCCAGCATAAACGGATCGTCGCAGCGCACTACCGACACCCCTTCATCAGCGGCAATCACCTGCACAAACTCGGTGCCTTCTTCGTTGCTGAGCACATCGCCGCCGCGCAGCAGCAGGCCGCGGGGCAGCAGCAGGCCGGCTTCCCGGCCATCGTTGAGGGTGACCTTAACCCGGCTTTTGACGCGAACATCAATCGGCAGCGTAACGCTGGCGGTCGCGGCGCTGGGGATCTCCAGACGTTGAGTTAAATAAAGCATCCGCTCTCCTTAAAACAGAAAATATCGTTGCGCCATCGGCAGAACGTCTGCCGGCTCGCTGGTGATAAGTTCGCCATCCACCCGTACCTCATAGGTCTGGGCGTCGACGGTGATGTTAGGCTGCAGACTGTTGTGCACCATGTCGGCTTTCTGCACCGTACGGCAGCCTTTCACCACGGCGATCGCGCTGCGCAGGTTCAGCCGCCCGGCAACGCCATTGGCTGCCGCCGCCTGCGACAGGAAGGTGAGGCGGCAGTGATGGCGGGCGCTGCCCAGCGCGCCAAACATCGGGCGGTAGTGCACCGGCTGCGGGGTCGGAATAGAGGCATTGATATCGCCCATCGGCGCGATGGCGATCATGCCGCCTTTGATCACGGTGGCCGGTTTCACGCCGAAGAAGGCTGGTGACCAGACCACGAGGTCAGCCAGCTTACCCACCTCAATGGATCCGACTTCGTGTGCGATGCCGTGGGTCAGCGCCGGGTTGATGGTGTATTTGGCGATGTAGCGCTTCACGCGGAAGTTGTCGTTATCCCCGGTCTCCTCCGCCATCGCTCCGCGCTGCACCTTCATGCGATGCGCCACCTGCCAGGTGCGGAGAATCACTTCCCCGACGCGGCCCATGGCCTGCGAATCGGATGAGGTGAGCGAGAAAGCGCCGAGGTCGTGCAGCACGTCTTCCGCGGCGATGGTTTCCCGGCGAATACGCGATTCGGCAAAGGCCACGTCCTCGGCAATGTCCGGGTCCAGATGGTGGCAGACCATCAGCATATCGAGATGTTCATCGATGGTGTTGAGGGTGTAGGGCAGCGTTGGGTTGGTGGACGACGGCAAAATGTTCGGATGGGCGCAGGCGGTGATGATGTCCGGCGCATGGCCGCCGCCGGCCCCTTCGGTATGAAAGGTGTGAATAGTGCGCCCGCCGATGGCGGCGAGGGTATCTTCCACAAAACCGGACTCATTGAGGGTGTCGCTGTGCAGGGCGACCTGAATGTCCATTTCATCGGCGACGGTTAACGCACAGTCGATCGCCGCCGGGGTGGCGCCCCAGTCCTCATGAATTTTCAGGCCAATGACGCCCGCCGCTACCTGCTCGCGCAGGGCATCCGGCTGAGAAACGTTGCCCTTGCCCAGCAGGCCGATATTGACCGGCAGGCTGTCGGCCGCCTGCAGCATGCGTGAGATATACCACGGGCCCGGGGTACAGGTGGTGGCGTGGGTGCCCGCGGCCGGGCCGGTGCCGCCGCCGACCATGGTGGTCACGCCGGAGACCAGCGCCTCTTCCGCCTGCTGCGGACAGATCCAGTGAATATGGGTATCGATCCCGCCGGCGGTGACGATCTTGCCTTCGGCGGCAATCACTTCCGTCGCGGCGCCGATGGGGATGGTGACGTTGGGCTGGATATCGGGATTGCCGGCTTTGCCGATGGCGAAGATCCGGCCGTCCTTCACGCCGATATCGGCCTTGACGATCCCCCAGTGATCGACGATCAGCGCGTTGGTGAGCACCAGATCGACACAGTCGTCGGCCAGCATCTGTCCCTGACCCATCCCGTCGCGGATCACTTTGCCGCCGCCGAATTTGACCTCTTCCCCGTAGGTGGTCAAATCATCTTCCACTTCGATCCACAGCTCGGTATCCGCCAGGCGCACCTTGTCGCCGACGGTGGGGCCGAACATGTCGGCATAGGCCTGGCGTGAAATATTACTCATCGTTTGCCTCCAGAGGGCCCATGACCTCGCCGCGGAAGCCGAAGACGGCGCGGTGACCGGCGAAGGCCACCAGCTCGACCTCGCGTTTCTGGCCGGGTTCAAAACGTACCGCCGTGCCGGCCGGGATATTCAGGCGATAGCCAGTGGCCTGCTGACGGTCGAACTTCAGCGCCGGGTTGACCTCGGCGAAATGGTAGTGCGAACCGACCTGAATCGGCCGATCGCCGTGGTTTTCAACGACCACGCGACAGGTCGCCCGGCCGGTATTCAGGGCTATCTGACCGGGCTTAACGTGATATTCACCGGGGATCATGGCGCTACCTCAGATAATCGGGTTGTGAACGGTGACCAGCTTCGAGCCGTCCGGAAAGGTGGCTTCGACCTGGATATCCGGGATCATTTCCGGGACGCCCTCCATCACCTGCTCGCGGGTCAGGACGTGACGGCCTTCCTCCATCAGTGAGGCTACGCTTTTGCCGTCGCGGGCGCCTTCCATAATAAAGGCGCTGATCAGGGCCACGGACTCCGGATAGTTGAGCTTCAGGCCGCGAGCCAGGCGGCGTTCCGCCACCAGCGCGGCGGTAAACAACAACAGCTTGTCTTTTTCTCGGGGGGTCAGTTCCATAACGTTCTCTTAAGTCAGCCAGATTCGGGGAAGGACGGGGGATTTGCCGGTGAGATGAGGGCGCAGAAACTGCCAGATGTCGCGCATCACCTGCTGGCAAATCAGATTATCGTCACTGAGGAAACGTACCGTCAGCAGGCGGTCGGTCAGGGTGGCGCCGGCGTAGAGACCGAGCGGCGCCAGCGCGTCGCGCACCCCGTCGAGCAGGGTGTCGGTAGCCGGATAGCACAGCAAAGTGCCGACCCAGGGGCGTTCGGCAACGCTGGACAACTCTCCCTCCTGCAGGTGCAGGCGTTCGACCAGCAGCGGTATCTCATCCACCCACACTTCCAGCCGGTTGCTGAGGGTGCCATGGCTGAAGGTTTCGCCAATCACCGGGCGGCCAAGGCAGAGCAGGTCCCAGGCCAGCAGCGTGCTGGAGGCGCACAGATGAAAGGTGGTGGACAGCCGGGCATTGGCCCCGGGAAAAAAGATGGCATCCTGCGGGAGCCACTCCAGGGTCGCCTGCGGGGCAATGGTCAACTGCTGGCGCATCAGCGCTTGCGCGCCGCTGCTGCGGTAAAACTTGCTGGCGCCAGGCATGGTTATCAGCGTATGGCAGCCGGGGTCAAGATGGGCGCTAATCGTCAGCTCATCACCGCCGACGATGCCGCCGGGCGGGTGAAGCAGATAGAGGTGACAGGTCTCTTCTTCCGGGTAAAACGGGCGCTGGACGGTCAGCGGGCCGACGTGTTGGGCGCTGGCGAGAACGGTCTTGCCGCCGGCCTGCTGAAAGCGCAGATCCAGCGTGGCCTGCCAGCCTTTTTTGAGTGGTGGTAACACGGTGCCGTGCAATGTTGCGCCCCTGCAAAATCAAGATAAAACAGCAGCAATGAGTATTGATCGGTGGGTGATTATCCCGGTCATATGAAACGCTTATGTCATCCGTAACCCGGTGCGTCGTGACGGGCGCGAGGGGAAAGCGGCATAACCGCTCCGAATTATTCACCCGGATTATCTTTGTCGTCAATATCCTGATCCGCTGCCTGGCCGCGGCGGAAAAGGTGGCGGATCGGGTTGCGCCGCGCCGCCAGCCGCCAGCGCAACTTTTGCCTTTCCATACCGCTAACGCATTGTTACAAAAGGGGGATGTGGCGATGATCGCCTTTGATGGCGAGGAGGCGTAAAAGAGCGGGTGAAAGGTGCGATTCGCGCAGGAGAGTCGCCCGGCTGGCGGAGCCGGGAGGGGAGATTACTTCTGCTCTGGCGTTTTTTTCTTCTTCACTCGGGTCCAGATTTTGCTCTCCTGGCGGCGCCACAGGCGCTGAATGTTGTCGTGATGGCGCAGCAGGATCAGGCAGGAGAGCATCGACACCGGAAAGGTGTACTGCGGTTTGAACCACCAGACGTAAAACGGGGCGATCAGCGCGCTGACGATAGCGCCCAGGGAAGAGTAGCCGCTGAGCAGGATGGTCAGCAGCCAGGTCCCGGCCATCACGCCGGTCAGATCGAGACCGATGGGGGCGATAGCGCCGAAGGCCGTGGCGACGCCTTTGCCACCGCGGAAATGAAAGAAGATGGGCCAGATATGGCCTACGCAGGCGGCAATCGCCACTAAACCCAGCCAGAACGGCGTAAGGCCCAGCGCCCAGGCGCCCCACACCGGGAGCATGCCCTTCAGCACATCAAAAATAAGTACCGCTACGGCCGCCCCTTTTCCGCCAATTCGTAGTACGTTAGTGGCCCCGGGGTTGCCTGAGCCGCTGTCACGTGGGTCGGGCAGGCCAGCAAGGCGACATACCAGAATGGCGCTGGAAATGGAGCCGCAGAGGTAGGCGAGGAGTACCAGTCCAGGCGCGATTGCACTCATAACGCTGTTCCGTTTTGAAAATGTCGTTGTATTCTCTGCATCTGTGGATAATACGCATAATTCGCCGGAAGTGGTATCCGGTTTAGCTAAAAAGCAGGCAGGGCGTGATGGATATTGTATTTATAGAGCAACTTTCGGTAATCACCACCATTGGTGTTTATGACTGGGAACAAACCATTGAGCAGAAGCTGGTGTTCGATATCGAAATTGCATGGGATAACCGCAAGGCCGCTGGCAGCGATGATGTCAGCGACTGCCTCAGCTATGCTGATATCAGCGAGCGCGTGATCGCGCATGTGGAGGGGGGAAAATTCGCGTTAGTGGAGCGGGTGGCGGAAGAAGTGGCCGACCTGCTGCTGGAAACATTCCAGTCGCCATGGGTGCGCATAAAAGTCAGCAAACCTGGCGCCGTGGCTCGCGCGGCAAACGTCGGGGTGATTATTGAACGTGGCCTTAATCTGAAACAAAACTTTTCAGGTCATACTTGTTAAACAAATTGCGTTTATACCGGTCATAGCATCCGGTCATCAGGCAATTTTACTGGCGATGTCCTTCCAGAACGGTGGGCAAATTCGTGTGTACTTCCTGTACGCTGCGGATTTGGCGCGCTCTGGCTGCCGGGTTGTGCCTGTTGAACGATACCGTGTTCCTGGTTTTTTTCATTTTACTTTTTTAAAGGGTTTAATTGGATGAGCGATATACACTCGCTGCTGGTGGCGGCAATATTGGGTGTGGTTGAGGGTTTGACAGAGTTTTTACCTGTTTCCAGTACCGGTCATATGATTATTGTTGGTCACCTGCTGGGGTTTGAAGGTGATACGGCAAATACCTTTGAAGTGGTGATTCAGTTAGGTTCGATACTCGCCGTGGTGGTGATGTTCTGGCGTCGCCTGTTCGGCCTGATCGGCATCCATTTTGGCAAGCCGCCGGCGCATGAAGGTCAGGGCAGCGGTCGCTTGTCGCTTATCCATATTCTCCTCGGTATGATCCCTGCGGTGGTGATGGGGCTGATTTTCCACGACACCATTAAATCCTTGTTTAACCCCGTGAACGTGATGTACGCCCTGATTGTCGGCGGCGTATTGCTGATTGCGGCGGAAGTGTTGAAGCCGAAACAGCCGCGCGCGGTCGGGATTGACGATATGACTTATCGTCAGGCGTTCGTCATCGGCTGCTTTCAGTGCCTGGCGCTGTGGCCGGGCTTCTCCCGCTCGGGGGCGACTATCTCCGGCGGCATGCTGATGGGCGTCAGCCGCTATGCGGCATCAGAGTTCTCTTTCCTGCTGGCGGTACCGATGATGATGGGCGCCACCGTGCTGGACGTCTACAAGAGCATCGGCTTCCTGAACATGGGCGATGTCCCGATGTTTGCCGTCGGCTTCGTGATGGCGTTTATCGTGGCGCTGATTGCGATTAAAACCTTCCTGCAGCTGATCAAACGGATCTCGTTCATTCCGTTCGCTATCTACCGCTTTATCGTCGCGGCAGCGGTTTACGTGGTCTTCTTCTAAGGCCTGCGCCCTCAGCCTTGCGGCTGGGGGCAACGCTGTTCCTTCCACCGCGCCACCGCCGCAATTCTCCGCCGCGTCAGCTCCTCGCGAATCTCCGCCCCTTTAAAGCCCGCCGCCACCACCTCTTTGGTGGAGACCGACTGCGCCACTTCCCAGGCCTCCAGCAGCAGCCGCCCTTGTGGGTAATCGCTGGCCTCAAAACCGGTACGTCCGCGGACGTCGGCTTCGCTGGTGAGCGCGATCTGCTGCACGCGCTGCGGTTTGCGCCACGCGTCAATGCTGTCAAAGAGTTTGACGAGGGTTTTCGGCTGCAGGATCGGCAGGGTGTGGATTAGGTCATGGTACTCCGCCACCAGTTTCGCGAGATCGCGGATATCGTTTGGCACCCGCAGACGCGCGCAGAGTTGCTCCACCAGCTTAACTCCCGCCGGGCCATGGCCATGGTGACGCGGCCAGAGCGCTTTCGGCGTCAGCCCTTTGCCGAGGTCGTGGCACAGGGTGGCGAAGCGCACATCAACGTCCGGCGACAGCATCGCGGCCATCGTGACGGTCATCAGGGTGTGCAGGCCGGTGTCGATTTCCGGATGCCACTTCGCCGGAGCCGGCACGCCGTACAGCGCGTCAATTTCCGGAAACAGCACCTTAAGGGCCTGACAGTCGCGCAGTGTCTGGAAAAAGACCTGCGGGTTGCGAGTAGTCAATGCGTTTTCCGTCTCTTTCCACACCCGCTCCGGCGTTAAATGCGCCAGCTCGCCGGCCTCAACCATCGCGAGCATCAGGGCCTGGGTCTCTTCGGCAATGCGAAAACCGAGGTGGGCGTAGCGGGCGGCAAAGCGCGCCACGCGCAGCACGCGCAGCGGATCTTCGCTAAAGGCGGGAGAGACATGGCGCAGCATGCGCTGACGGAGATCGTTCTGTCCGCCGTAGGGGTCGATAATTGCGCCGTCGGCATCCTGGGCGAGGGCGTTGACCGTCAGGTCGCGGCGCAGCAGATCGGCCTCGAGGGTAACGTCCGGGGCGGCATAGCAGGTAAAACCGGTGTAGCCTGCGCCGGATTTGCGCTCGGTGCGGGCCAGGGCATACTCTTCCCGGCTTTGCGGATGGAGGAACACGGGAAAGTCGCGGCCTACCTGTTGATAGCCCGCGTCAAGCATCTGTTGCGGGGTGGCGCCCACCACCACCCAGTCTCGGTCTTTGACCGGCAGTCCTAACAGCGCGTCACGCACCGCTCCACCGACCAGATAACTCTTCACGCCTGATTCTCCCGTATCTGTTTTTCGCACGATGATACGTAAGTCTGGCAGAGAAGACGAATTAGTTCATCCACCGATCTTTACGTTTGCGGCTTGGCACCAGATGCGGCAGCACCAGACCGAGCAGCAGACCGACGCCCAGCACACCGCCGCCGTACATAAACCACTGCATGATAATGGTGCGCTGTTTGTCATCAAGCTGCAGATTTGCCGCGTTCACCTTCTTCTGCGCGACAACCAGCTCGTTTTTCAACTTTTGGTTTTCGTCCTTCAGCGCGTTAATCACGCTGTCGCTGCCGGCGACTTTCTTCTGCATATCCGCCGTGCGCTGGTTCCAGGTGGCGTCGATGTTATTCAGTTTATCGGTCAGCGTTTTGACCTGGTTTTCCAGATCCGGGACACGGGTGCGCAGGCTGGGCTCGTTGCTCAGCTCTTTCAGCGGGATCCAGGCGGTACGGCCATTACTGTCGCGAATTTGCGCGTAACTGGTGCTGTCGTTCGTTTGCAGTACCGACACTTCTTCCCCGGCGTTGATGGTGCCGACCAGACGATAATTATCGCCCGGGCCGCTGCGAACCCAGGTGTTCAGCTCATCGGAAACGTAGCGCTTTTCTTCTGCGTGAACCGCCGTGGCGGCGCTAAGCGCGAGCAAAGTAAAAGTAATCAGGCGTAATTTTGGCATCAGGTCATCGTTTGGTCATAAAAAGTGGAACGATAGTAGAGGCATCGCCAGAGCGACGCAAAGTTTTCCGCCACAATCGGAATCATCCAGGAGGTGGCCCGGCAAAAAGCGCGTTGCATGGCGATTCGCCGCAAAATACTATCTACTGACAAAAAATATCGTCGTAAGTTCGCCGCAATTTGTCGGCGCAGCACAGAAGCGGAAGAATTCAGTCATGGCTCAAGAAATCGAACTCAAGTTTATCGTCGCTCAGGATGGGGTAGAGACGTTGCGCGAGCAGCTCAATGCGCTCGAGGCGAAACATACGCCCGCGGGCCAGTTGCTGAACATTTACTACGAGACCGCCGATAACTGGCTACGTCGTCATGACATGGGGCTGCGCATCCGCGGCGACCAGGGGCGTTATGAGATGACGCTGAAAATCGCCGGCCGGGTGGTCGGCGGCCTGCACCAGCGCCCGGAATACAATATTCCCCTCGATAAACCGGAGCTGGCGCTTGAGCGCCTGCCGGCGGAGGTCTGGCCGCAAGGCGAGCTCCCGGCCGCGCTGGCGGATAATGTTCAGCCGCTGTTCAGTACCGATTTTGCCCGTGAGCGTTGGGTGATACAGGAAGGGAAGAGTGAGATTGAGATCGCCCTCGATCGCGGCGAAGTAAAGGCGGGCGAGCATCAGGAGCCAATCTGCGAGCTGGAGCTGGAGCTGTTCGCCGGGGAGACAGCCGATCTGCTGCGCCTTGCGCACCGTCTGCTGGAGAGCGGCGTACTGCGTCAGGGTAGCCTGAGCAAAGCCGCGCGCGGGTATCATCTGGCGCAAGGCAATGATGAGCGTCCGGTGACCCGGCTGGCGGTGCTGCCGGTGGCGGCAAAGGCCAGCGTGGAGCAGGGGCTGGAGGCGGCGCTTGAGAGTGCCCTGGCGCACTGGCTGTATCACGACGAGATCTGGCTGCGCGGCAACGCGAAAGCCAAAGTGGAAATTCTGCTGGCGATAGCCCGCGTGCGCCATGCCCTGGTGCTGTTCGGCGGCATCGTGCCGCGTAAGGCGACCACCCACCTCCGCGCGTTGCTGAACGACGCCGACGCCGTTCTGCTGGCTGCGGACACCGCCGACGAAGCGTTATTCCGCACCGAGGTCGTCGGCGCCAAACTGGCCCTGACCGAATGGCTGGTCCAGCGCGGCTGGCGTCCGTTCCTCAACGAGGCGGGAGAGAAAAAAATAGCCGGCTCGTTCAAACGGTTTGCCGATATAAACCTCTCCCGGGCGGCGGCCGAGTTGCGTAGCGCCGTGCAGCATCTGGCGGTCGAAGATGCCGCCGACCAGTTGCCGAAGCTGGCGCGCGACATCGACAGCGTCCAGCTGCTGGCGGGCGCCTATGGCGACGCCGTCGCGCCGTGGCTGGAGAACTGGCAGGAGCTTCAGCGTGCGATAGAACATGACGACCGCAGCGTCTTTGAATATTTCCGTCGCCAGGCGCTGGCTGCGGAGCCGTTCTGGCTGCATAGTGGAAAACGATAATTACAGGCCAGGGAGCCCCTATGATGCCGCTTTCTTCGCAGTTACAGCAGCACTGGCAGACGGTCGCCGACCGCTTGCCAGCGGATTTTCCCGTTGCCGAACTGAGCCCACAGGCCAGGTCGGTGATGGCGTTCAGCGATTTTGTCGAACAGAGTGTGATTGCCCAGCCGGGCTGGCTGAATGAACTGGCTCAGTCTTCACCAGAAGCAGAGGAGTGGCGGCATTATGAGGCGTGGCTGCAGGATCGCCTGCAGGCCGTCACTGACGAAGCGGGGTTGATGCGGGAGCTGCGTCTCTTTCGCCGCCAGATGATGGTCCGCATCGCCTGGGCGCAGGCGCTGTCGCTGGTGAGCGAAGAAGAGACGCTGCAGCAGCTGAGCGCGCTGGCGGAGACCCTGATTGTCGCCGCCCGCGACTGGCTGTACGCCGCCTGCTGTAAGGAGTGGGGAACGCCATGCAATGCCGAGGGGCAGCCGCAGCCGCTGCTGATCCTCGGGATGGGAAAGCTGGGCGGCGGCGAACTGAACTTCTCTTCCGATATCGATCTGATTTTTGCCTGGCCTGAACATGGCGCCACCCGCGGCGGCCGTCGCGAGCTGGATAATGCCCAGTTCTTTACCCGCCTGGGGCAGCGGCTGATCAAGGCGCTGGATCAGCCGACGCAGGACGGCTTTGTTTATCGGGTGGATATGCGCCTGCGGCCGTTTGGCGACAGTGGACCGCTGGTACTCAGCTTTGCGGCGCTGGAGGATTATTACCAGGAGCAGGGCCGGGACTGGGAACGCTACGCGATGGTGAAAGCGCGGATCATGGGCGATAACGACGGCGCCTACGCCAGCGAACTGCGCGCGATGCTCCGTCCCTTCGTCTTCCGCCGCTATATCGACTTCAGCGTGATCCAGTCGCTGCGTAACATGAAAGGCATGATCGCCCGTGAGGTGCGACGTCGCGGGCTGAAAGACAACATCAAGCTCGGCGCCGGCGGGATCCGTGAAATTGAGTTTATCGTTCAGGTCTTTCAGCTGATCCGCGGTGGTCGTGAACCTGCGCTGCAGCAGCGCGCCCTGCTGCCGACGCTGGCAGCGATTGATGAGCTACATCTGTTGCCGGAAGGCGACGCGGCGCTGCTGCGCGCGGCCTATCTGTTCCTGCGCCGGCTGGAAAACCTGCTGCAGAGCATCAACGATGAGCAGACCCAGACCCTGCCGCAGGATGAACTCAACCGCGCCAGGCTGGCGTGGGGGATGCATACCGATAACTGGGAGACGCTGAGTGCGCAGTTGGATAACCATATGGCCAACGTGCGGCGGGTGTTCAATGAGCTGATTGGCGATGATGAGGCCCAGTCCCCGGATGAGCAACTGGCGGAGTACTGGCGCGAGCTGTGGCAGGATGCGCTGGAAGAAGATGACGCCAGCCCGGCGCTGGCGCATTTAAACGATACCGATCGCCGCAGCGTGCTGGCGCTGATTGCCGATTTCCGCAAAGAGCTGGATCGGCGCACCATCGGCCCGCGTGGCCGCCAGGTGCTGGATCAGCTGATGCCGCATCTGCTGAGCGAAATCTGCTCGCGCGCCGATGCGCCGCTGCCTCTGGCGCGGATCACGCCGCTGTTGACCGGGATCGTCACCCGCACCACCTATCTTGAGCTGCTGAGCGAATTCCCCGGCGCGCTGAAGCACCTGATTACGCTCTGCGCGGCGTCGCCGATGGTCGCCAGCCAGCTCGCGCGCCACCCGTTGCTGCTTGATGAGCTGCTGGATCCCAACACCCTCTATCAGCCGACGGCGACCGATGCCTATCGCGACGAGCTGCGCCAGTACCTGCTGCGCGTGCCGGAAGAGGATGAAGAGCAGCAGCTGGAGGCGTTGCGCCAGTTCAAGCAGGCGCAGCAGCTGCATATCGCCGCGGCGGATATCGCTGGCACCCTGCCGGTGATGAAGGTTAGCGATCACTTAACCTGGCTTGCCGAAGCGATCCTCGATGCGGTGGTGCAGCAGGCATGGGGGCAGATGGTGGCTCGCTACGGCCAGCCGACCCACCTGCACGATCGCCAGGGGCGCGGCTTCGCCGTCGTCGGCTACGGTAAGCTCGGCGGCTGGGAGCTGGGCTACAGCTCCGATCTCGATCTGGTGTTCCTCCATGACTGCCCGGCGGAGGTGATGACCGACGGCGAGCGGGAGATTGATGGCCGTCAGTTCTACCTGCGGCTGGCCCAGCGGATCATGCACCTGTTCAGCACCCGCACTTCGTCCGGTATTCTCTACGAAGTTGACGCCCGGCTGCGCCCTTCCGGCGCGGCGGGGATGCTGGTCACCACCGCCGACGCGTTTGCCGATTATCAGCAGAACGAAGCCTGGACCTGGGAGCATCAGGCGCTGGTGCGCGCCCGCGTGGTCTACGGCGACCCGGCGCTGCAGGCGCGCTTTGACGCCATTCGTCGCGATATTCTGACCACTGCGCGGGAGGGCGCGACCCTGCAGACTGAGGTTCGCGAGATGCGCGAGAAGATGCGCGCCCACCTCGGCAACAAACATCCCGATCGTTTTGATATCAAAGCCGATGCCGGCGGGATCACCGATATTGAATTTATTACCCAGTATCTGGTCCTACGCTATGCCAGCGACAAGCCGAAGCTGACCCGCTGGTCTGATAACGTGCGTATTCTCGAGCTGCTGGCGCAAAACGACATCATGGACGAGGAGGAAGCGCGCGCGTTAACGCATGCGTACACTACCTTGCGTGATGCGCTCCATCACCTGGCCCTGCAGGAGCTGCCGGGGCACGTGGCGCCAGAGGCCTTCAGCCGGGAGCGTGAGCAGGTCAGCGCCAGCTGGCAGAAGTGGCTGATGGCTTAACTATAAAATCGGGTGTGCTATTATCGCGCGCAAAGTTTGCGTCTCGCAGGAGAGAGTCATGAAAGTAACGCTGCCGGAGTTTGAACGTGCAGGAGTGTTGGTGGTGGGTGATGTGATGCTGGATCGTTACTGGTACGGCCCCACCAGTCGTATTTCCCCGGAAGCCCCGGTGCCGGTGGTGAAGGTGGAAAATATCGAAGAACGTCCTGGCGGCGCGGCAAACGTGGCGATGAACATCGCCTCACTGGGAGCGACGTCGCGCCTGGTGGGATTGACCGGGATTGATGATGCCGCTCGCGCGCTGAGCCAGGCGCTGGCCAACGTCAATGTGAAGTGCGACTTTGTCTCCGTCCCGACTCACCCGACTATCACCAAGCTGCGGGTGCTGTCGCGCAATCAGCAGCTGATCCGCCTTGACTTTGAAGAGGGCTTCTCCGGCGTTGATCCGCAGCCGATGCACGAGCGCATTCAGCAGGCGCTGGGATCCATTGGCGCGCTGGTCCTCTCGGACTACGCCAAAGGGGCGCTGACCAGCGTCCAGACCATGATCAAGCTCGCCCGTGAAGCGGGTGTGCCGGTGCTGATCGATCCGAAAGGCACCGATTTCGAACGCTACCGCGGCGCGACGCTGCTCACCCCGAACCTCTCTGAGTTTGAAGCGGTGGTGGGCAAGTGTCAGGATGAAGCGGAGATCGTTGAACGCGGCATGAAGCTTATCGCTGAATTCGAACTGTCAGCGCTGCTGGTGACGCGCTCTGAGCAGGGGATGACGCTGCTGCAGCCGGGCCGTCCGCCGCTGCATATGCCGACCCAGGCCCAGGAAGTGTACGACGTGACCGGCGCCGGCGACACGGTGATTGGCGTGCTGGCGGCGACCCTGGCCTCCGGCAACACCCTGGAAGAGGCCTGCTATTTCGCTAACGCCGCGGCGGGTGTGGTCGTTGGCAAGCTGGGTACCTCCACCGTATCTCCTGTCGAGCTGGAAAACGCGGTCCGCGGCCGGGCCGAGACCGGCTTTGGCGTGATGAGCGAAGCCGAACTCAAACAGGCGGTTGCGGCAGCGCGTAAGCGCGGCGAGAAAGTGGTGATGACCAACGGCGTTTTCGACATTCTGCATGCCGGCCATGTCTCCTATCTGGCGAATGCGCGCAAGCTGGGCGACCGTCTGATCGTGGCGGTTAACAGCGATGCTTCCACCAAACGTCTAAAAGGTGACAGCCGCCCGGTGAACCCGCTGGAACAGCGGATGATCGTGCTGGGGGCGCTGGAGGCCGTCGACTGGGTGGTCTCCTTCGAAGAAGATACTCCGCAGCGCCTGATCGCTGGCATCCTGCCGGACCTGCTGGTGAAAGGCGGCGACTATAAGCCGGAGCAAATCGCTGGTAGTGAAGAGGTTTGGGCTAATGGCGGTGAAGTGCTGGTGCTCAACTTTGAAGATGGCTGCTCAACTACCAATATTATTAAGAAAATACAAAAAGATAGCGACAAATAAGCTTTTCGCTATTCACCGATTTGTACGGTGAAGCATCACGGCCTGCGATAGACATATCGCGGGCCGTTTTTATTTAATGATGTGGAAAATGATTTGGCGCAATAAATAATCAGATTGAGCGCATTTTTCGTACAAAACGCGCTAGGGTAAGGATAAATACTGAAGTGAGTAAAAGGCATATGACTGATCAGAACATCCACCGCTGAAGGAGTATGCGCATGAACCATAACGATATGTATTCAATGAAGAATTTTGATTTCCTGGCGCGGAGTTTCGCCAGAATGCACGCCCAAGGCCAACCAGTTGATCTTCAGGCCATTGTCGGCAATATGGATGAAGAACATCGTGAATGGTTTTGCCAGCGCTATGAACTGTACTGTCGCCAGGTGAGTAACCAGGTGGAAGCCGCGCACTAAGCCAAACGCCAAACGGGCCCCTGAGGGCCCGTTTTTTTACTGCTGCTCTTCGCTGCCAGGCGTCGCTGCCGGGCGGTTTTCGAGGTCATTCAGACGCTGCTCCAGCAGCGCCAGTTTTTCGCGAGTCCGCAGCAGCACCTGGGTCTGCACGTCAAACTCTTCGCGACTAACCAGATCCAGACGGGTCAGCTGCGACTGCAGTGCCTGGCGGATTTTCTTCTCAACATCCTCACCCAGATCGCGAAGTCCTTTTGGCATCGACTCATGGACCTGGCGGGCGATTTGTTCAATTTTTTTCGGGTCAATCATGGTGGTTTCCTGCTCGGGTCGGATGATTGATCATTGTAGTGCGAACCTGGCCGCCTATAAACCAGAAATGTTTGAAGCTTATGCATTGCCGAGGATAGTCAATAGCGTTATAGTTATCTCGCTTATTCTCAGGGCGGGGCGAAATTCCCCACCGGCGGTAAATCAACCATGGCGTTGAAAGCCCGCGAGCGCTTCCCGTGACTACGGGAAGGTCAGCAGATCCGGTGTAATTCCGGGGCCGACGGTTAAAGTCCGGATGGGAGAGAGTAACGACACAGTCGGGCCACAGCCCGCTCGCGTTGACTTTTGCCGCTAAACCGGCACTCCTAAGACTGCCCTGATTCTGGTAACCATAATTTTAATGAGGTTTTTTTACCATGAATCAGACGCTCCTTTCTTCTTTTGGTACCGCTTTTGAACGTGTGGAACACGCTTTGGACGCCCTGCGCGAAGGCCGCGGTGTGATGGTGCTTGACGATGAAGACCGTGAAAACGAAGGCGATATGATCTTCGCCGCCGAAACCATGACCGTTGAACAGATGGCGCTGACCATTCGTCACGGCAGCGGCATTGTGTGCCTGTGCCTGACCGAAGATCGTCGCAAACAGCTGGATCTGCCGATGATGGTGGAGAACAACACCAGCGCCTACGGCACCGGCTTTACCGTGACCATCGAAGCGGCCGAAGGTGTGACCACCGGCGTCTCCGCTGCCGACCGCGTGACCACCGTCCGCGCGGCCATTGCCGACGGCGCGAAACCTTCCGATCTCAACCGTCCTGGCCACGTTTTCCCGCTGCGTGCGCAGCCGGGTGGCGTACTGACCCGCGGCGGCCACACTGAAGCCACTATCGACCTCGTGACCCTGGCTGGCTTTAAACCCGCAGGCGTGCTGTGCGAGCTGACCAACGACGATGGCACCATGGCGCGCGCGCCGGAGTGCATCAAGTTCGCTCAGCAACACAATATGGCAGTAGTCACGATTGAAGATCTGGTGGCCTACCGTCGCGAACATGAGCGTAAAGCCAGCTAATTAGCGGTTTTTGACGCCAGCGAACACAGCCCACCTTGTCGTGGGCTGTGTTGTTTTTGCGCCTCAACCAATGCCCATCGTCTGGAGCACCACCAGGCTTAACCCCATCACCGACATCCCGCACAGGACGCCATAGCTCGGGTTGCTCTGCGGGTCGATCTCTTTTGCCAGCGGCATCAGTTCATCGACCGACAGCGCTACCATAATGCCGGCCACGGCGGCCATGATCGCCCCCATCACCAGCGGCGAGATCAGGCTGCCGAGAATCAGCCACGCCAGCACGCCGCCTAATATTTCCGCTATGCCGGAAAGCCCGGCCCAGAGCACCGCCTTGCTGCGCGATCCGGTAGCGGCATACACCGGTCCGGCAACCGCCAGCCCTTCAGGAATATTGTGCAGAGCGACGGCAAGCGCAACGCCCATGCCAAGCTCCAGGTTATTGCTGGCCGTGACATAGGTGGCAATGCCTTCCGGAAAGTTGTGCAGACTGATCCCCAGCGTCAGAAGAATAGCGGTGCGGCGTAAATTGCGCGGACGCGGCGCGGTGGGAGTCATCAGATCCTGCGGGTGAGCGTGTGGCAGCAGGCGGTCGAGGCCAAAATAGCCCAGCAGACCGATAACAAACATGCCGTAACCGAGCAGCGGCGACATTTGCTCGGTAGCCAGCGCTGCCGGCAGCATTTCCATTAATGAAATCAATAGCATGATGCCGGCGGCAAAGCCGAGAGAGAAACCAAGCAGCCGATTAGATGGTTTTTGGCCAATCACGCCGAATATGGCACCAATAAATGTTGCGCTGCCAGCTAACAGTGTCAATATCAAGGGCGATGACATCACTTCTCTCCCGGTAAAATAAGTGCATACGCGTATATTGCATGAGGATGCGCGTGCGGGATACGTCCCTTTACCGCGAATTACATTCAAATTTTCTGACGATCATCATCATGCTTATCTGAGTTTATCCTGGCGCAAAAGCGCGTAATGTGAACACATTACATTGACTCCCTAAGGATATCATCATGTCCCGTACCCGCATGCCCGCGTTGTTTCTCGGCCATGGCAGCCCAATGAACGTGCTGGAAGACAACATTTATACTCGCGCCTGGGCTCACCTGGGCGAAACCCTGCCGCGCCCGAAGGCGATTGTCGTGGTCTCTGCGCACTGGTTTACGCGCGGTACGGGCGTGACGGCGATGGAGGCCCCGAAAACCATCCACGACTTCGGTGGTTTCCCGCAGGCGCTGTATGACACCCATTATCCGGCACCGGGCTCTCCGGCGCTGGCGCAACGACTGGTGGAGCTGCTCTCGCCAGTGCCGGTCACCCTTGATAAAGAAGCCTGGGGATTTGATCATGGCTCGTGGGGCGTGCTGATTAAAATGTATCCGCAGGCGGATATCCCGATGGTTCAGTTGAGTATCGACAGCACTAAACCGCCGGCCTGGCATCTGGAGATGGGGCGGAGGCTGGCCGCGCTGCGCGATGAAGGCATTATGCTGGTGGCCAGCGGCAACGTAGTGCATAACCTGCGTACCGCGCGTTGGCATGGCGAGAACACGCCCTACCCGTGGGCAGAGTCCTTCAATAACTACGTGAAGGCGAATCTGCAGTGGCAAGGTCCTGACGCGCAGCACCCGCTGGTCAACTATCTGGCGCACGAAGGAGGCTCGCTCTCCAACCCAACGGCGGATCATTTCCTGCCGCTGCTGTACGTGCTGGGGGCGTGGGATGGCGTTGAAGCGATCACGATCCCGGTGGATGGTATCGAGATGGGCTCGCTGAGTATGCTGTCGGTGGTGGTTGGCGCCTGATAAGATTGCGCTCCAGCGGCGATGTCGTCGCCGGAGCGTGACATTATTCGACGAAAATGTGCGGGTAGAAGCGCGACAGATCCTGGGTGATCAGCGCCCGATCTTCACGAATACCGATCCCGGCAGGTTGATCGTTGATGAGCCAGCTGCCAATCAGCGTGTAGCTGTCACCAAACTTCGGCAGGGGGTAAAACGCCTGCACGATAGTGCCTTCTTCCCCGTAGGGACCTTCCACCGACTCCACGACCTTACCCTGCTCAATAATTGAGACGTTGGCGCCTTCACGGGAGAAGATCGGCTTAATGACGTACTTCTCCATCTCCGGATGGGCATCTTCGCTGAAGTAGGCCGCCAGCAGATTCGGGTGATTGGGGAACATTTCCCACAGCATCGGCAGCAACGCTTTGTTAGAGATAATGCTTTTCCACGCCGGTTCCAGCCAGCGGACGCCGGCGTCTTCCAGCTTGGTGGAGAACATCTCCCGCAGCATAAACTCCCACGGATAAAGCTTGAACAGGTTACCAATCACCTGATCCTGCAGATCGGTAAACTGGCCTTTTTCGCCGAGACCGATATCTTCGATGTAGAGGAATTCTGTCGCCAGCCCTGCTTCGGCGGCGCAGTCCTGCAGATACTGTACGGTACCGCGATCTTCAACGGTATCGCGGCAGCAGGCCATGTGCAGCAACTGGAAGCCAAACTGTTCACGCAGTTCACCGAAGCGGTCGATTAACTTTTCCTGCAAACTGTTGAACTGGTCGCTACCCGCCGGTAGCTTGCCGGCGTTGAGCTGGTCTTCCAGCCAGATCCACTGGAAGAACGCCGCTTCGTACAGCGAGGTCGGCGTGTCGGCATTGTTCTCCAGCAGCTTCGGTTCACCGACGCCATCCCAGGCCAGGTCGAGACGCGAGTACAGCGACGGCTGGTTAGTTTTCCACGACTGGCGTACAAAGCCCCAGGTGTGTTTAGGGATACGGAATTTGGTCATCAGCTCATCGCTGGCGATCACTTTCTCCACTACCTGGAGGCACATCTGATGTAGCTCAGCGGTGACCGCTTCGAGCTTTTCCACCTGCGCGAGGGTCAGTTTGTAGTAGGCCTCTTCGCTCCAGTAGGGCTCGCCGTACATGGTGTGGAAGTTGAAGCCGTACTCGGTCGCTTTCTCGCGCCAGTCCGGGCGCTCGGTAATACTGACTCTTTCCATGTTGCTTAGCCGCCCATTGAGCGAGAAGAGGACGTTGAACCGGCGGCGCTACGCTGCATAGTCGACTGTTTCGCTACCGACTCGCCAAAGCCGCCGCGGGTGACGGTGGTGGTGGTGGCTGGCTTCGGCGCCATCGCGGTTTTCGGCACGTTCATGGTGCGGCCCGGCTGAGCGGCGCCATAGCTCTTGCCGCTGGCGTCAGTGTACTGACCGTAGGCCGGGCTGGCCGGGTTTTTCGAGCTGAACAGCGGCTGCTGTTGCGCCATGCCGCCGCCCATCAGGCGGCCCATCATATAGCCGGCCATCAGCGGCATCCAGAAGCTACCGCTGCTTTGCGCCTGCGCCTGGTTTTCCGGGGCGACGCCTGCCTGGGCTGGCGTCTGCTGGCACTGACCTTCGCCAAATTCAGCGACGCAGTCTTCGCGGGTGGCATATTTTGGCGCGGTGCGCTCTGCCTCTTTTACCGCATTGGTGTAGGCCGTGGTGCACTCGGCTGCTTTGCCCGGGTTCGCGGCGGAGCAGTCATCGGCGTTCTGGTACAGCGACACCGTTTCGTCGCTTTTTTCGCAACCGGCAAGCATAAAGACCGCGGTGACGGCCAGTGCGACTGGCGTCAGATGGCGTGCGCTCCAGCTTTTGCGGAACGACGAATGATTAATATTTTTTGTCCGTTTCATATTTGTCTTCCAGGACCCAGTGGTATGGCGTGTGTTAACGCTCAGGATAGAGGATGAGTGGTGGAAAATGAAGCGAAGAGGGGCGCAAAGCGGCGGATCTTTACGTTGCCTTACGTTTAACGCATCGCCTGTCCAACGAACAGGCGATGCGCGTCACAGTATGAGAATTACTGACGGAACGGATTGCTGCCGCTGCTCTGCGTCGTCCGTGCGGACGCCGGTTTCACGGCGGCGGTAGTATTGCCGTAGCCATCAGCGGTGGCATCCTGCTGCGGATTTTCCGGCGCGACGCTGTCAGCGGAGGTCGGGATTGGTTTACCCAGCGTGTTGTTCAGGGCGACCAGATCCTGCTCATTCAGAGTACCTAACGCCGACTTGATGTTCAGCTCGTTGATCAGGTAGTTGTAGCGCGCATTAGAGAGCTGCTGCTTGGCGTTGTACAGCGTGGTAGTGGCGTCGAGGACGTCAACGATAGTACGTGTACCCACCGAGTAGCCAGCTTCCATAGCATCCAGGGAGCTTTGCGCAGAGACCACCGCCTGTTTGTAGGCGTTGATGCTGCTGATGGAGGCGTTCACGTTGTTAAACGACGAACGCACAGTCTGCACGACGCTGCGATGAGCGCTTTCCAGCTGCTCGCTGGCGCCGACGAAGTTGTATTGCGCCTGTTTGACCTGCGAGGTCACCGCGCCGCCCTGATACAGTGGCAGAGAGAAGTTCAGGCCGATTTGGTTCTGCCCGACGTCGCTGTCGTTGTAGGCGAGCGGGGTATTGGTTTTCGAACCGTTATATCGCGTATTCGAAACGCCGGTAGAAGCGGAAAGGTTCAGGGTCGGCAAATGACCGTCCTGCGCCTGGCGAATCTGCTCGCGAGCCAAGTCCTGGCTCAGACGCGCCTGCAGCAGCGACAGGTTGCGGTTCTCCGCTTCCTTCAGCAGGGCATTGACCGCCTGCGGCTTATTGGTCTTGAAGCCGTTCACGTTCAGGGAGGCCAGCTCCGGATAGTAGTTACCGGTGACCTGGCGCAGTCCTTCGACGGCGTTGTCGAGATCGTTGCGCGCGGTCACTTCGTTCGCCAGCACGGCGTCGTATTGTGAACGGGCGTTCTGTACGTCGGTGATCGCCACCAGGCCTACGTTAAAGCGCTGCGTGGTTTGGTCCAACTGGCGGTAAATGGCCTGTTTCTGCGCTTCGGTATAGGAGAGCGTGTCGATGGCAGCCAGCACTTTAAAATAGGCCGTCGCGGTATTCAGAATCAGTGTTTGCTGATCGGTCTGATACGTGACATCCTGAATGCCTGCCGTTTTTTCCTGCAGCGTCAGGGCGCGCCATTTCGACATATCAAACAGAACCTGCGTTAACTGCAGCGAGCCGCTGGTGACGTTAGAATTGACGCCGTTGCTGTCGCGATAGCCATTGGTATAGGTATAATCTGCTCCCAGCCCAAGCTGAGGCAATAATGGACTGCGCGCTTCGTTGATCTTTTCGAACGCGGCGTCACGATCGGCTGCCGATTTACGCAGATCGGGGTTGCTGATGCGTGCCTGCTGGTAAACCTGAAGCAGGTTTTCCGCCTGGCTCATGGCGCTGAACCCGGTCAGGCTCAGGCCGATAAGAATGGGGAGCAATTTCTTCATTTGCATTCCTTGTTGTGAAGCATTTAGCGCTGGTCTAATTCTAAGAAAAATTCCGCTGATTGTATCGATTCTGCCGCCGTAAAAAGTTGGCGTTACGTGCCATCCGGCGGTAATTTGCACCAATCTAACATACGGACCGTAAAACGGTAGCCAAACGGTTTGGAAATCCCTAATTTCGGATTCGCAGGACATGACAATGAGCAAACCCACGCAGCAGGGAATTACCTTCTCCAAAAATGATGTAGAAATTATTGCACGCGAAACGCTATATCGTGGTTTTTTTTCGCTCGATTTATACCGTTTTCGCCACCGCCTGTTTAACGGCGGCATGAGCGGCGAAATCACCCGCGAAATTTTTGAGCGCGGCCATGCCGCCGTCTTGCTACCCTTTGACCCGGTGCGCGACGAAGTGGTGCTCGTCGAACAAATCCGTATCGCCGCCTATGATACCAGCGAGAGCCCGTGGCTGCTCGAAATGGTCGCCGGCATGATTGAAGAGGGTGAAACGGTAGAGGATGTCGCCCGTCGGGAAGCGCTGGAGGAGGCCGGGCTTGAAGTCGGGCGGACGAAACCAATATTAAGCTATCTGGCCAGTCCTGGCGGCACCAGCGAACGGTTATCGATCCTGGTGGGAGAAGTTGATGCATCCACGGCGAAAGGCATTCACGGCCTGGCCGAGGAAAACGAGGATATTCGGGTGCATGTGGTGAGCCGGGAGCAGGCTTACCAGTGGGTAGAAGAGGGCAAAATCGACAACGCAGCCTCTGTCATCGCCTTGCAATGGCTGCAATTGCATTATCACAATTTACGAAACGAGTGGACAAAATGAAGCGTTATACACCTGACTTCCCTGAGATGATGCGCCTGTGCGAGACCAATTTCGCGCAGTTGCGCCGCCTGTTGCCGCGAACGGATGCAGCGGGTGAGAAGGTGAGCTATCAGGTGGGAAGCGCGCAATATCGATTAACGATAATTGAATCAACCCGCTACACTACTCTGGTGGCGATAGAGCAGACTCTGCCAGCGGTGAGCTACTGGAGCCTGCCGTCGATGACCGTACGCCTCTACCATGACGCCATGGTGGCCGAAGTGTGTTCGAGTCAGCAGATCTTTCGCTTCAAAGCGCGGTATGATTATCCTAATAAAAAGTTGCATCAACGCGACGAAAAGCATCAAATTAATCAGTTTCTGGCCGACTGGCTGCGTTACTGTTTAGCACATGGAGCGATGGCGATTCCGGTTTGTTAGCGTCGTTAAACCTAAGGACACCATTTGGAAAGCCTGTTAAACCTACCTCTGGCTGGTGAGGCCAGAGTCAGGATCTTACAAATTACTGATACTCACCTGTTTGCTGAAAAACATGAAACGTTGTTAGGCATCAATACCTGGGAAAGTTATCAGGCTGTACTGTCGGCCATTCATGCCTCACAGCGTCCATGCGATTTAATTGTCGCAACAGGCGATCTGGCGCAGGACCACTCCTCCGCGGCCTATCAGCATTTTGCTGAGGGTATCGCGAGTTTTGCTGCACCCTGCGTCTGGCTACCAGGCAACCATGATTTCCAGCCGGCGATGTACAGCACGCTGCAGGAGTCGGGTATTTCGCCCGCCAAGCGTGTATTTCTCGGCGATCACTGGCAGATCCTGCTGCTGGACAGCCAGGTGTTTGGCGTTCCCCATGGCGAGCTGAGCGACTTCCAGCTGGAGTGGCTTGAACACAAGCTGGCGGAAGCGCCGGAGCGCTATACCTTACTTCTGTTACATCACCATCCGCTGCCGGCCGGCTGCAGCTGGCTGGATCAACACAGTCTGCGCAACGCCGGTGCGCTGGACAGCGCGCTGAGTGCCTGGCCGCGGGTGAAGCATCTGCTGTGCGGCCATATTCATCAGGAGCTTGACCTGGACTGGAATGGCCGGCGCATGATGGCGACGCCGTCGACCTGCGTGCAGTTCAAACCGCACTGCGCCAACTTCACCCTTGATACGGTTTCACCGGGCTGGCGCTGGCTGGAGCTGCATCCTGACGGGACGCTGACCACCGAAGTGTGCCGGCTGGAAGGCGCCGAGTTTCATCCGGATATTGCTTCAGAAGGCTACTGATGGCGACGCTCCTTTATCTGCACGGCTTTAACAGCTCTCCGCGCTCGGCGAAGGCGATGGCGTTAAAGACCTGGCTGGCGCAGCACTATCCTGATATCACCATGGTGGTGCCGGAGCTGCCGCCCTATCCGGCGGAAACGGCGGAGTTGCTGGAATCCATCGTGCTGGAGCACGGCGGCGAACCGCTGGGGGTCGTTGGGTCGTCGCTGGGCGGCTACTACGCGACCTGGCTGTCGCAGTGCTTTATGCTGCCGGCGGTGGTGGTTAACCCGGCAGTGCGGCCGTTTGAGCTGCTGAACAATTTTCTCGGCCACAATGAGAATCCATACACCGGGCAGCAATATGTGCTAGAGTCTCGCCATATTTACGATCTCAAAGTCATGCAAATCGACCCGCTCGAAGCGCCAGATTTACTCTGGCTGCTGCAGCAGACCGGGGATGAAGTGCTTGATTACCGCCAGGCCGTTCATTACTACGCCTCCTGCCGGCAGACGGTGGAGGAGGGCGGTAATCACGCATTTGTCGGCTTTGACGATCATTTCACTCAGATTATCGAATTTCTCGGCCTGCACTAAACGGCCCTGAACGACCTACGAATACACACCATGACGCAATCTTCATATAACGCTGATGCCATTGAGGTACTCACCGGACTTGAGCCGGTGCGCCGCCGTCCGGGCATGTATACCGACACCACGCGTCCTAACCATCTTGGTCAGGAAGTTATTGATAACAGTGTGGATGAAGCGCTGGCAGGCCACGCCAAACGCGTGGAAGTTATCCTTCATGCCGACCAGTCCCTTGAAGTCATTGACGACGGGCGCGGGATGCCGGTCGACATCCACCCGGAAGAAGGGGTGCCGGCGGTTGAGCTGATCCTCTGCCGACTGCACGCGGGCGGTAAGTTTTCCAACAAAAACTACCAGTTTTCCGGCGGCCTGCACGGGGTCGGGATCTCGGTGGTCAACGCCCTGTCAAAACGCGTAGAGGTGAATGTTCGTCGCGACGGTCAGGTCTACAGCATTGCCTTTGAAAATGGTGAGAAAGTAGAAGACCTGCACGTCACCGGTACCTGCGGTAAACGCAACACCGGGACCAGCGTCCATTTCTGGCCGGACGAAAGCTTCTTCGACAGTCCGCGCTTCTCCGTTTCGCGTTTGACCCACCTGTTAAAAGCGAAAGCGGTGCTGTGCCCGGGCGTGGAAATTGTGTTTCGCGACCAGGTTAACAACAGCGAGCAGAGCTGGTGCTATGCCGATGGCCTTAACGACTACCTGAGCGAAGCGGTAAACGGCCTGCCGCTGCTGCCGGAAAAACCGTTTGTCGGCACTTTCTCCGGCGAGACGGAGGCGGTGGACTGGGCGCTGCTGTGGCTGCCGGAAGGCGGTGAACTGCTGACCGAAAGCTACGTCAACCTGATCCCGACTATGCAGGGCGGGACGCACGTCAACGGCCTGCGCCAGGGGCTGCTGGACGCGATGCGTGAGTTCTGCGAGTACCGCAATATTCTGCCGCGCGGCGTGAAGCTGTCAGCGGAAGATATCTGGGATCGCTGCGCCTACGTGCTGTCGGTGAAAATGCAGGATCCGCAGTTCGCCGGACAGACCAAAGAACGCCTGTCGTCGCGCCAGTGCGCGGCGTTCGTCTCCGGCGTGGTGAAAGATGCCTTCAGCCTGTGGCTGAACCAGAACGTACAGGCTGCGGAGCTGCTGGCTGAAATGGCTATTTCCAGCGCCCAGCGCCGTCTGCGCGCCGCCAAAAAAGTGGTACGTAAAAAGCTGACCAGCGGTCCGGCGCTGCCGGGTAAGCTGGCAGACTGTACCGCCCAGGACCTGAATCGCACCGAACTGTTCCTCGTCGAAGGGGACTCGGCGGGTGGGTCGGCGAAACAGGCGCGCGACCGTGAATATCAGGCAATCATGCCGCTGAAAGGCAAGATCCTTAATACCTGGGAAGTCTCGTCCGATGAAGTGCTGGCTTCGCAAGAAGTGCACGACATTTCAGTGGCGATTGGTATCGATCCGGATAGCGATGACTTAAGCCAGCTGCGCTACGGCAAAATTTGTATTCTGGCGGATGCCGACTCCGATGGCTTGCACATTGCCACCCTGCTGTGCGCGCTGTTCGTGAGACATTTCCGTACCTTGGTGAAGGAGGGGCATGTCTACGTGGCGCTGCCGCCGCTGTACCGTATCGACCTTGGTAAAGAGGTCTACTACGCGCTGACGGAAGAAGAAAAAACCGGCGTGCTGGAGCAGTTAAAACGTAAGAAAGGCAAGCCGAACGTCCAGCGCTTTAAAGGGCTGGGTGAGATGAACCCGATGCAACTGCGGGAAACGACCCTTGACCCGAATACCCGCCGCCTGGTGCAGCTGGTGATCAGCGATGAAGATGAACAGCAGACCACGGCGATGATGGATATGCTGCTGGCCAAGAAGCGTTCCGAAGACCGTCGTAACTGGCTGCAGGAGAAGGGCGATATGGCGGATCTGGACGTGTAAGTCTGTACGCTGCGCCAAACGTAAAAGGGAGCCTGAGGCTCCCTTTTCTTATTTCATTACTGAGTTGGCGGGCTTACACGCCAGGCTGCAGGATACGGATGGTGGTCTCCAGCACATCGCCTTTGACCGCTTCCGACCAGGCTTTCATGTGCGGCGTCTGCAGGTGCGCTTCAAGATGCGCGACGCTTTCCCACTGCTCCACCATGACGATGGAGTCGGGCGCCGTGGTCTGGAAGCTGACGCCGGCGGCATGATCCACCAGCGGGGCATAGCCATGGCAGCCGGCCTCTTGCAAAACGGTCGGGATAATTTTCGCGAACTGATCGAGAACCGCCTGGCGGTGGTGCTGGCCTGGGCGGGTACGGATTTCGGCAATCACTGTTAACATGGTTAACTCAACTCCTTCTGTGTGGATCTCGTCATACTCCAGGTTCGAATAACTCGAAATATGTAGAGCTAGGCCCCTAGTTAACCAAAAATTTCCGCGAGATGCTTGCGATATTCTGCGATATACCGTGGCACATCAGGCATTTTAATCACATCGTTGGCGATAAAGGTCGGCAACGCCTCCATGCCGAGGAACTGATTGGCTTTATGGAACGGCAGGTAAACGCCGTCAACGCCGACGCCGTGGAAGAACTGTTCTTTGTCAGTGAAGGCTTCCATGGGCGCGTTCCAGGTCAGGGAAAGCATATATTTTTTCCCCTGCACCAGGCCGCCGGAGCCATATTTTTTGCTGGCATCAGAGCGGGTACGGCCGTCGCTGGCGTACAGCGAGCCGTGGCCTTCGGTAAAGACATCATCCATATATTTCTTCACCGTCCACGGAGCGCCCATCCACCAGCCAGGCATCTGCCAGATCACCACATCGGCCCACAGGAAATTCTGCACTTCTTCTTTTACGTCGTACTCGCTTTCGGCGCGAACGCTTTTAACATCGTGTCCGGCGTCGCGCAGATAACTCTCCGCGACCTCGGTCAGGGTGTCGTTCAACTGGCCATTCGAGTGAGCGAACTTTTTCGCCCCATTAATAATCAGAATGTTGCTCATCATTTGTCCTCAATCATGAAAATTTGCCGACGATCTTACCCCGCGAAGCGGGGCAGTAAAATAAGCAAAATGTGCAAAGTCTTTTGCCAAATGAGCAATAATCTCGCTACCAGTACACGCGAGCTTCGAAGCCGCCGTCGCGCGCGTTAGCAAATTCAACCTGCATGCCGTGCAGCGAGGCGATGCGCCGGACGATTGACAAGCCCAGGCCGCTGCCCGGCACATCCTGCCCTGGCGGCCGGTAAAAACGCTCGCCAATGCGCGCCAGCGCCTGCGGGCTGATGCCAGGGCCGTTATCGCGCACCCGAAACTCTCGGGCGTTGAGCGTGATATCGACCTGACTGCCGCGCGGGCTATAGCGCACCGCGTTATCCAGCAGGTTGCGCACCAGCAGACTGAGCAGCAGCGGCTGGCCGGTGCGGGCGATATTGCTGGCATTGAGATGCAGGCGTAGCTCAATGCCGGATTGCTGTGCCGGGTGGTACATTTCCATCACCGCTGACTGTAACAGATCATCAAGCGCGATCTTCTGCACGTCGTCCAGCTGGGCGAGAGAGTCCAGCCGCGACAGCGTCAGCAGTTGATCCACCAGCCGGGTGGCGCGATCGATCCCCTGGTGAAGCTGGGCCAGCGCTTTCTCACGTCCTTCTGCATCGTCCATAGAGAGCTGGGCGACTTCAGTCTGCACCTTCAGCGCCGCCAGCGGGCTGCGTAACTCATGGGCGGCATCCGAGGTAAACCGACGCTCGCGCAGCATGGCGTCATGGGTGCGCTGGAACAGCTGGTTCAGTGCGTCAACCAGCGGGCGAACTTCGGAGGGAATTTTCTCTACGCTGAGCGATTCCGCCGAATCCGGGGCGCGCAGGCGCAGCGTACGCGCCAGATTTTTCAACGGCGCCAGTTCGCGGCTTAATAGCACAATAAGCAGCACGAACATCAGCGGCAGGGCGATCATCCACGGGGTGAGCTGTGAGGTGACGATATCCATTGCCATTTCGCGCCGATAATCCCACTCCTGTCCGACGGCGATGCGATGACGACCATCGGCGGTGGTTAACCACAGGAAGCGCCACTCGTCATCATCGCCGCGCAGGTAGCCATTGCTGAACCCCTCGCGCTGCGAGTTCCACTGAATATCCTCTCCGTTCTCACCATCGTTAAGCACCATGGTGCCGTCGCGAGTGAAGATGGCGAACGCCAGCGCGTCGTCGTCGATGTGTCCATGCCGCACCTTTTTCTTTTCACCCGTCGAGGCGGGCGGGGCGCGCAACTCATCGAAATGCATGGCGCTCAGGCGGCGGGCGAACAGAAGTTGCTGGGTATCAAACAGCTTATCCAGCTTTTTGCTGGTTTGCTGCCAGGCGATCACGCTGGCGATGCCCCAGGCGGCCGCGGTGAGCACAGCAAACAGCAGCGTCAGACGGACGCGCAGGCTCAGGCGGGCAAGTCGTTTCATGCGTCACCCAGGGTATAGCCGATGCCGTGGACGGTGCGGATAAAGTCACTCCCGAGCTTGCGGCGCAGATGATGGACGTGAACTTCCACGGCGTTGCTGGAGACCTCGTCGTCCCAGGTGTAGAGCTTTTCTTCGATAAGCTTGCGCGGCAGTACGCGACCGGCGTTACGCAGCAGCAGCTCCAGCAGGGCGAACTCCTTCGGCTTCAGCGTCAGGCTTTCACCGTCGAGGCTGGCGGTTAAACGGTTCGGGTCGAGGCTCACCTTGCCGTGGCGCAGCTCACTGCTGCTCTGGCCGTGCGCGCGGCGGATCAACGCTTCGAGGCGCGCCGCCACCTCAATCAGGGCGAAAGGTTTGCACAGGTAGTCATCTGCGCCCAGGCGCAGGCCCTCCACTCTCTGGTTAAGGGCATCGCGGGCGGTGAGGATCAGTACCGGCTCATGGCGGCCTTTGTCGCGCCATTCGCGCAGAATATCGAGGCCATCGATGCCGGGAAGGGTGAGGTCGAGGATTGCGGCGTCGTAGGGGGCGCTGTACAGGGCGTTCTTGCCCTCCAGCCCGGCGGTAAACCAGTCAATGCTAAAGCCCATTTTGCTCAGCCCGACCTTGATGCCGTCGCCGATCAGCTTGTCATCTTCCACCAGTAATATGCGCATGTTTCCCTCCAACGATCCTGTTTCCTTGCGCAGTAAACCGCGTTGAAGCGGGTGATGTACAGCATTAAAATTTCTTTTTTCCGCTTAAGAAGTCGTTAAGTTTTGTCGGGCGTAATAGGATCCATATCAACACGAAGGGAGAATATAAGATGAAAAAAATTGCTGCGATGACCGCGATCGTTGCCCTGGTTTCTATGCCGGTACTGGCTGCCGGACAGGGCGGATTCACCGGTCCTTCTTCGACCACTCAAGGGGGCGGATTTACCGGCCCAAGCGGCGCGGTCACCACCGTCACTAATGCCAAATCGCTGCGGGACGATACCTGGGTGACCCTGCGCGGCAAGATCACCGAGCGCGTTTCTGACGATCTCTATAAGTTCCAGGATGCTTCCGGGGTCATCAATGTCGATATCGACCACAAGCGCTGGAACGGCGTGACCGTCGGCCCGCAAGACACGGTCGAAATTCAGGGGGAGGTCGATAAGGACTGGAACTCGGTGGAAATCGACGTTAAACAGATCCGTAAAATCACGCCATAAGGCCAGCGACGAGAAGCGCAAGATCGGTCAGGAATCGCTATCCTCGCTCTGTCAGAGTAGGTCGCGAGGAGGAGACGATGAACGATATTAAGGCCAGCCCGGCGTATGTCGGGCGCTTCCAGCGTGTCTGTAGGTACATTGCGCGCCATCTTGATGAGCCGCTGTCGCTGGAGGCGCTGAGCGCGATAGCGCACAGTTCGCCTTACCATTTTCACCGGCAATTTAGCGCTTATACCGGCATTCCATTGTACCGGTACATCCAGTGGTTGCGTCTGCGACGCGCCTGTTGGCGCCTGGCGTTCAACCCCCGCGATAAAGTCATCGACATTGCCCTTGATGCCGGGTTTCAGAATGCGGAGTCGTTCAGCCGTGCCTTCCGTACCGCGTTTGACCAAAGCCCGACCCAGTTCCGGCAGCAACCGGACTGGGCCGAGTGGCATCGACGCGTACCGAAACATACGCTACAGGAGCAAACGTCGATGGACGTCAATATCATTTCCTTCCCCACCACCCGGGTAGCCGTACTGCAACATCGCGGCAGCCCGGACCTTGTCAACGCCACCGCCGCGCGTTTTATTGCCTGGCGTAAGACGAGTGGATTATCGCCCGTCGCCACCCGCGATACCTGGGGGATCGCCTGGGACGATCCGCAGACCACCCCGCAGGAGGCATTTCGTTTTGATATCTGCGGCACGGTCGAGCGGCCGGTCGGTGAAAACGCCTTTGGCGTGATTAACGGCGAAATCCCCGGCGGACGCTGCGCCGTCGTGCGCCATCACGGCTCGCTGGACACCCTGGCGCAGAGCGTCTGGTTTCTCTATCGCGACTGGCTACCCACCTCAGGCGAGACGTTACGGGATTTTCCGGTGTACTTCCGTTACCTCAATTTTGTCCATGAGGTGGCTGAGCATGAACTGCAAACCGATATTTATCTGCCGCTGGCCTGATTAAGCGTGATGGAATCCTCAGCCGATCTCACGCCCTGTGACTCAGGGCGTGAGATCGGGTATTATCGCGGGTAGTTTTGCCGTCCGAACGGTCGGTACCCAGATTGAGGATCCACGATTAATGAGCGATATGGCAGAGCGCCTTGCGCTGCATGAATTTACGGAAAATGCTTACCTGAACTACTCCATGTACGTGATCATGGACAGGGCATTACCGTTTATTGGCGATGGCTTAAAACCGGTCCAGCGTCGCATCGTCTATGCGATGTCCGAGCTGGGGCTGAACGCCAGCGCCAAATTCAAAAAGTCCGCCCGTACCGTCGGCGACGTGTTGGGTAAATATCACCCGCACGGCGACAGCGCCTGCTATGAAGCGATGGTGCTGATGGCGCAGCCGTTCTCTTACCGCTATCCGCTGGTGGATGGCCAGGGGAACTGGGGGGCGCCGGACGATCCGAAATCCTTCGCCGCCATGCGTTACACCGAATCCCGTCTGTCAAAGTATGCCGAGCTATTGCTTAGCGAGCTGGGACAGGGGACGGTCGACTGGGTGCCAAACTTTGACGGCACGCTGCAGGAGCCGAAAATGCTGCCGGCGCGCCTGCCAAACATTCTGCTCAACGGCACCACCGGCATCGCGGTGGGCATGGCGACCGATATTCCACCGCACAACCTGCGTGAAGTGGCCAAAGCGGCGATTACGCTGATTGAACAGCCGAAAACCACACTCGACGAGCTGCTGGATATTGTGCAAGGGCCCGATTTCCCGACAGAGGCGGAGATCATCACCTCGCGGGCGGAAATTCGCAAAATCTACCAGAACGGGCGCGGCTCAGTACGCATGCGCGCGGTGTGGAGTAAAGAGGACGGCGCGGTGGTGATCAGCGCGCTGCCGCATCAGGTCTCCGGCGCCAAAGTGCTGGAGCAGATTGCGGCGCAGATGCGCAATAAAAAGCTGCCGATGGTTGACGATCTGCGCGACGAATCGGATCACGAAAATCCGACCCGTCTGGTGATTGTCCCGCGCTCCAACCGGGTGGATATGGAGCAGGTGATGAACCACCTGTTTGCCACCACCGATCTGGAGAAGAGCTACCGCATCAACCTCAATATGATCGGCCTCGACGGACGCCCGGCGGTGAAAAACCTGCTGGAGATCCTCAGCGAGTGGCTGGTGTTCCGTCGCGATACCGTGCGTCGCCGTCTGAATCATCGGTTAGAGAAAGTGCTGAAGCGCCTGCATATCCTCGAAGGTTTGCTGGTGGCGTTTCTCAATATCGATGAAGTGATCGAGATCATCCGCACCGAAGATGAACCGAAGCCGGCCCTGATGTCGCGTTTTGGCATCAGCGAAACCCAGGCGGAAGCGATTCTGGAATTAAAGCTGCGCCACCTCGCCAAACTGGAAGAGATGAAGATCCGCGGCGAGCAGAGCGAACTGGAAAAAGAGCGCGATCAGCTGCAGGCGATTCTGGCGTCTGAACGTAAGATGAACAACCTGCTGAAGAAAGAGCTACAGGCCGATGCCGATGCCTTCGGCGACGATCGCCGTTCGCCGCTTCACGAACGTGAAGAAGCGAAAGCGATGAGCGAGCATGACATGCTGCCGTCCGAGCCGGTGACTATCGTTCTGTCGCAGATGGGCTGGGTGCGCAGCGCCAAAGGGCACGACATTGACGCCCAGGGCTTGAGCTATAAAGCCGGCGACAGCTGGAAGGCCTCGGCGAAAGGCAAGAGCAACCAGCCGGTGGTGTTTATCGATACCACCGGGCGCAGCTATGCCATCGATCCGATTACCCTGCCTTCTGCGCGTGGCCAGGGTGAGCCGCTGACCGGTAAGCTAACGCTGCCACCGGGCGCGACCGTCGAACATATGCTGATGGAAGGCGACGATCAGAAACTGCTGATGGCCTCCGATGCCGGCTACGGTTTTGTCTGCACCTTCAACGATCTGGTGGCGCGCAACCGTGCCGGTAAAGCGCTGATCACCCTGCCTGACAACGCCCACGTGATGCCGCCGCTGGTGATTGAGGACGAGTCCGATATGCTGCTGGCCATCACCGCCGCCGGGCGGATGCTGATGTTCCCGGTCAGCGATCTGCCGCAGCTGTCGAAGGGCAAGGGCAACAAAATCATCAACATTCCTGCGGCGGAGGCTGCCGCAGGTCAGGACGGTCTGGCACATCTGTTCGTTCTGCCGCCGCAGAGTACGCTGACCATTCACGTCGGCAAACGGAAGATCAAACTGCGTCCGGAAGAGCTGCAAAAAGTTACCGGCGAGCGCGGCCGCCGCGGTTCGCTGATGCGTGGGCTGCAGAAGATCGACCGTGTAGAAATCGACTCGCCGCGCCGTGCCTCGGCGGGCGATAGCGAAGAGTAAACGCCTCTCCTCCCGTCTTTGACGGGAGGAGGCGAAAAAATGCCGCAAAATCGTTGTTTATTCAGGCGTTGCGATTAACAATGTCCATCATCAGGGACCCAGGAAGAACGGTCCCGGCCTGCGCAGAACTCGTGAGCCTGCCTTCTGCCAGCAGCGAATAATTCTAAGCGGTTTGGGTTTTAGAGGTAGCTATGCTATTCATTTTTCGAGTAATTTTTGTGGTCATTTATTGCATCGTGGTGTGCATACTTGGCTGTCTGTACTGCTTGTTCAGCCCGCGTAATCCAAAACACGTTGCCACTTTCGGCCATCTGTTTGGCCGCCTGTCTCCGGTATTTGGTCTCAAGGTGGAGCTACGCAAACCTGCTGACGCGGAAAGCTATGGCAACGCGATCTACATCGCTAACCACCAGAACAACTATGATATGGTGACGGCGTCGAATATCGTGCAGGCCCCGACGGTCACCGTGGGTAAAAAGAGCCTGCTGTGGATCCCGTTCTTTGGCCAACTGTACTGGCTGACCGGTAATCTGCTGATTGACCGTAATAACCGAACCAAAGCGCACGGCACCATTGCCGAGGTCGTCAACGCCTTTAAAAAGCGTAAAATTTCGTTCTGGATGTTCCCGGAAGGGACCCGCAGCCGTGGCCGCGGCCTGCTGCCGTTTAAAACCGGCGCCTTCCACGCGGCGATTGCCGCCGGGGTACCCATTATTCCGGTGTGTGTCTCGAATACATCGAATAAAATAAAGCTCAATCGCTGGAATAACGGTCTGGTGATCGTGGAAATGCTGCCGCCGGTGGATACCACTCAGTTCGGTAAAGACAACGTGCGCGCGCTGGCGACGCATTGTCGCGAGCTGATGGCCGCCAAAATTGCTGAGCTGGACAACGAAGTGGCTGAGCGCGAAGCGGCCGGCAAGCAATAAGACAGGAAACGCCGCCAACGCGTGCGTATTGCTGGCGGGAAACGAATTCCCTTTTTCATTTGTCAGTATGTCATGGAGTTAATATGTCACTCAGTCGGCGTCAGTTTATTAAGGCTTCCGGCGTAGCGCTGTGCGCTGGCGCCGCGCCGCTGAAGGCCCATGCCGCCGGCCAGCAGCCTGCGCTGCCGGTTCCGCCGTTGCTGGAATCCCGTCGCGGCCAGCCGCTGTTTCTGACGCTGCAGCGTTCGCATTGGTCATTTACCCCCGGCACCCGTGCTCCCGTCTGGGGGATCAATGGCCGCTATATGGGGCCGACGATCCGCGTCTGGAACGGGGATGACGTTAAGCTTATCTACAGCAACCGCCTGACTGAGAACGTGGCGATGACCATCCGCGGCCTGCAGGTACCTGGCCCGCTGATCGGCGGCGCGGCGCGTATGATGTCGCCGAATGCCGACTGGGCGCCGGTGCTGCCTATCCGCCAGAGTGCGGCGACGCTGTGGTATCAGGCCAATACGCCAAACCGAATGGCGAAACAGGTTTACAACGGCCTGGCGGGCATGTGGCTGGTGGAAGATGAGGTCAGCAAGAATCTGCCGATCCCTAACCACTACGGCGTTGATGACTTCCCGGTGATTATTCAGGATAAACGGCTGGATAACTTCGGCACGCCGGAGTATAGCGAACCAGGAAGCGGCGGCTTTGTGGGCGATACGCTGCTGGTTAACGGCGTGCAGAGCCCGTATGTCGAAGTGTCGCGCGGCTGGGTGCGCCTGCGCCTGCTGAACGCCTCCAACTCCCGGCGCTATCAGCTGCAGATGAGCGATGGCCGACTGCTGCATGTGATTTCCGGCGACCAGGGGTTCCTGCCGGCGCCGGTTTCGCTCAAGCAGCTGTCGCTGGCCCCAGGGGAACGGCGTGAAATTCTGGTCGATATGACCAACGGCGATGAAGTATCCATTACCTGCGGCGAAGCGGCGAGCATTGTCGACCGTATCCGCGGCTTTTTTGAACCGTCAAGTATTCTGGTCTCCACGCTGGTGTTGACCCTGCGCCCGACCGGGCTGCTGCCGCTGGTCACTGACAGTCTGCCGGTGCGTCTGCTGCCGACCGAGCTGCTCTCCGGCACGCCAATCCGCAGCCGGGATATCACCCTCGGTGACGATCCTGGCATCAACGGCCAGCTGTGGGATCCGCAGCGTATCGATATCACGGCGCAGCAGGGAACCTGGGAGCGCTGGACGGTGCGCGCCGACCGCCCGCAGTCGTTTCATATTGAAGGAGTGATGTTCCAGATCCGGAACGTCAATGGCTCGATGCCTTTCCCGGAAGACCGGGGCTGGAAGGACACCGTGTGGGTCGACGGGCAGGTTGAGCTGCTGGTCTACTATGCCCAGCCGTCGTGGCCACACTTCCCGTTCCAGTATCTGAGCCAGACCCTGGAGCTGGCCGATCGCGGCTCGATTGGCCAGATGCTGGTGAATCCCGCGCCGTAATCTCTGCAGCCCTGGCCGGAATACGGTCAGGGTTTGAGAAAATCCTCCTTCATTTCCACTATCATTCCGGCTTATAATCCACGCCCTTTTGGTTATTTTTTTATCATTTTCCCCGGAAGCAATATGAGCGCTATATCCCTGATCCAACCGGATCGTGACCTTTTTTCCTGGCCGCAATACTGGGCTGCCTGTTTTGGCCCTGCGCCATTTTTACCGATGTCGCGTGAAGAGATGGATCAACTTGGCTGGGATAGCTGCGACATTATTCTGGTGACGGGCGACGCTTACGTCGACCACCCGAGCTTCGGGATGGCTATCTGCGGCCGCATGCTGGAAGCGCAGGGTTTCCGGGTAGGGATCATCTCCCAGCCAGACTGGAACACCAAAGACGATTTCATGCGGCTGGGCAAACCAAATCTGTTCTTCGGCGTGACCGCCGGCAACATGGACTCGATGATCAACCGCTACACCGCCGACCGTAAGCTGCGTCATGACGATGCCTATACGGCGGGTAACGTGGCGGGCAAACGCCCGGACCGCGCTACTCTGGTCTACACCCAGCGCTGTAAAGAGGCGTGGAAAGATGTGCCGGTGATCCTCGGCGGCATCGAAGCCAGCCTGCGCCGTACCGCCCACTATGATTACTGGTCCGACACTGTGCGCCGCTCGGTGCTGGTGGATTCCAAGGCCGATATGCTGATGTTCGGCAACGGTGAGCGCCCGCTGGTGGAGGTGGCGCATCGTCTGGCGATGGGCGAAACCATTGACCAGATCCGCGATGTGCGCAATACCGCCATCATGGTGAAAGAGGCGCTGCCGGGCTGGAGCGGCGTGGATTCCACCCGTCTGGATACCCCGGGCAAAATCGATCCGATCCCGCATCCGTATGGTGAAGACCTGCCGTGTGCAGACAACAAACCTGTTGCGCCGAAAAAGCAGGAAGCGAAAAGCATCACCGTGCAACCGCCGCGGCCCAAACCGTGGGAAAAAACCTATGTACTGCTGCCCTCCTTTGAGAAGGTGAAAGGCGATAAGGTCCTGTATGCTCACGCCTCGCGCATTTTGCACCACGAAACCAACCCTGGCTGCGCCCGGGCGCTGATGCAAAAGCATGGCGAGCGCTATATCTGGATCAACCCGCCGGCGATCCCGCTCTCTACCGAAGAGATGGACAGCGTCTTCGCCCTGCCGTACAAGCGTGTGCCGCACCCTTCTTATGGCGATGCGCGTATCCCGGCGTATGAGATGATCCGTTTCTCGATCAACATCATGCGCGGCTGCTTCGGCGGCTGTTCGTTCTGCTCGATCACCGAACACGAAGGACGCATTATTCAGAGCCGTTCTGAGGATTCGATCATCAATGAGATCGAAGCCATTCGCGACACGGTGCCCGGCTTTACCGGGGTGATCTCCGATCTCGGTGGGCCAACGGCCAACATGTATATGCTGCGCTGTAAATCGCCGCGCGCCGAACAGACCTGCCGCCGTCTCTCCTGCGTCTACCCGGATATTTGCCCGCACATGGATACCAACCATGAGCCGACGATCAATCTTTATCGCCGCGCCCGTGAGTTGAAAGGCATCAAGAAAATCCTTATTGCCTCCGGGGTACGCTATGACATCGCGGTTGAAGATCCGCGCTATATCAAAGAGCTGGCAACCCATCACGTCGGTGGCTATCTGAAAATCGCCCCGGAGCATACCGAAGAGGGGCCGCTGTCGAAGATGATGAAGCCGGGCATGGGCAGCTACGACCGCTTTAAAGAGCTGTTTGATACCTATTCGAAGCAGGCAGGTAAAGAGCAGTATCTGATCCCGTACTTTATTTCCGCCCACCCGGGAACTCGTGATGAGGATATGGTGAACCTGGCGCTGTGGCTGAAGAAACATCGCTTCCGTCTCGACCAGGTGCAGAACTTCTATCCGTCGCCGCTGGCGAACTCGACTACGATGTATTACACCGGCAAGAACCCGCTGGGTAAAATCGGTTATAAGAGCGAAGAGGTAGTGGTGCCGAAGGGTGATAAACAGCGCCGTCTGCATAAAGCGCTGCTGCGTTACCACGATCCGGCAAACTGGCCGCTGATCCGTCAGGCGCTGGAGGCGATGGGCAAGAAGCACCTGATTGGCTCCCGTCGCAACTGCCTGGTGCCAGCGCCAACCCTGGACGAAATGCGCGAAGCGCGTCGCCAGAATCGTCATACCCGCCCGGCGCTGACCAAGCACACACCGATTGTGCATCAGCGTTCTAACGGTGAAGCGACGGCGAAAAAACCGGTCAAACGCGGTAAAGTCGCCGGGCGTTAAGCCTGACGTTGTGCCCGGTAGCGCTTTGCTGCCCGGGCCAGTTGGAGAGCCGGACGCGCGTCAGCGCTGTCCGGTTTTTTTACGTATTACCCGCCAAACTGATCCGGGTCAGGGCCGAGCCGTTTACCCTGATCCAGCTTCGCGATCGCTCCCAGCTCATCTTTGTCGAGACGGAAGTCCCAGACGTCAAAGTTCTCGGCGATACGCGATGGCGTCACGGATTTCGGGATCACCACCAGACCGCTATCAAGATGCCAGCGGATGACGATTTGCGCCGGCGTTTTGCCGTACTTATCGGCGAGCTGGTGGATGACTTTCTGATCGAAGACGCCTTCGCCGCCCTGGGCCAGCGGGCTCCAGGATTCGGTCTGGATCTTGTGTGTCGCGTTCCAGGCGTGCAGTTGACGCTGCTGCATAAGTGGATGGAGCTCAATCTGGTTGATCACCGGGGCGACGCCGGTTTCATCAATCAGCTTCTGCAGATGTGGGACCTGGAAGTTGCACACACCGATGCTTTTGGTCAGCCCCTGCTGCTGCAGCTCGATCAACGCCTGCCAGGCGTCGACGTAATGGCCGATTGCCGGCACCGGCCAGTGGATTAAGTAGAGATCCACATAGTCGAGCTTCAGCTTGCTGAGACTCTCTTTCAGCGCCTCGTGCGGCCGTTTTTGATCGTCGTTCCACAGCTTGGTGGTAATGAACAGCTCATCGCGATTGACGCCTGCACTGTGCAGCGCGTTGCCGACGCCGGTCTCATTTTGGTACGCGGCGGCGGTGTCAAAAGAGCGATAACCGACTTCCAGCGCCTTATGAATGGCGGAGACGACTTCCTCGTTGCCAGCTTTCCACACGCCGAGACCCAGCTGCGGCATCAGGTTGCCGTCGTGTAGTTTTATAACGGTTGGATGTGTCATGCCTTCCTCCTGTTAATGAACTCGGCGGGGTAGAATCCGCCGAGGGGTAGCATTAAGTCTGGACGAAATAGCTAAAAACGGTAGTAAAAACACCTCTCCCTGACGTTTGTTTAACGTAAGGAGAGGTGAATCAGACGGGATAAATTAGCGGGCTGCCTCGTAGATACGGCGGCTGACGTCCAGCGTGATATCCTGATGTTCGCCCAGTTTGGTCATGCCGTGCTCTTCCAGTTTCGCCAGCAGCGCCGGGATAGAGCTGCCGTCGAGACCGTAATCGGAAAGACGGGTCGGCACGCCCATCTGCTCGAAGAACTGACGCGTTGCGGCGATGGCGGCATCGATGCGCTGGTCTTCCGAACCTTCGGTAATATTCCACACGCGCTCGGCATACTGCAGCAGCTTCGCGCGCTTGCTGTCGCGTTTCTCATTCCACAGCGCCGGCAGCACGATAGCCAGCGTCTGGGCGTGATCCAGGCCGTGCATCGCCGTCAGCTCGTGGCCGAGCATATGCGTCGCCCAGTCCTGTGGCACGCCTGCGCCGATCAGGCCGTTCAGCGCCTGCGTCGCCGCCCACATAATGTTGGCGCGCACGTTATAGTTCTCCGGTTCCTGCAGGGCTTTCGGGCCATCCTCGATCAGCGTCAGGAGAATGCCTTCGGCGAAACGGTCCTGGATTTTGCCGTCCACCGGGTAGGTGACGTACTGCTCGACGGTATGGACGAAGGCGTCAACCACACCGTTCGCGACCTGGCGCGGCGGCAGGGTGTAGGTATAAACCGGATCGAGGATTGCGAACTGCGGCTGGACGTGCGAAGACATGAACGCGCGTTTGTCGCCGGTGGTTTTCCGCGAAATCACCGCGCCTTTATTGGATTCAGAACCGGTCGCCGGCAGAGTCAGTACCGAGCCCATCGGAATGGCGCTGGCAATTTTGCTGCCATAGGTTTCCAGAATTTCCCACGGATCGATATCCGCGTCGTAGTGGGCTGCTGCAGCGATAAACTTGGTGCCATCCAGCACCGAACCGCCGCCGACCGCCAGCAGGAAGGTGACCTTTTCGTCGCGGGCGAGTTTCACCGCATTCATCAGGGTTTCGTAAGACGGGTTCGGCTCGATACCGCCAAATTCAAGGACATCCAGGCCATTCAGGGCGGTCAGTACCTGATCCAGGACGCCTGTTTTTTTCACGCTGCCGCCGCCGTAGGTCACCAGAACACGGGCTTCCGCCGGGATCTGTTCACGCAGCTTTTCAATCGCGCCTTTGCCAAACAGAATGCGGGTTGGGGTATGCAGGTCGAAATTATTCATTGCTTGAGTCCTCCAAAGAGTAAAACCGCCGACAGGGACGATACCGCTGCCAGATGACGGTTATTGTGGTCCTGGCGCCGTTGACCCTCAATGCACATTTCTGCCGATGTCTTGCCTATTTCTCCATATGGCTGGAGAATTTGCAGCGGCCTGCGCACAATATACGGGTGAAGAAATAGCGGGAGAGACGCTGGCAATGCAACACGCAGAGATATGTCGGACATTGACGGATAAGGTTAATCAATTGAAAGATAAGCACGAACGGTTAAGTTCGCTGCTGCCTGACGTTCGCTTGCTGTATGGGACGCAGCCGGGAGCCCGGACGCCGGTGATGTATCAGCCGGGGATCGTTTTTCTCTTTTCCGGCCATAAAATTGGTTATATCAATGAACGAACTTTTCGCTACGACACAAATGAATATTTGCTGCTAACCGTGCCGCTGCCCTTCGAGTGTGAAACCTTTGCCACCCCGGAGGTGCCCCTCGCCGGGATGCGCCTGAACGTCGATATCCTGCAGCTACAGGAGCTGCTGATGGATATTGGCGAAGATCCGCTGTTTCAGCCCGCGGTCGCCTCCAGCGGGATAAACTCGGCGGTACTCTCGGAGGATATTCTGTGCGCTGCCGAACGGCTGCTCGATGTGATGGAGCGGCCGCTGGATGCCCGTATTCTTGGCAAGCAGATCATCCGCGAAATTCTCTATTATGTGCTGATGGGGCCCTGCGGTGGCGCGCTGCTGGCACTGGTCAGCCGGCAGACCCACTTCAGCCTGATAAGCCACGTGCTCAAGCATATCGAAAGCCAGTACACCGAAAACCTCAGCGTCGATCGGCTGGCGGCGGAAGCGAATATGAGCGTGTCAGCGTTTCACCACAATTTTAAAGCGGTGACCAGCACTTCTCCTTTGCAGTATCTGAAAAACTACCGTTTGCACAAAGCGCGGATGCTGATGATCCATGACGGCATGAAGGCCAGCGCGGCGGCGATGCGGGTGGGATATGAAAGCCCTTCGCAGTTCAGCCGCGAGTTTAAGCGCTACTTCGGTTTGACGCCGGGAGAAGACGCCGCGCGTATTCGCACGATGCAGGGAATGTAATATCAGGAAGGGCAAGCCGGGCGGGCGCTGGCCCCCCGGCAGATAAGCGTCAGGCGCTGCAATATTTCTTTTTAATGACCACGAACAGCGTGCCGAGCAGGCCCGCCAGCAGCAGGACAATCGGCAGGATCATCAGGCAGGTCATCACCTGATCTTCATGGCGCTTCACAAACGGGATCATGCTCAGCGCATAGCCAAGACCCGTCACCACACAGACCCACAGCAGGGCGCTCAGCCAGTTGAAGAACTGGAAGCGGCGGTTCGGCAGGCCAGAAATCCCGGCCATGGTTGGCAGCAGGGTGCGGACAAACGCCAGAAAGCGGCCCGCGAGCAGTGCCAGCAGGCCGTGGCGGTCAAACATGCAGGTGGCGCGCTGATGGTATTTGTGCGGCAGGTGCGCCAGCCAGCCTTTCACCGTTTGCGTATTGCCCAGCCAGCGCCCTTGCACATAGCTCAGCCAGCAGCCGAGGCTGGCGGCGGCGGTCAGAATGGCGATAGTGGGCACAAAGTCCATGACGCCTTTAGCAATCAGCGCGCCGGCGAGCAGCAGCAGGCTGTCTCCCGGTAAAAAGGAAGCGGGCAGCAGCCCGTTTTCCAGAAACAGGGTCGCGAACATAACCAGATATACAACGCCCACAACGTGAGGGTTCGCCAATGCGGCAAAATCATGTTGCCACAGCGCGGCGACAATCTCTTGAATGACAACCATGGACTTTCCTAAGTGGTACCGTATTGTTGACTAGTGTACTCCTGAAGAGACCCGAGCACCTTGATCCCGGGCGCAACAAAAGCGGCCGCTTTGCTAAAAAGCGTCCGCTATTGTTGCCATTGACTGTCACTTTACACGATACGCGCGAAGCCCGCTGCTAAATCCGCCTGCAGATCGTCAACATTTTCGAGACCAATGTGCAGGCGGATCAGGGTTCCGCTGAAGTCGACTTCAGCATCCGGTCGAATGTGGGCGATTTGCTCCGGCTGGTTGGCCAGAATCAGCGACTCAAAGCCGCCCCACGAATAGGCCATGCTGAACAGGCTGAAGTTGTCGAGATACTCCGCCAGCTCGGCGTCGTTGAGACGCTTGTTAAGCACAAACGAGAACAGCCCGCTGCTGCCGGTAAAATCGCGCTTCCAGAACTCATGGCCTTTACTGCCGGGCAGGGCGGGATGGTTAACCCGCGCCACCTGCGGATGCTGGGCCAGCCATTCGGCGATGCGCAGGCTGCTTTCATGGTGCTGACGCAGGCGCACGCCCAGGGTGCGCAGGCCGCGGCTGGTCATATAGGCGGTATCGGCATCCAGCATTTGTCCCATCAGATAGGCATTCTCACGCAGCTGCGGCCAGCAGCGCGCGTTCGCCACCGCAGTGCCCACCATGGCGTCGGAATGGCCAATCAGGTATTTGGTGCCTGCCTGGATGGAAATATCGATGCCAAAATCCAGCGCTTTAAACAGGATCCCCGCCGCCCAGGTGTTATCGATCATGATAATGGCTTCCGGCGCAACTTTACGCACGGCAGCGACAATCGCCGGCACATCATGCACTTCCATGGTGATCGAGCCGGGTGATTCAAGGAACACCACGCGGGTTTCAGGGCGAACCAGATGGGCAATATCGGCGCCGATAAGGGGATCGAACCAGCTGGTGGTAACGCCGAGTTTGGCGAGAATTTTGGTGCAAAAGTCCTGGCTTGGCTCATAGGCGGTATTGGTCATCAGCACATGGTCGCCCTGTTCGACAAACGCCAGAATGGTGTTGGCCACCGCCGCGGCGCCGCAGGGGAAGAGGGCGCAGCCGGCGCCGCCTTCCAGCTCGCACATCGCCTCCTGCAACGAGAAGTGGGTCAGGGTGCCGCGACGCCCGTAGAACAGCTCGCCGTTGGCCCGGTTACGGGTGGCGTGTTTTTTGGCTTCCACGGTGTCGAAAACCAGTGAGGACGCGCGCTGGATCACGCTGTTCACTGAGCCCTGGGTGTACTTTTTGCTCCGCCCGGCGTTGACCAGGGCGGTATCAAGATGTTTATCAGCCATGTTGATGAACCTGTTTTTATACGTCTGGACGTCTAAACTAACATGAATCTTCTTTTCTGTACCAGCAGGGTGCCGATACAGGCGAAAATTTTACCAGGCCCGCGGTTAGCCGCTTTTTTACTGCGTAAGCGCAAGGAAAATAAACGTGATTTGCTGCACAGTGTAAATACTAATGAGAACCACTATCAATTCGATGTCGTTTTGATATTATTGTGGGCAGATTTTGTGATTATCGTCGTGGAGATAGAGCGTGGGTAATAATTTGATGCAGGCGGATCTCTCCGTTTGGGGTATGTATCATCATGCCGATATTGTCGTTAAGGTGGTGATGATTGGCCTGATTCTGGCGTCGGTCGTCACCTGGGCCATCTTTTTCGGCAAAGGGGCGGAAATCCTCGCCAGCAAGCGTCGCCTCAAGCGCGAACAGCAGCAGCTGGCGGAAGCCCGCTCTCTCGATCAGGCCAGCGATATCGCCAGCGCCTTCGAGGCGAAAAGCCTCACCACCCAGCTTATTAACGAAGCGCAGAACGAACTCGAACTTTCTGCCGGTGCGGAAGATAACGAAGGTATCAAGGAACGAACCGGTTTCCGCCTTGAGCGCCGCGTCGCCGCGGTCGGTCGCCATATGGGGCGTGGCAACGGTTATCTGGCCACCATCGGTGCCATTTCGCCGTTCGTGGGTCTGTTCGGTACCGTCTGGGGCATCATGAACAGTTTTATCGGCATCGCCCAGACCCAGACCACCAACCTTGCGGTGGTAGCGCCGGGTATCGCGGAAGCGCTGCTGGCGACGGCCATCGGCCTGTTCGCCGCCATCCCGGCGGTGGTCATCTATAACATCTTTGCCCGCATGATCGGCAGCTACAAGGCCTCGCTCGGCGACGTCGCCGCTCAGGTACTCCTGCTGCAAAGCCGCGATTTGGACCTCAGCGCCAGCGGCGTGAAGCCGGTGCGCAGCGCGCAGAAATTACGGGTAGGTTGATCGGCTATGGCGATGCGTCTTAATGAAAATCTGGACGATAACGGTGAAATGCATGAGATCAACGTGACGCCGTTTATCGACGTCATGCTGGTTCTGCTAATTATCTTCATGGTGGCCGCGCCGCTGGCGACGGTTGACGTGAAGGTCAATCTGCCGGCCTCCTCCAGCCAGCCGCAACCGCGACCGGAAAAACCTATCTACCTGTCGGTGAAGGCGGATAAAAGCATGTTCCTCGGCAACGACCCGGTGACCGAAGCGAATATGATTAACGCCCTGGATAGCCTGACCGCTGGCAAAAAAGATACCACCGTCTTCTTCCGCGCGGATAAAACCGTGGATTACGAGACGATGATGAAAGTGATGGATACCCTGCATCAGGCGGGCTATCTCAAGATCGGGCTGGTGGGCGAAGAGACCGTCAAAGCCAAATAACCCGATTTTTTTCCTGAAAAGGCTGGCCGCGCGCCGGCCTTTTTTATGGCCGTCTGCCGGCGAAGTGTTGGCATGGCGTTGCCATCACGTTATCTGTCTGGGATATAATGTCGCTTCTTTTTGTTAACTGACAGGATCTTATGGAACGCTTTCTGGAAAACGCTATGTACGCTTCGCGCTGGCTGCTGGCGCCGGTTTATTTTGGCCTCTCGCTGGGTCTGATTGCGCTGACCATCAAATTTTTTCAGGAGATCTTCCACATACTGCCGCATATTTTTAGCGTCAGTGAGTCGGATATGATTCTGACCCTGCTGTCGCTGGTGGATATGACCCTGGTGGGTGGCCTGCTGGTGATGGTGATGTTCTCCGGCTATGAGAATTTCGTGTCGCAGCTGGATATTAACGAGGGTAAAGAAAAACTCAGCTGGCTGGGCAAAATGGACGCGACTTCGCTGAAAAATAAGGTTGCCGCCTCCATCGTGGCGATCTCCTCTATTCACCTGCTGCGGGTGTTTATGGATGCGAAAAACGTTCCGGACAATAAGCTGATGTGGTACGTCATCATTCACCTGACCTTCGTGCTGTCGGCCTTTGTGATGGGCTATCTTGATCGTCTGACCAAAGTGAAACACTGATCCCTTCTCTCCCGGCGGTGTTAGCCGCTGGGCTGTTTCTCCCCGTTTCTGCTTTTCTGGGCTGGCGTATGCCCGGGCTTCTGCTTTGCTTAAAGGGCGCTTAACAACGGAGGCAGGGTGATGACGCGATTAACGGCCAAAGATTTCCCGCAGCAGTTGCTCGAGTATTATGACTACTATGCCCACGGCAAAATCAGCAAACGCGAGTTTCTCCAGCTGGCGGGGAAATATGCCGTCGGCGGGATGACCGCGCTGGCGCTGTTTAATCTGCTGAAGCCCGACTATGCCCTGGCAGAGCAGGTACCGTTCACCGACCCGGATATCCGCCCGGAGTATATTCATTATCCCTCTCCTGACGGCCACGGCGAAGTGCGGGCTTACCTGGTGACGCCGACGAAAATCGCCGATAAAGCGCCCGCCGTTGTGGTGGTACATGAGAACCGCGGCCTGAATCCCTATATTGAAGACGTAGCCCGGCGGGTAGCGAAAGCGGGGTACATCGCGCTGGCGCCGGATGGCCTGAGCGCCGTCGGCGGCTATCCGGGGAATGATGATGAAGGCCGAGCGCTACAGCAGAAAGTCGATCCCGTGAAGCTGATGAATGATTTTTTTGCGGCGGTCGCGTTTATGGCGAAGCATCCACAGGCGACGGGGAAGGTCGGTATCACCGGGTTTTGTTACGGCGGCGGCGTCAGCAACGCGGCGGCGGTGGCGATCCCGGAGCTAGCCTGTGCGGTGCCGTTTTACGGTCGCCAGCCGCCGCTGAACGAGGTCGATAAAATTAAAGCGCCGCTGCTGCTGCACTATGCCGGCCTCGATAGCGGCATTAATGAAGGCTGGCCCGCCTATGAGCAGGCGTTGAAGGAACACCATAAAGTCTACGAGGCCTATTTCTATCAGGGCGTGAATCACGGCTTTCATAATGATTCCACGCCACGCTACGATCGGGCTGCGGCTGATCTGGCCTGGCAACGCACGCTGGCATGGTTTGAGAAGTATTTACGCTAGCGCAAACGTCATAAATAGCGCTATCGCTCGCTCAAAAAAACGCTATATAATTTATTATATAGCGATTGGGAGGGCGCGATGGAAAATCATTTTGGTAAAGGGTTACTGGCGGGGCTTGAGGCCTCCTGTGCCAATACGGCGAGCCAGGCAGCAGACTTTTGCAACGATTATAAGCGTGGATTTGTGCTGGGGTATTCGCAGCGCATGTTTGAAAAAACCGGTGATCGTCAGCTCAGCGCGTGGGAGGCGGGGATCCTGACCCGTCGCTATGGCCTTGACAGAGATATGGTGATGGATTTCTTCAAAGAAGGTGGGTCGGGTATGGCGATGCGCTATTTTCTGGCGGGCTATCGGCTGGAAAGCTAAACAGGACGGCTTCGCAGGCGGAACCGTCCTGTAGTGGGAACCCTTTCCCGTCAGCGGGAAAGGGCGAAGACCTTACGCCTGGCGCTTATCTTCCGTTTGGGTGTCAAAGTCGCGGGCGTCATGGCGCTCATGCAGCTGCTCATTGAGCGGGCCGTTGGTGCGGTTGACGATGCGTCCGCGCTTGACGGCCGGACGGTTGCCGACATCCTGCGCCCAGCGCAGCACGTTTTTATAGCTCCCGGCGTCGAGGAACTCCGCCGCGTTATAGACATTGCCCAGCACCACGTTGCCATACCACGGCCAGACAGCCATATCGGCGATGGTGTACTCCTCGCCGGCCACATAGCGACCGCGGGCGAGCTGTTTGTCCAGCACGTCGAGCTGGCGTTTGGCTTCCATCGTAAAGCGGTCGATCGCGTACTCGATCTTCACCGGCGCATAGTTATAGAAGTGGCCGAAGCCGCCGCCGAGGAATGGCGCCGCGCCCTGCAGCCAGAACAGCCAGTTGAGGGTTTCGGTGCGGCCGGCAGGATCTTTTGGCAGGAAGAAGCCAAATTTTTCCGCCAGATAGAGAAGAATGTTGCCGGACTCAAATACCCGGGTCGGCGGCGTGGTGGAGTGGTCGCTGAGGGCCGGGATCTTCGAGTTCGGGTTGATATCGACAAAGCCGCTGGAAAACTGATCCCCTTCGCCAATGCGTATTAGCCAGGCGTCGTACTCCGCGCCGCTGACGCCCAGCGCCAGCAGCTCCTCCAGCATGATGGTCACCTTCTGGCCGTTGGGCGTGCCCAGTGAGTATAGCTGGAGCGGATGGGTACCGACCGGCAGGACGCGTTCATGGGTCGCGCCGGAAACGGGACGGTTGATATTGGCGAACGCGCCGCCGCTGTTTTGCTTCCATTCCCACACTTTGGGTGGCTGGTAGTTTTGCTCTGACATGCTGGTTTGCCTTTTTCGTGGATGTACAAAAAGTGTAGCAGGTGACCTCAGGCCATAATCCGCGCGGCCCACACGCTGACATCATCGCCGCTGCCCAGATCCGGCTGCACCAGGCCATTGACCATAAAGGTCGGCGAGACGTGAATGCCGTTCTGACGGGCGTATTTACTGTGCCACTTGATCACGTCCTGCAGCTCCGGGCGGGCAAAGGCGGCCCCCAGCAGCACGTGACTGTAACGTTCAATGCGCTCAATGATTTGCTGCGGCGTGGCGTTCATGTTCGGCCCGCTGCAGTGATCGGTAAACTCAAACTCTTCCCGATGGTCGGCCACGGCCTGCATCACCTTATGCGCCTGCTCTCTGCCGTGCGGCAGGGTGGACGCGGCGAGGATGCAGCGGACAATCACCCCGGAGAACAGATGCCACGGCTGCGACTGCAGGCGTATCTTGATGGTGACGTTATCGGCGCCGACCTCATCAAGCAGGTCGTCGAGCTTATTAAACGCGCGGACAGAGTAGGGGCAGGTGGGCTCAAGGAACACCTCAAACGTCCGCGGGCCGTGTCCCCAGACCAGCGGTTGGGCATTCAGATGCGAGGGTGTGCTCATTGTCGACTCCTGATGTTGCGTTGTTTTTTTGTTATATCACCGATAACGATATCACTTTTGTTTCCGGCTGCAGGGTTATTTTCCTTAACGGCACGATTAGCGAAACGAATGAGTGGTATCATCGTGACACCTCTGTCTGGTAAGTGCCTGCGGCAGGATAAGAAGAGGGAGTTTTGTTTCGCCAACTGCCCGGGCTGCATTAATTTGAGGTCAGGCTAAATGAGCAAAGGATCCACAAGCAGTGACGCCCCGTTTGGGACATTGTTAGGCTACGCACCCGGCGGCGTAGCGATTTATTCATCAAATTACAGTAGCTTAAATCCGCAGGACTACCCGGATGACGCGACGTTTCGCAGCTACATCGGCAATGAGTATATGGGGCATAAATGGCAGTGCGTTGAATTTGCGCGCCGCTTTCTGTTCCTGACCTACGGGTTTGTCTTTACCGACGTGGGGATGGCCTATGAAATCTTCTCCCTGCGTTTCCTGCGCGAAGTGGTCAATGACAACATTCTGCCGCTGCAGGCATTCGCCAATGGCTCCCGCCGTCCGCCTATCGCCGGTTCGCTGCTGATCTGGCAGAAGGGCGGCGAGTTTAAGCACACCGGCCACGTCGCGGTAATCACCCAGCTTGTGGGCAATAAAGTGCGTATCGCCGAGCAGAACGTCATTCACTCGCCGCTGCCGCAGGGCCAGCAGTGGACCCGCGAGCTGACCCTTGAGGTCAAAGACGGCCGGTACACCATCAAAGATACCTTTGCCGATACCGAAATTTTAGGCTGGATGATCCAGACCGCCGATACCGAACACAGCCTGCCGCAGCCGGTGCTGCCGGGTGAGGCGATGGCGATCAAAGGCGCGCGGCTGCCAAACAACGGCCAGTTCCGCGGTAAATGGCTGAACGAGAAAGACCCGCTGCAGAAAGCCTATGTGGCGGCCAACGGCCATTTCATTAACCAGGATCCCTATCAGTATTTCACCATCAGCGAAAGCGCCGAACAGGAGCTGATCAAGGCCACCAACGAGCTGCACCTGATGTATCTGCACGCCACCGATAAGGTAATGAAGGATGATAACCTGCTGGCGCTGTTTGATATCCCGAAAATCCTCTGGCCGCGTCTGCGTCTTTCCTGGCAGCGCCGTCGTCATCATATGATCACCGGGCGCATGGATTTTTGCATGGATGAGCGCGGGCTGAAGGTGTATGAGTACAATGCCGACTCCGCCTCCTGCCATACCGAAGGCGGGCTGATCCTCGAACAGTGGCTGAAGCAGGGCTACTACGGTACCGGCCACAATCCGGCGGAAGGTCTGCTCGATGAGCTGGCGGGGGCGTGGAAACACAGCCGGGCGCGGCCCTTCGTCCACATCATGCAGGACAAGGATCTGGAAGAGAACTACCACGCGCAGTTTATTCAGCGTTCGCTGACCCAGGCCGGTTTTGAGAGCAAAATTCTCTTTGGTCTTGATGAGCTGCGCTGGGACGCCGCCGGCCAGCTGATCGACGCCGACGGGCGGCTGGTCAACTGCGTCTGGAAAACCTGGGCATGGGAAACCGCCATTGAGCAGGTGCGCGAAGTCAGCGCCGATGAGTACGCGGCGGTGCCGATTCGTACCGGACATCCGCAGAATGAGGTGCGGCTGATTGACGTCCTGCTGCGTCCTGAAGTATTGGTATTCGAACCCCTGTGGACGGTGATCCCCGGCAACAAAGCGATTCTGCCGGTGCTGTGGTCGCTGTTCCCACATCATCGCTATCTGCTGGATACCGATTTTGAGGTTAACGACGAGCTGGCGAAAACCGGTTATGCGGTCAAACCTATTTCCGGGCGCTGCGGGAACAATATCGACCTGATCGGTCCTCAGGATGAAGTTCTGGATAAGACCAGCGGCCAGTTTGTCGATCGCAAGAATATCTACCAGCAACTGTGGTGCCTGCCGAAAGTGGACGGTAAGTACATTCAGGTGTGCACGTTTACCGTCGGCGGTAACTACGGCGGTACCTGCCTGCGCGGCGATTCGTCGCTGGTGGTGAAAAAAGAGAGCGATATCGAGCCGTTAATCGTTTTGAAAGACAAAGCGTGACGTGCGAAATCCGGAGAGCGGCTCATGCCCTCTCCGGGTGACCGTGTACAGAAAAGGATAGCTCCGGCGCGGCACGCGCCGCCGGGGAGCACCTGCCATAACGCAAAGATAATTAACACAACAACAAGACAGAAAAGGAAAATAGTATGCACGATCGGCGTCTCGCCGCCCGCGCGGGTGAACTCAAGCCCTCCGCCGTCCGCGAACTTCTCAAACACAGTAAACTGCCCGGCGTGATCTCGCTTGGCGGCGGCATCCCGGCCCCGGAACTGTTTGATACCGAAGGCCTGGAGCAGGCGGTGCAGAAGGTGATGAGCGAGCGTTTTAATGACGCATTCCAGTACGGTCTGACGGAAGGCTACCCGCCGCTGCGCCAGGCGGTGAGTGAAATTTGCCAGTCCCGTGGCGTCGCCTGTTCAGCCGCCCAGGTCTATATCACCTCCGGCTCCCAGCAATCGCTGGATATCGTTGCCCGTACGCTGCTCGATCCGGGCGATACTATCGTCGTTGAGCGTCCTACCTATCTGGCGGCGCTACAGGTATTTCAGCTGGCGCAGGCCAATATCCTCAGCGTCGACACCGACGATGATGGGATGCTGGTGGAGCAGCTGGCCGACCTGCTGGAGACCACCCGCGTCAAAGCCGTTTACCTGGTGCCGACGTTTGGCAACCCTGGCGGCAAAACGCTGAGCGAGGCGCGTCGTCGCCGGCTGGTTGAGCTGGCGAAAAAATATGATTTCGTCATTCTGGAAGACGATCCCTACGGCGAAATTAGCTTTACAGACGCCGTGCGACGCCCGCTCTATCAGCACGCTATCGAGCTGGGCTGTGAAGATCAGGTGGTTTACACCTCGACCTTTTCGAAAATCCTCGCGCCGGGGATGCGCATTGGCTGGATTGTCATGCCGGACTGGCTGGCGCAGCAGACGGTGATTGTGAAGCAGGCGGCGGATCTGCATACCAATATGCTGTCGCAGGCGATCACTGCGGAATACCTCAGCCTGAACCGGCTGGAGAACCAGATTGCGTTGATTCGCGAAGACTACCGCAAGAAGTGCGTGGCGCTGGCCGATGCGCTGGAAAGCCGCCTTGGCGAGCACCTGGAATTCAGCCGCCCGCAGGGGGGAATGTTCCTGTGGGCGCGTTTCCGCTATCCGTTCGATACCATGGAATGGATGAAGAAAACGCTGGAAAACGGCGTGGTGTATGTCCCGGGTGAAGCGTTCTATCACGATAAGCCGGATACTCGTACCCTGCGCCTCTCTTACTCCACGGTGTCAGAAGCCGGATTGCTGACGGCCGTTGAGCGGCTGGCCGCCTCCCTGTAACGACCCTGCTGTGCGCCGCTTCTCGGCGGCGCGCAGCTCCGCGTGACGTTAACGTCCAGCGCTGGGGTCAATCTGTTTCGGCGATCCGGTCATCGAGCCAGACCAGCATCAGCGCTGCGAGAAAAGCCAGCGCAAAGGTACCAATAAACAACAACATAGACGTCCCTCGCGGGTTAATTATTTTTCTGGTTTTACCGGAGAGATATTGTTTCGATCGGAGATAGAGATTTTTGTCCCAGCGGCGTGGCTGGCGAGAGAGAAAAAGTCATCGGCATCAATATCGAAGTTAAGAATAATTTCCCTGTACTTCCCACCGTTAATTAACGCTTTGGCTTCTTTAACACTACTGGCAATAATGACAGGCATCAGTTTTATCTCATTTTGAAAACTGAGAAGCAAAATAAGAGTTAGTTCGTACCAGATCAACTACTTTTTATCGTATTCCGCCGCAGAAAAAACGTCGTACTGTGACGCGACGACGACCGGATATTTTGTGACAGCGATCCGGTCATCAACAGCACAATCTTATTCGACGCTGGCGATATGCTGCAATTTTGCCAACTCGTCAGGATGATTTCCCCTGTTGTTTTTCGCGCAATATCTCGTCGCAGCGCTGCCGGTCCTGACGCAGCGCCTGCTGTTCCTGCGGGCTGAGCTGGTGCCAGGTGTCCAGCATCCGCTGCCCCAGCGCCGGCAGATAATGGGTTTTATGCAACGCGTAGTCAGAATTTCCCCCCTCGACGATATTCTGCATATCGTCGAGGAACTGGCGGCTGTCCTCATGATCGATCATGCAAAAGACTGCCCGGTAGTAGGCTTCCTCTTCTGCGGTGTAATGCGGGGTGAACCACCAGACCAGCAGCGCGATAAGCGCCAGCAGCGGGATAATAAAAGGTAATTTTTTCAACATCAGTTTTTTCGGTCGGAGACAATCAGCCGTCAGTGTACCTGCAACGACGGCCTGATGTAAGCGCCGGCCCCGGCGGGCCGGCACAGGCTAGTAGCCAACCGTGTAGATGCGGCCCGTCTGGACCCCTTCAATGCTGCGGCGGTAGGCCTGAGCCACGGCGGCGGCGGGGACGCTGGCAAAGCCCGGGAAAAAGTCGCCGTAGGCTGCCAGCGACTCGCTGAGCACGGTGGGGCTAATGAGATTGATGCGGATCCCGCGCGGCAGCTCGCAGGCGGCAGCACGCACAAAGCCTTCCAGACCGGCGTTGACCGTCGTGGCATTGACCCCCTGAGCAATCGGCTCCTGCGCGACAATGCCGCTAACCAGGGTAATCGACCCGCCGTCGCGCAGAAAATGCTGCCCGATCAGCGCCAGGCGAATTTGCCCGAGCAGCTTGTCCTGCAGCCCGAGATTGAACTGGCTGTCGGTCATGGTGCTTAACGGCCCAAAATGCAGATTGCCGGTGGTGGAGACAATCGCGTCTACTTTACCGGTCTGCGCAAACAGCGCCTCGACGCTCTCCTGCGAGGTGATATCCACCTGATAATCTCCCCGGGTGCGGCCGACGCGGATAACGTCATGTCTCTGGCTCAGTTCTTCGCTGACCGCGCGACCGATGGTGCCGCTGGCACCGATAACGATAATGTTCATGGCTGACTCCTGATGAGGTGAGAGGCTATTTTTTAATAAAACGAATCTCGGATAAACTGGCTAAAAGTTAGAACATTACTAACCAGGGGTTAGCAATATGGACAAATTGCGAGGGATGGAGACGTTTATTGCCGTGGTAGAGTGCGGCAGCTTTACCGGGGCGGCGTCGCGCCTGGGGCTGTCGGCGGTGATGGTCGGAAAATATATCGCCCAGCTGGAAAGCCAGCTGGCGACGCGTCTGCTGGAGCGTAACACCCGACGCCAGAGCCTCACCGACGCCGGGCGGGTCTATTTTGACGAAGCGAAACGGGTGATGGAGCAGGTCTCTATCGCCGAAAGCGCGGTCGAGCGGCTGCGGCTGGCGCCCGCCGGCACCCTGCGGGTGAGCGCCCCCACCTCGTTCGGCGCCAGCGTGATCGCGCCCCTGACCGCCACCTTCCTGCAGGCCTGGCCCGCGGTCCGGGTGGAACTGGATCTGACTAACCGGATGGTCGATCTGGTGGATGAGGGGTTCGATCTGGCGATCCGCATCGGCGAGATCCATCAGGAGGATCTGGTGGCTCGCTACCTGGCGCCGTATCGGATGGTGATCTGCGCCGCGCCGGCTTATCTGGCGCGTTACGGCACGCCCGGGACGCCGGAAGATCTCGCCGATCATCTCTGCCTGTCCCATACGGTCTGGACCGCCCGCAACGAGTGGCGGCTGCCGGGCGTAGAGGGAGAAGTGCGCTGGAAGCGCGATGCGGTTTTGCGCTGCAACGATGGCTACGCGCTGCGCCAGGCGGCGATCGCCGGGGCCGGGCTGCTGATGCAGCCGGAGGTGCTGCTGGCCGATGCGCTGGCCAGCGGCAGCCTGGTGCGGGTGCTGGAGGCATGGACCCCCGAGCCGAGACCCGTGCATCTGCTCTGGCGCCAGGATCGTCGGCCCCTGCCGAAGCTGACGCAGTTTATCGCCCACCTTCAGCAGGGAATGGCCGACGCGCTGACAACGACCCGCGCGTCGGAATAATCACTCCTCCCGCAGCGCCTGCTGCCAGTCGGCAATCAGATCGTTGGGATCTTCGATCCCGACCGACAGGCGGATCAGCTGGGGCGTGATACCGTTCGCCAGGCGTTTCTCCAGCGGGATCGAGGCATGGGTCATGCTGAAGGGCTGGCTCACCAGACTCTCCACGCCGCCCAGACTCTCCGCAAGCGTAAACCAGCGCAGCTTGCTGATGATGCGTTCGGCGTAACCGTCATCGCCCTTCACCACCACCGAAATCATGCCGCCGGGCAGCGCCATTTGCTGGCGCGCCAGCTGATGATGCGGGTGCGAGGCCAGCCAGGGGAACCAGACCCGCTCCACTTCGGGCTGCTGTTCCAGCCATTCGGCGAGCTGCAGCGCGTTCGCGCTGTGGCGCTCCATGCGCAGCGCCAGGGTGCGGATACCGCGCTGCGTCAGGAAGCTGCTGAACGGGTCGAGCACGCCGCCTACCGCATTCTGCAGATAGCCAAGCTTTTCCGCGAGATCGGGGTTAGCGCCGACCACCGCCAGGCCGGCGACGACATCGGAATGGCCGTTGAGGTACTTGGTCGCGGAGTGCACCACAATATCAAACCCATGCTCCAGCGGGCGATGGATCGCCGGCGAGGCGAAGGTGTTATCGGCGACGCTGATCAGGTTATGGCGGCGCGCGATGGCGGCGATAGCGCTGAGATCCGCCAGCTTCAGCAGCGGGTTGGTGGGCGTTTCCACCCAGATCATGCGCGTATCGGGGCGGATCGCCGCTTCAATTCCCGCCAGGTCGTCGGGTTTCACCCAGCTCACCTGCAGACCAGCGCTACGGCGGCGAACGTTTTCCAGCAGGCGGTAAGTGCCGCCATACACATCATCGACCGCCACCAGGTGACTGTCCTTATCCAGCAGCTCCAGCACTGTGGAGATGGCGGCCAGTCCGGAGGCGAACGCATAGCCGCGGGTGCCATTTTCCAGATCGGCGATCGCGGTTTCCAGCGCATGGCGGGTGGGATTGCCGCTGCGGGAATATTCATAGCCGGTGTGCTGCCCCGGCGCCGGCTGAGCAAAAGTGGAAGTGGCATAAATCGGCGGCATCACTGCGCCGTGGCTGTCGGTGAAGGTTCCGCTATGTACGCTCAGGGTGTGAATAGATGACATAAAAAATTCCTTATTGTGCGACTCGGTTACGCCAGGCGGTCAGTACATCGCTGCGGGTGACCAGGCCAAGAAAACGCGCGTTGTCAGCGATTACCGCCACCAGACCGCGATCGAGAATGGCCTGCAGTTCGCTCTCTGGCGCACGCTTATCGAGAGTTTCAACATGGCGGCTCATCGCTTCGCTGACCGGCAGGGAGAAGCGTTGGCGATCGCCCTGTACGTGGCGGATCAAATCCCACTCATCGACGATGCCGACCACGCGGCCATCCTCCAGCACCGGCAGTTGAGAGATGTCATACAGCCGCATACGGGCAAAGACTGCGGCCAGGGTGTCGTCCGGCGCGGCCGTGACGGTGGCGCCTTCGTCATGGCGTAGGGCGATAAAATCACTGAGATCGCCCTGTTCGGGCCGGGCGATCAGCCCTTGCTGGCGCATCCAGTCGTCGTTGAACATTTTGGACAGGTATTTATTGCCGCTGTCGCAGGCGAAGGTCACCACCCGTTTCGGCCGGCTTTGCGCCCAGCAGTAGCGCAGGGCGGCGCTGAGCAGGGTGCCGGTGGAGGAGCCGGCCAGCACGCCCTCGACCTGCAGCAGCTGGCGCGCAGTCTGGAACGCTTCGCGGTCGCTGACGCGATACGCGGTATGCACCCCCTCCAGCCTGGCCAGCGGCGGGATAAAATCTTCGCCGATCCCTTCGACCAGCCAGGATCCCGTTTCGCCGTAGCGCCCGGTATCGACCTGATCGGCAAGGATCGAACCCGCCGGATCGGCGAGAATAAATTCCGTTTTCGGCGAGTGTTCAGCAAACCAGGCCTGAAGCCCGCCCAGCGTACCGCCGGAGCCGACGCCGACGACGATGGCGTCGATGTCGCCCTCCAGCTGCTGATAAAGCTCCGGTGCGGTGGAGGTGGCATGGGCCAGCGGGTTGGCATCGTTATTAAACTGGTCGATGTAAAAGGCGCCTGGGGTTTCATCGGCAAGGCGGCGGGCATAATCCTGATAATAGGCCGGGTGGCCTTTATTGACGTCGGAACGGGTGAGCAGCACCGTCGCGCCCAGCGCCCGCAAGTGAAAGATTTTCTCGCGGCTCATCTTATCCGGCACTACCAGGATCAGGCGGTAATTTTTCTGCGCCGCAATCAGCGCCAGGCCGAGACCGGTATTGCCGGCGGTGGCTTCGATTATCGTGCCTCCGGGCGCCAGTTTTCCCTGGCGCTCGGCTTCATTAATCATCGACAGCGCAACCCGATCTTTAATTGAGCCGCCGGGGTTCTGATTTTCCAGTTTTAAAAACAGACTGCAGGGGCCGGTATCCAGTTTATGCAACTGGAGCAGGGGAGTATGACCGATCAGGTCGCTCACGGAATGAAACAGTGACATAACCATTTACCTACTCGTTTAAGATATTTTTGCATGGTAGGGCTGTAAAAACGGTAATTTAAAGAATATTTCTCTGCCTGTTAGCGCCAAATGGAATATAAGATGCTATTTGGCCATCTGGAAGGAAAGCAGGGCAGCCACCTGGGCGGATCGATTGCCAGAAAAGGGCGATTTAGCCGCTTTTGGCGACAAAATGGCGATTTTAATCAGCACGTTATCCGATATCTGAAAATGCATTTGCGAAAAGATTCTATGGGGAATAGGCCTGCGCTTGCTGTTAAGTGGCAGCGGGCTAGCCAGGAGAAAAGCGCAGCAGGGAAATCACGGGTTAGCGTTGTTCGATGAAGAGTCCGGCTACAGAAAAGCAAAAACCCGCCTTTTGGGCGGGTTCTTTAAATAGTGGTGCCCGGACTCGGGAACATTCAGTACTCTATTAAATTGAAATTTATTATAAATCTGTTTTTTGGTTAATGATCAAAACCCTGCGTTAGATTCATAATTTTATTTTTAAATCAAAACACTAGATTTGAATGTTTAAAGGCATGTCCGGTTCGATACTCCGATTCGATTCCCTCAAAATTTATCGTAATGACATCTGCGTTACGCATGTTGTATGCTTTATATCCAGAGAAACACAAGAGGACAACACCATGCCAGCCGCAAACAGTATGACAATGAAACGCGAAACCTTGAACCTGCGCATCAAGCCCGCCGAGCGCGATCTTATTGATCGGGCGGCGAAAGCCAGAGGGAAAAACCGCACTGACTTTGTGCTGGAGGCCGCCCGAGCTGCCGCTGAGGAAGCGTTGATTGAGCAACGCATTATTATGGCCGATCCGCAGGCTTATCAGGAATTTCTGGCCCGTCTGGATCAGGCTCCTGAGCCCAATGCCGCATTGCGTAAAACCATGCAGACCCCTGCGCCGTGGGAGCAGGAAAAATGATCTCCGCTCCAGAACCGCTTCATACCGGGCATATTCTTACCCCGTTTTGCTGCGGTATAGATTCCATGGAACACTGGCTGAAACAGCGGGCGATGAGAAATCAGGTTACTGGCGCATCCCGCACCTTTGTCTGCTGCGACGACGCGAAGGTGATGGCTTACTACTCACTGGCTTCCAGCGCTGTGACGACAAATACTGCGCCTGGTCGCTTTCGCCGCAATATGCCTGACCCGATCCCGGTTGTGGTGCTGGGTCGTCTGGCGGTGGATAGATCGCTGCATGGGAAGGGGGTTGGACGGGCGCTGGTGCGCGACGCCGGGCTGCGTGTGATTCAGGTGGCGGAGACTATCGGCATTCGCGGGATGCTGGTTCACGCCCTGTCAGATGAAGCACGGGATTTTTACCTGCGGGTGGGGTTTGAGCCGTCGCCAATGGATCCGATGATGTTGATGGTGACGTTGGGGGATTTGGTTCATGCCTGATGGGTATTATTTAAATATAATTATCAAAAGATATCGTTGTCTGGTATGTCAGTTATCAGAATCCATCAGGTAATCCGGGTGACCATTCGAATATCAGTTATATGATGGCGACAATCGAATATCTCTGGCTGTATGCATTATTTCAGCTCATAAAATGAGCTGCATCTACAGTGTCAACACTGTTTGAGTTTAGGCGCTTCTGTTATTTCAAATAGAATACTGGAAGATTAACCATAACAAGGATAGTAGTTAATGGGTATGACTGGATTGGTAGTAATCGTTAAGTTAATCAGTGCAATTACTATTGGGACCTTCATGGCAGTTGCCGTCTGGTTGTGCTTCAAAAGAGTAAATACAATCATCATCTTCAGCCTGATCTGGCTATCATCCATTATCCTGATTTATATTTTTATTGAGCTAAAATAATCTGAATTAATATTGGGGGTGCTTATTAAATTTAAAGCAAATCCACTTGGCATTCCGGATGGCGGTATCGGTATTTTAGTGCCCGGACTCGGACTAACGCCGCAGGCGTTGAACAGCGCGCGTGCCGCGCTGGCCCCGAAGGGGTGAGCCGCTGTGCGGCGAATAATCGAACGCAGTTCGATGGAGAGTCCGGATGCAGAAAAGCAAAAACCCAGCCATAGGCTGGGTTCTCTAAATAAGTGGTGCCGGACTCGGAATCATATCCACGATTAACGTACTGTTTGTTATTGGTTTTGTGGTATTTCTTGTAAACAGCGCCCCCACGAAGCCCCCCACATAAAATTGCTTTGGTTTTGTGAGGGTTATCACGAAAATCGCATAAGTAGTTAGATTTTATCCGCAGTCCACTGAACCTTTTCATTTAAACACGGTTTTAGATATTTGCCTGCCACAGATAGTAAGTGATTGTAGTTAAATCCTCCGCGTTTCTGGAAGTTTCCCCGCAGTGAATGTTTGGATACTTACCTATATTTATAAGATTTTTAAGTCGGTACATATTGTTCCACATATCGGACGATGATAAGAACAAGATGGAATGGCGCAATTCATTGAACTTGACAGAATTTGATTGCATTGGAAAACAATATTCCATAAATTTCATGGTGTTGATAATAATAGACTTATTGGCATTGATTTAGTTGAACGTTTTATCGTACATGGAACATACAAGGAGTCGGGATGCCAGAGGACGTAAAAAACATGCTTAGCGCTACGGGGAAAAGAGTTGCTAAGCTTATTCCCTATGTCGTTTTGTTATCAGGAGTAGTTGTCTGGAGCTATTTGAACAGTATAGGGCGAGTGGATATTTTCCCTGATATACTTTCGTTTAATGCTGGGCTTATGTCGATTTTGGTTTCAGTTATGGTATTTGCACTGGCAATTTCAATGACATTGATTGTACCCAGTTTTATATTGATAGTTATTAAGTCAACTTATGAAAAAAACAGTCGTGCTGTGAGTGTATTATCGAAGCTTCCTGCTGCATGTTTGTGTTTATCCATACTGTATTTGGCTATGGTTTTTATCCCATTCATACCTGAAGTGGCGAAAGTAACTAAGGGATATGAACCAGGGATTGTTCTAATAGTCTCAATTATTTTGTTTTTGTCATTTTGCTTTGTATTCCTGACGTTAATGAGAAATTTTAAATGGAATAAAGATGATGGTGTAATAAGTAATATAGGGGTTTTTATCGGGCATACACTCGTAAATTTGTTTGGGACTTTTTCTGCGACATTGTCAATTTCTATCCCGATCTCGTTCCTGATGCAGTCAAGTAAAGGGGAAAGTACTACTGCTGTAATTTTTGCACTGTTATTTATGATTGCATTCTCTTTTCTTACGTTTTTTCCTTCAATTATTTATTTTACCAGTATGGAAAGAACAAAATGCAGTATTGTTTCAGCCATTCATCAAATATCATTGGCAATTGTGGGGGTGGTTTTGGTGACATTTTTATTCTTCCCTAATGTCTCAACAATATTTATATATTCATCACTCAATGCGATTGGTCTTGTTAGTAAAACACCACATTTTTATCTCATTAACGGAGAAAAGTATAAACCTGCTATGTTTCATAAAACGTCATGGGATACTCAGGTGCTATCAGATATGGGAGAACATTTTTACATTAAAGGCGTGAGTGTATTTTCTGTGGAAAGTAAAAACCTGATTTGTCCTATGGCAGTGGTAAAAATCAGGGATGAGACATATGAGAGAGATTACGTATCTTTTGTTCCGTTTGCTGATAGTAAGAAAATTGCGGAATTAAAAAAAATTACCAAAGACTGTCTGATATTAGACGATGTTGATATTCAACAATGGGATACATTGTTTGATGATAATGGGAAAGTGAGGGAGTGATATTTTGCGATAAAATAATAAATATTTGCCGGGAACGCTTACTTTAGTTATGTGTGGAGTCAGGTCCACACATAACGGCCTGAGGCCCACATATAGTGGGGGAACTCCACACATAGCGGCGCTAAAAAAACCATGCTGCATTAGTCCCATCCCTCTTCGCATTGAACATCGTTCAAACTTACATTTGATATGTTGGAACAAAGGTTTTTGAGATAATTAGAAAAGGTGATCTTTCTAATCTATAGATTATATTAGTATTTTTGCTATACTTTTGAGATATTGTCATGCACCAGATGAGATAACTAAACATCATGGCTCAATTTAATCACTTTGAACTCTCGCTTCTGAATCCCAGCTTTGACTCCCCTTTGGTCGATGCGCTGACAGAGCTGGAGTTACTCCGGCACCTGCGGCTGGAAACCGATGTTCATCCTATCCTGTTTGCGCAGTTGAAGGCCGTTTTCCACATGCTGGAGAGTCTTGGTTCTGCAAGGATTGAGGGAAACCACACCACGCTTGCCGACTATGTTGAAAGTAAGGTTGAAGGAACCCAGAGTTCGACGGACCAGCTCAAAGAAATCAATAATATTGAAACCGCGATGGAGTTCATTGACGAATACCTGAACAACGGCGATGAGATAACGGAATATTTTATCCGCGAGTTGCATAGCCTGGCGGTAGTCGGGCTGCAACAGGAAGGTGACCGAACGCCTGGCGCATATCGGCAACATAACGTCAGTATCGCTCAGTCTGACCATTTACCGCCGGACCACATTCGCGTTCCTGATTATATGGCGGAACTGACGGCCTTTATTAATCGTGCCGATAAGCCAAAGTACGATCTGATGAAGATTGCGCTGGTGCATCACCGCTTTGGCTGGATACACCCCTTTGGCAATGGTAATGGCAGAACGGTCAGATTGCTGACCTATGCGTTGCTTATCAAGTATGGTTTTAATGTTCAGGCTGGTGGGCGGGTTCTCAATCCAACTGCGGTATTCTGTAATGATCGTGAGCGCTATTACGCCATGCTTTCGTTAGCCGATAAGGGCACAGAACAGGGGCTGGAAGAATGGTGCTTATATGTGCTTTCGGGGATCTCCTCTGAGCTGAAGAAAGTCGATCAACTGACAAGCCACGCTTTTCTGAGCGAAAAGATCCTGTATCCGGCTATCGATTTTTCGTCGGAGCGAGGGCTGATAAATCTGCTGGAATCGAAGGTACTGAAACGCGCCGTCGAGTTGGGGACGATAAAAGCGGGCGATCTACGTACCGTTTTGCCTGATCTGAAACCGACGCAGGTGACTTATCAGCTTGGTAAGCTGATTGAGCGGGGATTGCTCCAGCCGGTAGAAGAAGGGGCTCGTTCCTATACGGCGAAGTTTTCTAATTCGTATCTGATACGTGGGGTGATTAAGGTTCTGCGGGAAGAAGGGTTTATCCCTGATTTGTGATTTTGATATTTTCTGTTGTTGCATTGAGATGGTTATTTAATCACAACACTAATATGTAGTGTTGGTAGCGTAAAAATAATTAGGTGTAGAAGATAGTGTATTTTGAATGGTACTAATACACTTATTAAATAAATGAGGGAAGAAGCATGCTGGAGAAAATAATACCGTATTTGCCTTTTGCTGGACTTATTATTGGTGCATTTCTACAATATTTTTTTACAAGACAGATAGAGTATTCACGTTCTTTAAGAGAGTTAAAGTCAAAAGCATATATGAATTATTTAAATGGCGTATGTGAGTTGGCACAAATTACGCTATTTTGTTCTCCAGAGAAGATCCCTGAAAAGTGACAGCTTTATAAAGCTCGCAGATGCGAAAGCTAGAATATGCCTTTATGGTTCCAGTTCCGTTATTCGTTCATTTTCAAAATTTGAGCAATTAGGAGCAACAATGAATACCAATGAGCAAAGAAATGCTTTTATCAAAATGGCAACAGAAATGAGAAAGGATGTCAGGCTTAGAACAAATTTATCAGCAGAGGACTTAAGTTGGGTTCTACTAGGGAAATATTAAATAATATCTAATATTATCAGTAACTTATTATTTTAAAATATGCCGTGGGAGTTATTAAAAATACTCAAAGCGGTAATCCATAAATTTCCTCCTAACCTGTAAATGCGAAATAAATGGGAGTATCTATGAGTGATGTATCCTATAACGATCAACCGATACAAATTCCCTCAGAAGATCGGTTTGGTATAGATCCTTTTGCCAGAACACTAGCTAGCAGCATCCTCAAAATGAAGTCGCCACAAGGCTCTGTTATTGCGCTTAATGGCCCCTGGGGTTCAGGGAAAAGTAGCGCTGTGAATTTGATTAAACATCATCTTGAACAACCTGTTAGAGATGACGATATTGTTATTATCGATTTTGCTTGCTGGTGGTTTCGGGGCGAAGAAGCACTGGCATTAGCGTTTTTTCGTGAATTATATGCGGGGCTATCACCATCTTTGGGGGAAAAACTTAAACAGTCTCTTCCTAAGTTGGGGGCAAGGCTATTGAAGGCTGGTTCAGTATTAGGTGGAGCAGCAGATTTGGTTGGCGCAGGGGGAATCGGTGGCGTTGCTGGTAATGCAATGGAGTGGCTGGGAGAGTTAATTGAGCAAGAAGAAGGTGTCGAGAAGCTTCATGCAAAACTATCAGCGTCATTGCAAGAACAATCAAAGAGATTCCTTGTGGTGATTGATGATATTGACAGACTTTCTCCTGATGAAGCGTTATTGATTTTTCGACTAGTGAAATCTGTTGGACGTCTTCCAAATGTGATGTATTTGCTCGTATATGATCGACTTCTGGCAGAGAAAATTGTGAGTGAACGATTTCCTTCCGAGGGGCCACATTATTTAGAAAAAATTGTTCAGGCAGCGTTTGAATTACCTGAACCAATAATGAGTGATGTGCAACGGCACCTGTTAGAACAAGTAGGTGTTATTTGCGGTGATATTCCTGATGAGCAGGTAGTTCGATTTTTAAATATTTTTTATGAGGGAATTGCAGACGAGATGCGAACGCCAAGGGATGTGGCCCGGTTTGTTAATTCACTCTCTGTCACATGGCCTGCTGTCGCTGGGGACGTCAATGCTGCCGATTTTGTTGCGCTGGAAGTATTACGTTTACTGCATTCGGATATTTACCGCGCGATAAGGCAGAATAAATCATTACTTTGTAGTATAGAGTTGAGGGATCAGACAAGTAAGACTCAGGTAGCTGAGAGATTTGATGGTCTATTTTTTAAAAACAAAGAACCAGAACAACAGAATAGATTACGTTCTTTATTGAAAAGAATATTTCCTGCGTTGGAAAGTGTCTGGACTAACATGGTGTATACGCATGATAGGGAATTGGTATGGTCCAGAGAGCGGCGTGTGTGCTCAATCACTCATTTTGACACATATTTTCGTTTCTCTATAGGTTGTGATGTTTTATCCGCTGAGGAACTCAATGATATTTTGTTAAAAATATCCGATATTGAATATATCAAAAGTGTATTGCGAGATTCTTTAACTATTAATCGTAGTACTGGTGGTACAAAAGCGGCTGTTATATTACATGAATTGAAAGTCAATGCTGAGAAAATTTCAGTAGATAACATAGAACCGCTTCTGACTGCATTATTTGAAATTGCGGACGAGATGGATATCGATGCCGATCAAGCCAGAGGACTGGATTTTAGCAATAACGCATTTCGGCTACACTGGTTATTGCGTGCTCTGACTAGAGAGAGATTGTCGCTGGTGGAGCGTTCAGGAATATTTGTCTCTGCTTGTAGGCAAGCCTCATTAGGTTGGTTAGCGGATTTTACAAATTCGGCATGGACAGATTATCACCCTACTGATGAAAGACCACCAGAGTGTGAAGACAAATGCTTAACAACTGAAGAAGATGCTGGGTATCTGAGAACGATGCTGGCAGATCGTTTTGCTAGGGAACTTGATAGGGATAACGGTTATGCTTTATTAAGGCATAAGGACTTTTCATTATTGGTATATCAATGGCAACAGTTACTCGGAGAAAATGATTTACGCATTAAGCAATGGATAGAAACTCTCCTTGACGATGACGAAAGTATTAGATTAATTGCAATTGCATTTACCTCTTACGGATGGACTCAAACGATGGGAGATTTAGTTGCCAGAAGAAAGACCCATGTTAATATTAAGGGGTTAGAGCAATTTATAGATATTAATATATTTAAGAAACGGATAGAGGAATTAGCTGAAAAAGGTTGTTTCTCCGAGGTTAACGAATTTTGGGATTGTTGGCTTAAACTGAAATAGCATTATGAAAAATAAAGGCTTTGATTACCTATCAGAGCCTTTTTAAATGATTAAATAGATTCGATATTTTATATGGTTGATTAGATTCATTTACTAAAAATAATCTATAGCTATTTTATTTTTATGAACTTGTTACCTTTAAAGGATTTAATTAACTCTTTTTTCATATCCTCAATAGCTTTTTCAGCATACTCTTTAGCCATATCTATTCCTTTAGATTTAACGACGAGCAATAAAGACGTGAAATCATTTTCACGCCCACACTGCGCGCAAACAACAACGCTACCATGATGGGGTTCATAACCGTCATAGGGAATGGCGAACTGTGTAGAATGACAGAATGTACAATGCAGACTGATATTTTTTCTTAATTCGCCCATGTGTTTGTCACTTTATCCGGCTATGCCAGAAATACCACCAGCAATACCGCCTGTAATTGCTGAAACCAGAGGATGCTCGAGTAATTTAGTGAGTCGGCTTTTGGCTTCTTTTTTCTCTTCATCAGAAGCCTCTGAGGCATCAATTTTTTGCTCCAGTTCATGGAACACCATGTTGAAATTCTGAGTGTTTCCGTTCCCAACCTGAGCAGGACCATTGACGTTGAGTGTTGCTATTTGCATACTTGCTCCGAGTTCATAGGCGCGTTTTTTACCATGCTTTACGGAAATCGCTCTGCTCTGACCCTCTTCTGTAATTTTGATCGCGCAGAAAGTATTTCCATAATCGTTCATAATAAGAGAACGTGTTATACATATCCTAATAATTTTGTAGAGGTCATCTTTATTCCAGTCGTTCTTTTTGGTAAAAGAAACAAAATCACCAGCTCCTTCGGTAAAGTCAAAGTATGCTTGCTTAATTGTCATCCCTTGGTTTTCTAAATCATCGTTCATAAAAACTAAAAGTGTATCAATATCGTTTTGGATTTTTTCCACGTCTATTTTCCTTTCTGAGAAAATCAGAATACATTTTTGAGCATACCATGATTTTGTATAAGCTTACTGATGTGGTTTGTTCATTTCTGCGATCTGACTTCAAAAAAATGGCCTTGCCGCAGTGAGCCAATCACGGTATCGTTTACCCGTACCTGCAAGTTCAGGTGCCGGGTTTAGCAGCCTGTAGTGGGCAGCC